>JANQLR010000400.1 GCA_028280525.1 Longimicrobiales bacterium
ATCGAGGAAAAATGGGTCGCCGCCGTCGGGCTGAAGGGTTTCGAGGAACGCTGGCCGAGGGAACTGTCCGGCGCGCCGCCATCGAGGAAGCGCGGCGGATCGACGACCCCGAGGCCTTCATCGTCATCAACCTCTGCGACTGGGGGGAGCGCTACCTGTCCAAGGTCTTCGACGACGAGTGGATGCGGGAGAACGGCTTCCTGGAGCGGCCCCGCCGTCGGAGCGCGGCGGAGATGGTCGGCGGCAAGGAGGGCCCCACGGATCTGAAGGCGGCCACCCCGTCGACCTCGGTGAAGATGGCGCTCTCGACGATGAGCTCCCACGGCGTTTCGCAGCTCCCCGTCCTCGCGGATGACGAGTGTGTCGGCTCGGTCGCCGAGGCGGAGCTGATGTCCGCCGTGCTCGCCGACGCGGATGCGCTGGATCGGCCGGTGGAGGCGCTCATGGGGGCGCCGTACCCCGTCCTGACCGGGATCGCCGACGAGGACGAGGTCACCCGGCTCCTCACGCACACGACCCCCGCCGTCCTCGTTCGCTGCGACGGTCGGATCGACGGCATCGTGACCCGCTACGACGTGGTGCGCGGGTTGGCGCAGGGACGGGCCTGAGGTGCGGATCACCGTCCTGATGGGGGGCGCCTCGGACGAGCGCGCCGTCTCGCTCGCCTCGGGGGCTCAGGTCGCCGAGGCGCTCCGGGCTCGCGGACACGAGGTCGTGTGCTGGGACACCGCCGGGGGAGAGATCGACCGGGAGCGGGAGGCCGGCCTTCGCGACGCGGGCGTCGCGCCCTCGCCGCCGCCGCCCGGGCTCCGGGATCAGCTGGCCTCCGGCGGGCTGAGGGAGCTGGCCGAGCACCCGCGGGCGGGCGGCGCGGACGTCCACTTCCTCGCGCTCCACGGCGGGGCGGGGGAGGATGGCACGCTGCAGGCGCTGATGGACGCCGAGGGGATGGCGTACACCGGGAGCGACCGGATCGGCTGCCTCCTGGCGATGGACAAGGATCTGTCGAAGCGGATGATGCGCGACGCCGGGATTCCCACCCCGGCGTGGATGATGAATCCGGAGTCGGCGGACGCCGCGGAGGCGGAGGTCGGGCTCCCGGCGGTGGTGAAGGCGGCCTCGGGCGGGTCGTCGCTCCGGCTGCACCTGGCGCACGACCGCGCCGAACTCGAGGCCGCGCTCGACGACGCCCGGCACTTCGGCGACCACGTCCTGGTCGAGGCGTACGTCCGCGGGCGCGAGTTCACGGTGGGCGTCCTGGGCGGTGAGACGCTGCCGATCGGGGAGATCATTCCTGCGCATGAACTCTTCGATTACGAGTGCAAGTACCAGCCGGGGATGGCGCAGGAGATCTTCCCGGCGAACCTTGAAGAGGGCATTGCGCGTCCGATGCGGGAGTTCGCGCTCGCTACACATCGCACCCTGCGCCTCCGACACTACTCGAGAGTCGACTTCATGCTCGATGCGGAGGGCGGGCTCTGGTGTCTGGAGGCCAACTCGCTCCCGGGGATGACGTCGAACAGCCTCCTGCCGGGTGCGGCGCGGGCCGCCGGGATCGACTTCCCGGAGCTCTGTCACCGGATCGCGACGGCGGCCGTACAGGAGAGGTGAAGGGCCGGAAGGAGCCAGGAACACAGCCAAGGGGAGCGGGGTTGAGACCGATCCGGGGGATGCGCCCCGGCACCCCGCGAGGATGAGCAGCGAGATGTACGGTCAGCGAAACTACGGGTTCTCCCTGAACTTCTCCGTCACACCGATGGTGAAGCGGCTGCTGATCGCCAACGCCGTCGCCTTCGTCGTGACGCTGATCGCGCCCGCCCTCGTCTACGATCTCTTCGCGCTGCAGCCCGGTCGTCTCCTGACCCGTCCGTGGGGGATGGTCACCTACATGTTCGTTCACCAGGGCTTCTGGCACCTGGCGATCAACATGCTGGTCCTCTTCTTCTTCGGGACGCCGCTCGAGGGACAGTGGGGCGGGCGCGAGTTCGTCCGCTTCTACTTCGTGGCCGGGGTGGGGGGTGCCGCGCTCTCCTTCTTCTTCCCGAACATCTCGGTGGTGGGGGCGTCGGGGGCCGTGTACGGCGTCATGCTCGCCTTCGCCATGAATTGGCCGAACGCGCCGATCTACATCTTCGGGGTCTTCCCCGTGAAGGCGAAGTGGCTGGTGGCCTTCCTCTTCGTGACGACGCTCCTATCGTCGCTCGGGGCGCCGGATGGCACGGCCCACTTCGCCCACCTCGGCGGCCTGATCGCCGCCTTCATCTACCTGAAGGCGGACTGGCGGCCCGGAGAGGCCTTCGAAGCGATGCGCTCCAGGGCGCCGAAGGCCCGCGCGACCCGGCGCAAGCTGGCGATCGTGCCGTCGGAGGACCGCGCGACCGCGGCTCAGGCCTCGGCGCCCAGGGGGCAGGAGTGGGAGAAGGTCGACGAGCGCCGGATGCTCGACGAGGTCGACCGGGTGCTCGACAAGATCTCCGCGTCGGGCATGTCCTCGCTGACCGACGACGAGCGGGCGCTCCTCGACGAGGTCTCGCGGCGCCGCCGCACGAACTGACTCCGGACCGGGCCCCGCGCCCGTGCACGGCCCCCTCTCCTCATTCGCCACCTGGGGGGATTGCGGACATTCGAACATATGATTATCCATATGTTCGTACCTGAACGGAGGACACCCATGTCCGGAGCTACCACCGACACCTCGAACCTCCCTGCCGGGCTCCTCGAAGAGACCGCACGGATGCTCCGCTGTCTGGGGCACCCCGTCCGCCTGCGGATCCTCGATCTGCTGGAGCGGCGTCGGGAGGCGACCGTCACCGAGATCTGGGAGGCGCTCGACATCGAGCAGGCCGTCGCCTCCCAGCACCTCTCGCTCATGCGCGACAAGGGGATCCTCGAGCGACGGAAGGACGGAGTGCACGTCCTCTACCGACTCGGTGATCCGCGGGCGCTGAAGGTGCTCTCCTGTCTCCGCGGGACCTCCGCCGCCCTCCTCGCCGAGGCATCCCAGGGCGAGACGGGCTGATTCTCATGTCGGATAAATATAGACATATGAATGTTACAATGTTTGTGGGGAAGGGTGTGCTTGCGGTGCCCCTTCTCCTCCTGACGACCGCCGCCCCCGCTCGCGGGCAGTCGGTGGAACTCTCGCTGGAGGAGGCGCTCGCACGGACCGACTCGGCGACCATGGCGGTGGCCGCGCGGCTTCGTGCCGAGGGTGCACGCCTCGAAGCCTCCGCCGCCGACGGCTCGCGGCTGCCCACGGTGGGGCTCTCCGCCGACGGACTGACGACCACCGATCCGGTGGCGGCCTTCGGCACCCGGCTGCGTCAGGGTCGGTTCACCCAGGACGACTTCGCCGTCGATCGGCTGAACGACCCCGCGCGAATCGACGACCTGTCCCTCGCGCTCGAGGTCGGCTGGCGTCTCTTCGATCCGACGCTGGGCGCGCGGCGCACCGGTGCGCGGGAGCGCGCCCGGGCGGCCACGCTCGGGGCCGACCGCGCCCGGGACGCGGCTCGACTGCGGACGCGGCTCGGATACCTCGGTCTCCTCGAAGCGGACGCCGTCCTGGAGGCCGCAACGGCCGGGCGCGAGGCCGCCGAGTCGACGGCGGAGGTCGTCCGACTCCGGAGCGAAGCGGGGCTCGCGACCGACGCGGACCGACTCCGGGCCGAGGCCTTCGCCGCCTCCGCCGCGGCGGAGGTCGCCCGCGCCGGGGCCGTCCGGGACGGCGCGGAGGCGTCGCTGCTCGCCCACCTCGAGCTGGACGCGGACTCGGTCC
>JANQLR010000019.1 GCA_028280525.1 Longimicrobiales bacterium
ACGGTGGCCGAGCTGGTGGAGGCGCGCGACCTCGACCGGGTGGGGGCCTCCGACACCCGCTACGACCCGGAGAAGTTCGGGTGGGTCTCGGGGCAGCACCTGGCCGAGTGGTCGGAGCCCAGGTACCTGGCCGCGGCTCGGGAGCGGGTGGACCGGGAGCGCTTTCCCCTCTCCGACGCCGCCCTCGACGTGGCGCTTCGGGCGATTCGATCCCGGCTGCGCGAGCTTTCGGAGGTTCCGGGGCACCTCGCATGGGTCGCGCCTGAGGAGGGCCCCGCGTGGGAGGCGCTCCGCGAGCGAATCCGGTCGGATGTCTCGTCGCAGGAGATCGTTGCTGCGGTCTACGGCGCGCTCAGTGCGCTCGGCGAGTGGTCGGCGGACGCGATCAAGGCGGCCATCCGTGAGGCCGGGAAGGGGATCGGCGCCCGCGGTGCCGGGCTCTTCGTCCCGGTGCGCATGGCGGTGACGGCCGACGAGCACGGCCCGGAGCTGGGCGCGCTGCTTCAGGCGGCGGGACGCGAGGCCGTCCTCGCCCGTCTCAGGGCCGTCACGAAGCCGCAATCCGTTTGACCGGAACCGGCGTCGTTTCTACCTTTTCCCGCTGTTCCCCGACATCGAACACTCCAGGAGGAAATCGGGAATGAAGCTCCGTATGAGCCTCGCCATGGCGGGAATTCTGGTCCTGACGGCCGGATGCGCGGCGGGTGGCGGAACGGGCGGCAGCGCCCCTGAGCCGTCGGCCCCGTCCGGCGATCGCATCGCCACGGGCGAGCGCGAGCGCACCAACGACATGACCCGCACCGCCGCGGACGCCCTCGACGACGCCGCCTCGGCGCTCGAGAACTCGGAGGACGCGGCGCCCTTCTATCAGCAGGCGCTCTCCGCCGCGATGGACGCGATCGCCGCGGATTCCACGAACCCCCTCCCGCACCTCCAGGCCGCCCGGGCGAACATCGGGCTCAGCGAGTACGAGGCAGCGGCTCGGATGTTCAGTCGCGCCGAGGAGCTTCGGCCGGTGTACGCGATCGAGACGGAGCGCGAGCGGGAGCAGATCTGGATCAACCTCTACTCCGAGGGCGCCCCGCTCGTGAATTCCGGGGAGTACGAAGAGGCGATCGAGATCTTCCGCGCGGCCGACGTCATCTACGGGGACCGGCCGGAGGTGAAGTTCATCCTCGGTCAGCTCCTGGTGAACGAAGGGGAGTACGACGAGGCGATCGCGGTGCTCGAGTCGGCGGTCGAGATCGTCAACTCGGACCGGGTCAACGACATGGACTCCACGACGGTAGAGCAGTGGCGCTCGCAGGCGGCGGACGTCCCGGTCACGGTGACGACGGCGTACATCAACGCCGGCCGCTACGACGAGGCCAAGGCCGGGCTCCGCGACCTTCTCGCCGAGGACCCGTCCAACGTCTCGTACCTCAGCTCGCTCGCGAACGTCTTCGTGCGCATGGAGATGCCGGACTCGGCGACGGCGATCTACGACCAGCTTCT
Organism: Longimicrobiales bacterium; assembly: GCA_028280525.1. Classification (GTDB taxonomy): domain Bacteria; phylum Gemmatimonadota; class Gemmatimonadetes; order Longimicrobiales; family Gaopeijiaceae; genus Gaopeijia. The sequence goes on from JANQLR010000019.1 coordinate 1,495, forward strand.
CGCGACGGACGGCCTCGACGGCACCGACTACTACGACATCGGGGTCGGTCGGTATCAGTCCGAGGACTACGCGGGTGCGGCCCAGGCCTTCGAGCGCGCCTTCGGTACCTCGGTAAACGACCGGGACGCGCTCGAGCTCTACGGCCGCTCGATGATGCTCGCGTGGCCGGGTGGCGAGGGTGCCGAGGCGCCGCCCGAGGGCGCTCTCGAGCAGGTGATCGCCCAGGCCGAGCGGTGGAAGGTGCTCGACCCGGCGAACCGGAACGCCTACCTGATCGTGGCTCAGACCGCCAACCGGATCGGGGACTCCGACGCCGCGCGGGCGAACGTCGAGGCGATCGAGGGGCTCGCCTTCCTGGTCGACGGGCTGCAGATCCAGCGCGATCCGTCGGGAGGCGGTCTGATCGTCGGCTCGATCACGAACCAGTCGCTCGACCCGGGTGCGCCGATCGCGCTCGAGTTCACCTTCTACGACGCTGCGGGGACCGCCTTCGACACCCGTACGGTGAGCATCCGCGCGCCGGAGCAGGGCCAGACCGCCGAGCTTCGGATCGACCTCCTGTCGGACCAGAAGATTCACGGGTACGGCTACGCGATCCTCGGCGGCTGACGCCGGGCCTCGCTAGGCGGCAAGCTCACGTCTTCGGGCGCGTCGGCCCCGCTCGGCACCCGCATTGACCCCCGCGGCGAGCGCGATAGATTCAACGCCCACGCGGGAGTAGCTCAGTTGGTAGAGCATCAGCTTCCCAAGCTGAGGGTCGCGGGTTCGAGTCCCGTCTCCCGCTTGTGAGGACGCCCGGTCGCGACAGGAGTTCGCGGCCGGGCGTTCGTACGTCGGCGGGGAGCGCCAGCGCGTCCTGTGCGGACGCCGCGACGCTCCGGGCGGTCCTCCCGTCCTGGGAGCGGGGTCGTCCGGGCTACCGATCCCGGTCGGTGGCGACCGAAGGGGAGCGGATCCACCCGAGTGCGGGGAGGTCCGCCCGGATCAGGTGGAAGTCGCCCCAGGTGCCGAGGATCTCCGCCTCGTCCCCGACCGCGAGGCGGCTCATCCGAGGGGAGTCGGGGGTCGGCCCGGCCACCACGTCGGTCGAGCGATCACCCACCCAGGTGTCGACGGGGGCCTCAATCGACTCGGTCAGGCGGGCGGCGACGTATCCGCTCCGTCCATCCGGGAGTCGTACGCGATACCAGTCGCCCGATCCGCCGAGGACGCGGGCCGGGGTCCATCGATCCAGCTCGCTGGCTACCTCTGCGCGCCGGGACGGGCCGGTGCGAAGCCGGATCCCCTCGTCGGCGATCCGGACCCACTCCCCCCACGCCTCGCGGTCGACGGCGAACTCCGCGGCGCTGCGACCGACCGGTCGGACGAAGGGCGCGGGGTCCACCGCACCCTCGCCCCGGTAGTAGATCCCGAAGTGCAGGTGGGGTGGGGTGGTGATGGCGTTCCCGGTGTTGCCCACCGTGCCCAGGGTGTCGCCGATCTCGACCCGGTCGCCGCGCTCGACGGCCTGGGTGTCGAGGTGGGCGTAGTAGATCGAGCGTCGCTGCCGGTCGTCTCGGAGCCAGACGACCTTCCCCCCGATCGGCGTCGTGTTGGCGCGGGTGACCCGGCCCGCGACCGAGGCGACGACCGGGGTGCCTCGACGGGCGAAGATGTCGATCCCCTCGTGTCGGCGTCGGCCTCCGTCGCGCGGCGCTCCCCAGAGTGAGAGGGCGGCGCTCATCGAGCGACCGTACACGGGGAAGGCGAGCGCTGGATCGAGTTCGACGCTCAGGCGGTAGGCGCCTCCGCGAAGTAGTTCGGGCTGGACCCGCACCACGAATTCGCCGTCCCGCGTGGGCTCGTAGACGAAGCCGAGGTCGGTCGTGTCGGCGCGGACGGGGCGTGGCGGTCCGTCCGGGTCCTCGGCGACGCGGAGGAGATCGAAGAAGACCTGACCACCGACCTCCGAGTCCACGGCGAGGGAGACGGTCGCCGTCTGGCCGCGCTCCAGCTCGAAGCGGTACCCGATCGCCATCGGGTCCTCCGGGGTGAAGTACCCCTCCTCCACGAAAGGGGCCTGCATGGCGAGCGGCTCCTGCAGGGCCCGCGAGGCCTCCCGGAGCCAGTCCTGCGTCAGCGCGGTGCCGGCGAGCCCGGCGTCGTGGAGACCCCGAACGTACGCCTCGTGCGGCGTGAGATCCCGACGGGCATCGATCGCCACCTCGACCTCCTCGCACCCCCACACCCCCAGCAGGGCCAACCCCGCCGCAATCTGGACGCTCCTGCGCACCGCCGACCTCCCTTCCGTTCCTCGTTCCACCGACCGGGGCCGGCGGGGCCTCTCCGGACCACGCCTCTCCGCCCGGGGGCGACCCTGTCGCTCGTCGTCACTACGTTCGCGCCCGCCGACGGTTCCGATGCGCCGCGGGGCCGTTGGGACCGGTCCGACAGCGGGTTAGCTTACGGGCTGCCCCATCGGGGACGCCATCGCCGCCCCGCGAGCCGCCCTCGGCGGAGCAGGCCCGCCGCACCCGAGCCCCTCCGCGACCCACCGCCCGAGATGTCCCGACTCTTCCGCCGCCCTCGACTCGACCGCCTCGACCACGCCGGCGCGCGGGGGTGGGCGCGATGACGCTCCCCGTCCTCGCCGTCGTCGGACGCCCGAACGTGGGGAAGTCGACCTTCTTCAACCGGGTGATCGGGGAGCGGCTCGCCATCGTCGACGACCGACCCGGGGTGACGCGGGACCGGAACTTCGCCCGCGCCGACTGGGCCGGGCGCGCCTTCTTCATCGTGGACACCGGTGGGATCGTCGAGAAATCGGACCAGCCGATCGATCGTCGCATCCGCGAACAGGCCTTCACGGCCATCGAGGAGGCCGACGCGATCCTCCTCCTCGTCGACGGGAAGGAGGGGCTGCACCCCCTCGACGAGAAGGTCGCCGAGGTCCTTCGCAAGACGAACAAGCCGGTGCGGGTGGCGGTGAACAAGCAGGACAACCTCCCGCACGACCAAGGGCACCACGAGTTCTGGGGGCTCGGCCTCGGAGATCCGATCCCCGTCTCGGCGGTCTCGGGAAAGGGGTCGGGCGACCTGCTCGATGCCATCCTCGAGATGCTTCCGGAGGCGGAGCCGGAGGAGGACGACCCCACGCGGCTGCGGGTGGCGGTGATCGGGCGCCCGAACGTCGGGAAGTCGAGCCTGGTGAACCGGATCTTCGGGGAGGAGCGCTCGGTGGTGGCGGACGAGGCGGGGACGACGCGGGATCCGGTCGATTCCGAGCTGACCTACCACGGCCACACCCTCGTCTTCGTCGACACCGCGGGGCTCCGCCGGCAGGCGAGGGTGACGGACTCCGTCGAGTACTACTCGGCGCTGCGGACGGCGAAGATCGTCGATCGAGCGGACGTCTGCCTCGTCGTGGTCGACGGCACGGACGGCATCCACCACCAGGACCTGCGGGTGATCGAGCAGGGGTGGGAGGCCGGAGCGGGCGTCGCGATCCTCGTCAACAAGTGGGATCTGGTCGAGAAGGACACGCAGACGGCGGCGAACTTCACGAAGGAGATCCGGGCGCGGGCCCCCTTCCTGGAGTGGGTGCCCTTCCTCTTCACCAGCGCGTTGACCGGCCAGCGGGTGCACAAGGCGCTCGAACTCGTCCTCGACGTGCAGGAGCAGCGCGTCCGACGGATCCCGACCGCCGAGGTGAACGAGGTTCTCGAGAAGCTCACGAGGCGGAATGCGCCACCCCACGTCCGCGGCCGCGAACTGAACCTCAAGTACGCCTCGCAGGTCGACGTCGCGCCGCCGACCTTCGTGATCTTCACCAATTTCCCGAAGGCCGTCCCCGACAACTACCTTCGCTACCTGCAGAACGGCTTCCGCCGGGCGTGGGGCTTCGAGGGGACCGATCTGCGCATCAAGTTCCGGAGTTCGTCCTCGCGGTCATGACCGTCCTCTTCCTCGGCCTCGCCTACCTCCTGGGAGCGGTACCGACCAGCCTCTGGGTCGGTCGCGTCGCCTTCGGGGTCGACCTGCGGCAGGAGGGGAGCGGCAACCTCGGCGCCACGAACACCTTCCGCGTCCTGGGGGCGCCCGCGGCGGTGCCGGTTCTCCTCTTCGACGTCTTCAAGGGCTTCCTCCCCGCCTTCGCCTTCGCGGGCTGGGCCGGAGTCGACGGGCAACTCGGCTGGACGCTCGCCTACGGGGCGGCGGCGATCCTGGGCCACGTCTTTTCGCTCTTCGCCGGCTTCCGGGGCGGGAAGGGCGTCGCGACCTCCGCCGGCGTCTTCACCGCGCTCGCGCCCGCCGCGGTCGGGATCTGTTTCGTCGCCTTTTGGGCGGTCGTCCTCCCGACCCGGATCGTTTCACTGGGGTCGATCACGGCCGCCGTCCTCCTCCCGATCGGGATCGCCTTCACCCCGCACGTCGGGGGGACCGGGCTCGTCCTCTTCGCCGCGGCGCTTTCGGCCTTCGTGATCTGGGCGCACCGCGCCAACGTCCGCCGGCTGCTCCGGGGGGAGGAGAACCGCTTCGGCCGCTCGGGTCGGAGCGACGCGGGTGAGGGACCCACCCGGGACGCCGCCGGAGACCGCGGAACCGGCGGAGGTGGGACCGCCGGAGACCGCGAGGCCGCCTCGTGAGCCGCCCGGTCGCCGTCGTCGGGGCGGGGAGCTGGGGGACCGCGCTCGCCCGGGTCCTTGCGGGCAATGGGCGCACCGTCCGCCTCTGGGCGCGCGAGCCCGAGGTGGTTGAGGGGATCCGGGCCTCCCGCGAGAACGCCCTCTTCCTCCCCGGGGTGACGCTCCCCGAGTCGATCCACCCGACCACCTCGCTGAAGGAGGCGCTCGAGGGCGTCGAGATGGTCGTCTCGGTCGTCCCCGCGCAGTTCGCGGGCGCGGTGTGGAGCCAGGCAGGGGAGGCGCTCCCCGCCGATGCACGGGTGGTCAGTGCCTCGAAGGGGATCGAGGTCGACTCGCTCCGCACGATGGACCAGGTCCTCGCCGAGGTGCTCGGCCCCGACCTCGAGGAGCGCTTCGCCGTCCTCTCCGGTCCCTCCTTCGCCGCCGAGGTGGGCCGGGAGGCGCCGACGCTCGTCGTGGCCGCCTCGAGGGTCCCGGAGGTGGCCGCGTACGTGCAGGCCACCTTCCAGAACGGGTACTTCCGCGTGTACACCCACTCCGACGTCACCGGCGTCGAGGTGGCCGGAGCGGTGAAGAACGTCATGGCGATCGCCGCCGGTGTCGCGGCGGGGCTCGGGTTCGGGCACAACACGCGCGCCGCGCTGATCACGAGGGGCCTCGCCGAGATGGCCCGTCTCGGTGTCGCGATGGGGGGCGGGCGGGATACCTTCTCGGGGCTCGCCGGGATGGGCGATCTGGTCCTGACCTGCACCGGGGACCTGTCGCGGAACCGCACGGTCGGCGTTCGGCTGGGGCAGGGCGAGCGACTCGACGAGATCCTCGCCGGTGGCCGCTCCGTCGCGGAGGGAGTCAAGACGGTCCGGGCGGCCCGCGCACTCGCCGAGCGACACGGCGTCGAGATGCCGATCGTCGAGGAGGTCCACGCCAGGCTCGTCGACGGCCGGGCCCCGCACGACGCACTCAGGAACCTGATGTCCCGCGAACCGAAGTCGGAGGAGTGGGA
>JANQLR010000020.1 GCA_028280525.1 Longimicrobiales bacterium
CTCCCACCCCGCAGGGGTGCCTACGCCGGGTCGATCGTCGTGCGCGGGAGGGGGCGGGCCGTCCTCCTCGCGGACCGGATCACGGTCGCAGCCGGGAGCCGCGTCCGAGGCCTCCTGGCCGCGAAGCGGGAACTCCGGATCGAGCCGGATGCCCGCGTCCGGGGCACGATTCTCGCAGGAGGGGAGGTCGAGATCCGGGCCGGCGGCCGGGTGGAGGCCTCGCTCTGTACCGCGTTCGCCGTGTTGAAGGACGCGGATCCGCTCCCCCTCGTCCGGATCGTCGGAGGACCCCCGCGCCCGGATCGCTGAAGGTCGTGCGGGTCGGATTCCCGGGCGGTGGCGACATCTTGCTAATCAGATGTTTACTCGATTTTCGATCCCGCCTCCGACCCGATCTTTTTCTTGACACGCCTCGACTATCGGGATTAGCGTCGACTCCGTATCATAGGGAAAAATTTGTTCCCTGGACTCTCCTCCTGAGGCCGCTGCATGGGGCTCTTCGGACGAAACAGGACCTCGGTCGGGCTCGATATCGGTTCGGGCTTCGTGAAGATCGTCGAGGTCAGTCACTCCGGTGACCAGCCCGAGGTCACCCGCGTGGCCATGCGTCCCCTCCTTCCCGACACGATCGTGGAGGGGGAGATCATGGACTACGCGCTCGTGTCCGATACGGTCTCCGGGCTCTTTCAGGAGTTGGGCCTCAAGGGTGCGGACGTCGTCTCTGGAGTCGGCGGTCACGACGTCATCATCAAGAAGATCGAGATGGACCGGATGAAGGAGTCGGACGCGCGCGAGGTCATCCGCTGGGAGGCGGAGCAGCACGTCCCCTTCGACATCAAGTCGGTCGAGCTGGACTTTCAGATCCTCGATCCGGCCGGAGACGAGCCCCGCATGGAGGTCCTCCTGGTCGCGGCCAAGCGCGAGCTGGTCGACAATCGGGTCGCCCTCCTCTCCGAGGCCGGGCTGAGCCCTTCGGTCATCGATGTCGACGCCTTCGCCCTCCACAACGCCTTCGAGGTGAACTATCCGGAGGCGATGGAGGGGATCGTGGCGCTCGTCAACGTCGGCCACGAGGTCACGAACGTGAACATCCTCGACAACGGCGTTCCGATCCTGACGAGGGACATCCCCTTCGGTTCGCGTCGCGTCCGCGAGGACCTGCAGCGCGAGCGGGGGCTGACCGCCGAGCAGGCCGAGGATGCCGTTCAGGGTCGGGACGAGGTCGCGGGGATGGAGGCGCTGGTCGAAACGGCCGCCGACGAGGTCGCCGTGGGGATCGAGCGCGCCGCCGCATTCCTGATGACGCGCTCCGCCGGAGACGAACTGGGTCGCATCTACCTGAGCGGCGGAGGGGCCCGGATCCCCGGGATGACGGAGTCGCTGGGTCGGCGCATGGGGGTGGAGACCCACCTGGTGAATCCCTTCGAGCGCGTGCCGGTCTCTCCCGAGGCCACCACCGAGTTCTCGCTCGAGGACGCGGCGCCCATGCTCCTTCTGCCGCTGGGCCTCGCCCTGCGCCAGGCGTGAGGAGCCGCCCGTGATCGAAGTCAATCTGATCCCCGGGGGGAAGAAGAGGCGCCGCTCGCGCAACTTCTCCATCCCGATGCCCGACCTCGGCGGGCTCAAGCTCGACAAGTTCATCATCGCCGCCGTTGCGGCGGCGGCGCTCGCGCTGGGCGGGATCGGCTTCACCTGGTTCTCGACCTCCGGGACGCTCGAGGAGATGGACGTGGCCATCGCGGAGCAGCTCGAGGACTCGGCCCGCTTCGCGGATCTGCTCGCCCGGACGAACGAGCTGACCGCTCGCAGGGACTCGATCCTGCAGCGGATCGCCGTCATTCAGGAGATCGATCAGGGCCGCTTCACCTGGCCGCACATCTTCGACGAGCTGGCGCGGGCCCTCCCGGACTACACCTGGCTGACCGGGATCACCGAGATCGCCGACTTTCCCGAGTTCGAGCTGAGCCTCGACGGGGCGTCGGGCGACCTGGTCGCGATGACCACCTACATGAGCGCGCTCGAGGCGTCGCCCTTCTTCCGGGACGTGCGCACGATCAACTCGGGGCTTCAGGTGGAGCAGCCCGGGTCGCAGCAGCAGGAGCAGTACTACGCCTGGCAGCTGCAGCTCTTCTACGAGCCCCCGGGGGACGAGTACATCGAGACGGTCCCGCTCTTCGAGGATCAGATCGGCCCGGAGGAAGGGTCGTCGGTCGCGGGGGAGGACGAGACCGCAGGTGAGGGCGTGCAGGGCGACACCGCCACGGCTGCCGCGGATCCCGACACCCTTTCGGGGACGAACTGATGGCGCTCCTCCCCTCCGACCCGACGCAGCAGAAGGCGGTGATCGCCGTGGCCGTTTCGGTTGCGGCCTTCTACGGCTACTGGAGCTTCGTCCACGGCCCCCGTACCGAGCAGATGCTCGAACTCGAGGAGCGGCTGGAGCAGCTGGAGCAGCGAAACCAGACCGCACGGGTCCAGAACCTCAGGGGCGGGATTCAGGAGCTCGAGGACCGGGCGATCCAGTACGAGATGCACGTCCGGCGACTCGAGGAGCTGATCCCGGCCTCGGAGGAGGTCGCCCCGCTGATCAACACCATTCAGCAGGAGGCCCGGGCGCTCGGGATCACCCCGCTCGACCTCACGCCGCTCCCCGAGGAGCCGGGGCAGCACTACACCCGCTTCTCCTACTCGCTCCGACTCGTCGGCGACTACCACCAGATCGGCCGGTTCCTGACCACGATCGCCTCCGGGAGCCGCATCATCACCCCGGTCCGCATGACGGTGGGTCTCTACGAGGAGACGCAGGGACGGCTCGGGAACTACGAGGCCCCGATCGAAGTCGCCTTCGAGGTCGAGACGTACATCCTGCCCGAACCCGGCTCGGTCCCGCAGGCGACCGTCGGCGAGGGGGCGGAGGGAGGATGATTCCGATGCATTCGTCGAGAACGCGCGCGGCGCTTCTGGTCGCCTTCGCCCTGATGGCGGTCGGGGCGACCGCGGTATCCGCGCAGGATCCGCAGGGTCCGCCGACTCCCCCTCCGACCACCGAACTCGTCTTCGAGAGAGAGGTCTTCATCTATCCCTCCTTCGAGCGCCGGAACCCGTTCACGCCCCTGACCGCGAACTCGGCCGGCGGGCCGCGCTTCGAGTTGATCTCGCTCCGTTCGGTCATCTACAGCGCCGAGCCGGAGCGTTCCCTCGCGGTCTTCACCGTCGGCGGGAACTTCGAGGTGACCGAGGTGGGCGGTCAGGTCGAGGTCGATCTCAATGAGATCCAGAGCCGCCGGCTCCGGGTCGGTGAGAGCTGGGGCAACATGCGGCTCGTTGAAGTCCAGAGGGACCGCGTCGTCGTGGAGGTCACCGAATTCCGGATCCGTGAGACGCACGTGATGATGCTCCCCCGCGCGGGCCAAGGAGGCTCCTGATGTCGTCGATGCTGGCTCTGTTCACCGGTGCGCTGATCGGCCTCGCCGGGCCGACGGAGGTCCGGATCGACCCGAGCGTGGGCGCGACCGAGATCCTCGTCACGTACGACGGCGAGGTGACCTACCGGGACTTCACGATGGAGGGCCCGAACCGCCTCGTCGTCGACCTGATCGGCGCGGCGGAGACGCTTCCCCTCGACCGCTACGACATCGGACGCGGCGGGGTCCTCTCCCTCTCGAGCTCGCGCTTCGGAGACGACGTCGTCCGGCTCGTCCTCGAGCTCGAGGAGATGATGGAGTACGAGGTCGTCTCCGGTCGCGGGATGATCCTGATCACCTTCCCCAACCCGACCGGGGCCTTCGCCCCCTGGTCGAGCGCCGGGTCGGACGGAGGGGACCGGGCGGCGACCGAGGCGCCCGCCACCGTCGAGGTCCCGGCCCGGACTCCGGCCCCCGCACCGCAGCGTCAGGAGGAACTCTACTCCTTCGAGTTCAACAACACCCCGGTCACCGAGGTCCTCTTCTCCTTCTCGGAGATCTCCGGCCGCTCGATCGTCGCCGGAAACGACGTCCAGGGGCTGATCAACGCCAAGATCGACGACCAGCCGTGGGATGCCGCGCTCCAGGAGATCCTCGCGGTGAACGGCTTCACCGCCCGCGAGGTCGAGAGCGGGATCATCCGGGTCGACGCCCTCACGGCGCTGCAGACGCGGGAGGCGGTGGAGCAGCGCTTCACCCGCGCCTACCGGATCAACTACGCGACGGCGGAGGAGGTCGTCGCCGCGGTCGCCGGAGTCCTCTCGGCGAACGGTCAGGCCTCCGCCCTTCCGGGCACGAACTCGGTCGTCGTGACGGACATCGAGCGGGTGCACGAGGACGTGGAGCGAATGATCCGCGACGTCGACATCGAGACCCCGGTGATCTCGATCTCGGCGAAGATCATCTTCGTCAACCGGACGGACATCGCCGACTTCGGGGTCATCTACGACCTCAAGGACTCGGCCGGAAACCAGCTCAACCAGGTCAACCCGGGAGCGATCGATCTCGACCAGAACGGTCAGATCGACCTGCCGCAGGAGGCGCTCGACCAGCAGAACGCGATCTCGCTCGGCGGGAACTCGATCGCCGCGCTCGGGAACGCCAATGCACGGATCGCCAACCCGACGCTGACCCTTCTCAGCTCCCTCATCATCGGGCGACACACCCTCCTGACCTTCGTCGAGGCGCTGCAGTCGCTGAACCTCTCCGACATCCAGGCGACGCCCTCGGTGACGGTGATGGACAACCAGCAGGCCACGATCCAGGTCGGTGAGCGCACGCCGCTCCGCGTGATCGACGCCGGCGCGCAGGGCGGGGGACAGGGCGCGCTGCCGCAGGCGACCGTCGAGTTCCAGGAGACGGGGATCATCCTCGAGGCCACGCCCCACGTCACCGCCAACGACAACATCCTCCTCGAGCTCCGGGCGGAGCGCTCCGCGCCGCAGCTCGCCGAGTCCGACGTCGGGCTGATCTTCAACACGCAGAATGCGACCTCCCGCGTGCTGGTGAGGGACGGGGAGACGGTCGTGATCGGCGGGCTCTTCGTCACCGAGACGCAGGAATTCCGATCCGGGATCCCGCTCCTGATGGACCTTCCCCTCCTCGGCGGCCTCTTCCGGACCACGCGGACCCAGACGATCCAGCGCGATCTGATCATCCTGGTGACCCCCAACATCGTCCGGCCCACGGGGCAGTGAGCCGGGACGGGAGATCCACCATGAGACACGATTCGGAGATGCGACGCCTCACGATCCTCGGCCTCCTGGGGCTGACGGCCTTCGCGTCGTCGTGTGACGGTCCGAATCAGTTCCGGGGAACCCCCGTGGACCCGGTCCCCCCCCTCGGCGACCCTCCCGTCGTGGAGGTTCAGGAGCCCGTCGCGTCGCCCATCCAGGAGATCCTCCTGGGCGACTCGGTCTTCGTACGCGTACGGGTCGCCGACGACGTCGCGGTCGACTCGGTCACCCTCGAAGGGCTCGCCTTCCGGGGCGATCCGGATCTGGGGACCGACGAGATCGTTCAGCGCTTCGTCTCGAAGTCGGTGCCGACGCTGGGCACGGCGGACACGACCGTGACCCGCTTCCTCATCTCGACCGGAGACGTGAATACGGTCGAGGACGTCTTCATCATCGCGAGGGTGTTCGACTCCGAGGGCCAGTTCGCCGAGGACACCGTCTCGGTCAGCCTCGTCGAGACGGCGCCGCCGACGGTGTCGCTCGAGGCGCCGGACGGCGGAACGATCCTGGCGGTGGGTCAGGAGGTCGAGGTCCGCGCCCGCATCACGGACGACCTCGGCGCCACGCAGCTCCGAATCAGCGGCATCGCGATCCGCGGTGACCCGGGTCTCGGGACCGAGGTCCTCGTCGACCGCTTCAACGGGGTCGACCTGACCCTCGATCCGGTGACCGACACGACGATCACCCGCGTGCTGCAGGCCACCGCCGACGTCACCCGCGAGGACGTGCTCATCATCGCCGAGGTCTTCGACGCGGATCTGAAGCTCGCGGCGGACACCGTCCTCGTGACGATCGGTGGAGAGCGCCCCGAGGTGACGATCGAGGCCCCCGCGCTGAGTCCGGTCCAGGAGGTCCTCCTCGGCGACTCCGTCCTGGTCCGTGCCCGTGCGACGGACGACTTCGGGCTCGTCTCGCTTCGCCTCTCCGGCATCGCCCTGCGCGGGGACCCCGCGTTGGGCAACCAGGAGGTCGTCACCCGCTTCGCGCCGAAGACCGTCGACGTCACCGGCGCCACCGACTCGACGGTCACCCGCTACCTCCTCCCGACCCTCGATCTGACGGAGGAGCTCGTCTTCATCGTCGCCGAGACGACGGACATCGACGGCTTCGTGGCGACCGATACCGTCGCGGTCAGCGTGTTGGCGCCCGAGATCGTGCCCCCGCAGGTGGAGATCCAGCTCCCGCGTGGCGACTCGCTCTCCGCCCTGCCCCTCGGCGATTCGGCCTTCGTCCAGGTTCGCGCGATCGACGACATCGCGGTCGACTCGGTCCGCCTCTTCGGCCGGTCCTTCCGGGGAGACCCGGACCTGGGGACCGATGAGATCATTCAGCGCTTCGAGCCCAAGCTCATTCCGACGGCCGGCGTGACCGACACCATCGTCACCCGCTTCCTCAACCAGGTCCAGAGCGACGTGTCGGAGCAGGCGTACATCTACGCCGAGGCCTTCGACCGCGAGGGGAACGTCACGGTCGACTCCGTCGCCATCTTCCTCGGCGGACCGAGCGTGGAGCTCTTCGGCGTCGAGGACGGCCAGTCGGTGCAGGCCGGGCTCGGGCTCACCTTCGGGGCGCGCGCCGCCGATCCGAACGGGATCAACCGGGTTCAGCTCATCCTGAGCGGCGCCGTCGACACGGTCTTCACCACGACCTTCCCCGAGCCGGACACCGCGCGGGTCAACGTCACGCTCGAACTCCCCGAGGATGCGGTCGGGCCGCTGTCGCTGACCGCGCAGGCGCGGAGCGGGCTCGACATCACCGGGCAGGATGGTCCCATCGAGATCACGGTGATCCCGGTCGATGCGGGGGACACGATCCGCCCGACTGCGGAGATCGCGGTCGACCGCCTGGTCCGCTACGAGCTCACCGACTCGATCTTCATCGACATCACCGGACAGGACGACACCCAGGGCTCCGGCGTGGCGCAGGCCGGCTTCACCGCCCGCGCGATCTCGATCGCCCGCGGGGACACGCTCTACGCCTCCGAGACCCGCACCTTCAGTCCGCTCACCGGGACGGTGAATCAGCGCTTCGGCTTCCCCGTCTTCAACGTCGACCCGCTCGCTCTGCCGGACGAGGTCCGCTACGAGATCACCGGGTTCCTGATCGACGCCGACGGCAACTGTGCTGCGGCGACCGGGACCGGGGACTCGGTCGCGTGTGACACCACGACCGTGCCGGGGCAGACGCTGGCGGAAAATCGCCCGGGCCTTCAGGTCACCGAGATCCACGTCGCCGGCCGGACCGTCAACCTGCCGGGAGGCGGGGTGATCGCGGACGCCGTCGCCGACACGTCGCGGGCGAACCTCTTCCTCTCGAACCCGGACCTGGGGCGCGTCGAGGTCTTCGATCTCGAGACGCTGGAGTTCGGGGCGAGCATCCGAGCCGGCTCACGTCCGTGGGGGCTCGCCCTGACCCGGGCGGAGGACTCGCTGTGGGTCGCCAACTCCGACGCGACGAACTTCTCCGTCGTCGATCTGTCGACGCTCTCCAACGTTCCTCCGCGCCGCTTCCGCACCCCGGACGTGACGCTCTGGGACGTGGAGGTGGTGGAGTCGGACACGGGGCCGCGGGCCGACGCCGACTTCCTTCCGAAGGCCGGGAACGGCTTCACCGATGAGCCGCAGTTCATGGCCGTCGACCGCTTCGGCAACCTGATCTACTCGACGGTCGTCAACCCGACCGGTGCCGCGGGCACGGCACGGAAGGCGTTCTTCGTGCCGGGGACGGAGGAGCCGGAGGTTAAGCTCTTCGTCGAGCACGGCTTCGGCGATCTGACGGAGGGCGAGAACTTCTGGGCCCTCTACAACATCGACTTCGCGAGCGAGACCTTCGTGACCGTCACGACGACGGACGCCGACGGCAATGAGACGGAGACGATCGAGGCCCGGCTGATCCTGAGGGACCACGTCACCGGCTTCCCCGACTCGATCATCACGGGCGAGGCGGAGCTCTTCAACGGAGAGACCCCGACCGAGGCCGCAGGCCGGCTCGCGGCGCAGGGTTCGGACGTCGGCTTCGTGGTCGCCGCGCAGTGGAGCGTCGACGCGATCGGATTCGCCGACACCACCTACGTTGCGGCCTCCGGGGACGGCGACTGGGTGGCGATCGGTGAAGGTGCGATCGATCCGGCCGCCCGCGTGCTGATGTACCAGGCCGCCCAGGCCGACACGACGCTCGTCTCCGGCGCGATCCCGGTCTCCGACCTCCTGACCAACGCCTCCGAGCGGGTGCGCGGCGTCGCCGTGAACTACGACGGCTCGCTGGCGATGGCCCGAGGGGATCAGGCGTACTTCTTCAGCAACGATCTGCGGAAGCAGGGGGCGGCCCCGATTCCGAACGCCGCGGGTGGTTCGGGTGCCGTCTTCCATCCGCTGCACTCCGACGCCGAGCGGGACTACTACCCGGATACCCACCTCGCCTTCGTCGGCGGTGGAGACCGCACCATCGAGATCCTCGACACCTTCCGCGGCTCGCGGATCGGCGCGGTCACGATCCGCGATACCGTGATCGGTCCGCTGAAGGCCGTGCTGCCCACGGCGGCCGACAACGTCGGTCTTCAATGTACCTCGATCCCGGTCGTGGACGAGGACGACAACCCGATCGGTGACGCGGTTCAGCTGTACGAGGCGGGCGGGTACGACTCGAACCCGATCGCACCGGACGGGATCACCGAGGACGCCTGCGTCGTGGTGAAGGTGTACGGCGTGACGGACGCGGGCGGGCTGGTCGTCATCCCGGTGAGGAAGGCGGACGTGCTCCGCTTCCAGGAGCGCCCCGGGCTGGAGTAGACGGCCTCCCCGGCCACGGGGCCGGGTACGCGAGATCCGTGAGACGGCGCGGTCCCTTGGTCGGGGGCCGCGCTCGTTTCATCTTCGGATCCCTTCGATCACCCACGCGGGGGCGCCGAGTCGCCCCCGGACTCCCACCTCGAAGTCGCATGCGACGTCTCACATTCCACACCTCCGGCGAGTCTCACGGCCGCGGTCTCACCGCCACGCTCCACGGCGTTCCGGCCGGCCTGGAGCTGGATGTGACCCGGGACGTCGACCCGGAGCTGAAGCGTCGACAGGGGGGGTACGGTCGCGGACGCCGGATGAAGATCGAGTCGGACCGCGTCGAGGTGATCAGCGGGATCCGCCTGGGGGAGACGCTCGGCTCGCCCCTCACGATGGTGATCTGGAATCGGGACTGGGAGAACTGGACCACTGCGATGGCCCACGAGGCCCCGGCCGAAGGGGTCAACCCGAAGGCGCTCCGGTCGATGTACCTGCCCCGTCCGGGGCACGCGGACCTCGCCGGCGTCCTCAAGTACGACCGCCGCGACACCCGCGACATTCTCGAGCGGGCGAGCGCCCGGGAGACGGCCGCCCGGGTCGCGTGCGGCGCCGTCGCCAAGCGCATCCTCGCCGAGTTCGGGGTCCGTATCGGGAGCCACATCACCGCGATCGGCGGGATCGAGGCGGCGCTCCCGGAGGAGATGCCCGCCGACCTGAACGGCGCCGTCGACCCGACACCGGTGCGCTGCCTGGACCCCGAGGCGACCGAGCGGATCACCGCGGCCATCGACGCCGCCAAGGAGGCGGGGGACACGCTCGGAGGGGTCTTCGAGGTCCACGTCTCGGGGCTTCCGGTCGGGCTGGGCAGCCACGTGCACTGGGATCAGAAGCTCGACGGCCGTCTCGCCCAGGCGATCCTCTCGATCCAGGCGATCAAGGCGGTGGAGATCGGGGACGGGGGCGCGGGGGCGCCCCGCCCCGGCACCCGGGTGCACGACCCGATCGTGCGCGACGAGGCGAAGCCGCGCACCGGCGGTCTCGGCCGCTCGTCGAACCGCGCCGGCGGGCTCGAGGGCGGGATCACGAACGGGGAGCCGCTCATCGTCCGCGGCTACATGAAGCCGATCGCCACCCTGCGGAACCGCCTCCCGAGCGTCGATCTGCGAGACGGCTCCGAGGCGGACGCCGCCACCGAGCGCTCCGACGTCTGCGCCGCTCCCGCGGCGGGGGTCATCGGGGAGGCGATGGTCGCGCTCGTTCTGGCCGACGCCTTCCTCGACAAGTTCGGCGGCGACTCGATCGGCGAGATTCGTCGGAACTTCGAGGGGTACCTCACCT
>JANQLR010000055.1 GCA_028280525.1 Longimicrobiales bacterium
CGACCGAAGGTGTCCCCCCACGCCACCGAGGCGTCGTACCCGCGGAGCGACCCCGCCCCGCCCAGGACGAAGGAGCGCTGGACCGGCAGGTTCCCCCACGAGGTCCCGGCACCGGCTTCCAGGCCGAGCCGCCAGCGCGCACCGGCGAGCGGGATCGCCGTGCGCACGATTGCCCGGGCGCGGAGGTACTCGTCCGTGAGATCCGGGTCGTCCTGAAGGCGATATCCGGCGCCCAGGAGCTGCAGCTCCAACCCGACCTGCGGCAGGAGCGGGTCGTCGCCCCACCATGGAGTCAGCGCGATCTCGCCCCCGACCTCCTCGATCGCGTCGGCCTGGATGTTGGGCCGGAAACGCCAGTCCGAGTCGAAGGCCTGGGTCAGAGCGAAGCTCGACTCGTTCTGGAGGGCGTCGTGGCGCTCGGCCCAGGCGCGAAGTCGCCACGACTGCCGCTCCGTACTCGAGCGGTCCAGCGTGAGATCGACCCCGGTCGCGCGGTAGTACTCCCCCTCGTCCCGGCCCCACAGGAGCGCCTGCAGCGAGTTCCCGAACTCGAGGTGACGCCGGCGCGGATCGAAGGCTCGGATGTCCCGGTGCGCACCGAGCGTCCACCGCGTCCGCAGCCCCTCTCGCCGGAGGTCGAGCCGAACCTTCGGGTCGAGGTCGGCGACGCCGAAGAAGCCGGTCGTCCGGAGATCGATCGGCCCCATGAAGGAGCCGAACTTCGCCTCGAAGCGGGCGCCGACCGCGGGACCCTCGACCCGGTTGTAGCGAACCAGATCGGGCCGCTGGAAGCCCCACGCCGAACGCCACGGAATTCCGTCGGGAGAAGGCATCGGGATGTCTGCCAGGTCGGCGAACATCCCGGCGAGCTCCTCCTCCGAGGCGAAGCCCGGGGCCTCTTCCCAGATCGGCGGCGGCAGATGGCTCGACTCGCGGAGGACCGAGGGATCCTCCGGTGCGAGGTAGCGGCTGGTCCGCCCGCTGCTGGAGGTGGAGCGGTTCAGCGGCGCGTAGGTGATCCCCTCGTCGTCCGTCATGAGGGAGGCCAGGAAGGCCATCGCCTCCGCCCGAGTGGCGAAGTGACGCTCCTCCAGGACGGCGTTCTCGTACCTCGGCGTGCCGAGATCGGACTCCAAAACGACGTTCTCCATCCGGTACGCGATGTCCATCTCGACCGGGAACTTCAGGATCCCCGCCCCCGCCTGGCCCTCCACCCGCATCGACCGGGGGAGCCAGACCTCGAAGTTCCAGAGCGCGTAGTCCACCGCGACCACCTTCAGGTCGAAGGTCCACGGCTTGAAGAGCCCGGGGACGTAGCGGAAGCTGCCCGCCTCCTCCTCTTCCTGGAGCTCCTCGATATCGCGCATGGCGTCGAACTGCTCGGAGAGCCGATAGACGGCGCGGACGAGCGCTCCGGTCTCCGGATCGATCCTGAGCGCCCCCGAAATGAGGTGGACACTCAAGCGCCGGGGAATCACCTGCAACTCGACCGTGCGCAGTTCCCGCCCGTCGGGGAAGCGAACGGTGAGGGTATCGCCGCTGCGGAACTGGTAGCGAGAATCGGCGCCCGGGGCGAGCGGGTGGGCGATCCAGAAGTCGTCCTCGTCCACCTCCGAGGTCTCGTCCGCCGTCGCGAAGCCGAACACGAGGCGGTCGCCGCCGGGGTCGAAGGCCTCCTCGATCGTCAGATCCTCGAGGAAGTCCTCGATGTCGGCGTACTGGCTCCCCGGGTACTGGGCCCGTGCCCCGAGAACCTGGACGAAGGTGTCGTGGTCGCGGTCCCAGAAGACCCGGGCCGCGGATTCGTTCCGGTACAGGACTCGGTCCTTGAGCGGTGCCCGGATCGAGGCGGCGATTCGCTGCTGCACCCGAGCGCTGTAGCGCCGGACCGACTCGTCGATCTCCCACCACTGCTCGCTCGCCGCGCGGTGCAGGAGGGCGGCGGTCGGATCGATGTAGGTGTCCGGTTGGAGAGAGTCCGTGGGCGGAGCCTCGTCCTGAGCCATCAGCCCCGCGGGCGGAACCGGTACCACCGACGAGAGGAGGAGCGCCGCCCCCAGAAGCCACCGCTGCATCACCCGCCCTCCCCGGGACGTTCGAAGTCGACCGCGACCACATCGTACCAGTCGACGTACACCGTCTCTCCCTCGGCGGTCGTCACGAAGAGGCCGCGGTTGTCGGCGTCGACGTCGTTGGACTCCTCCAGCTCGAGGATGCGGCCGTCGAGAAGGTGGACGCTGGCCCCTCGACTCGAACGCTTCTCGATCCGGGCGATGAAGGCGAATTCGACGTCGAGCTCCGTGTCGCGGATCCGACCGTCGAGGATCTCCCACGACCACGCCTCGTCGGCGTCCCAGCGGATCTCCCCCCGCACCGTCTCGCCCTCTTCGAGTTCGACCACCCCACGGAGGCGCCATCCGCCGTCCCAGCGGTCCCGGCCCGGCACCGCTTCGGGCGCGTGGAAGCGAACGATCTCCACATCCCCCCAGGGGATCGAGACCAGCCCCAGCGCCGGGTCGGAGACCAGCACGCCGCGGTGACCGTCGTCGACGTCGTTCGTCCCGGAGAGCTCCACGACGGCGCCGTCCCGGAGACGGACCTCCGCGCCCCGCCACCCGAGCCGTTCGATCGACTCGATCTGCGCGAAGGGGATCTCGCGATCGCGCCCGTCCTCGTCCTCTCCATCGAGCAGGTCGTCGAGGAGCGCCTCGTCCAGGTCCCAGCCGATCCCCCCGGTCCACTCCCGCCCCCACGCGTCGGTCACCGTTCCGTGGATCCGTCCCGAGGTGGGTTGGGCACCGGCGGGTGCGGAGCGAAAGGTCATCCGGTCGAGGTCCTCCCAGCGGAGCTCGACCGCGTCCTCGCCGGGCACATCCACGACGACCTCGCGGATCGACGTCCCGATGTCGGTCGATCCCCCGCGCATCTCGACGGCCTGCCCCGCCCGTGTGAAGACCCGGACGCGGTCGTCCGCCACGACGTGCAGCGAATCGAGATGACCGAAGCGGATGCCGGCCTCCGCGGTCATCCGGAAGGAGTCGAGATCGTCGTCCCAGGTGATGCGGTAGCCCATGAACTCGATGCTCCGCTCCTCGACCTCGGCCCCCTGCCGGATCGCCTCCTGCCACATCTCGACCACCTCGGCCGGAATCTGCTTCGAGCCGTTGAGGAGGTCGTCCCACCCCACCTCGTTCCGGTCCCACCGAAGGAACCCCTCGTGGGTGCGCCCGGCTGCGGTGTGCACCTCGGCCCAGATGCGGTCGGCGTGCTGCGCGTCGACCGGGTCCGGGGCGAGGCCGATGAGGGGGAGGAGGAGGAGGGAGAACGAGGGTCGGAATGCGCTGCTTCGCATCGTCGTCCACGGTGTGCGCCGTCGGCGGCTCGTCCGCCGATTCCGCTCCGGACTACGCGCGCGACTCCTCCGGTGTTTCACGACGGATTCCCCGTCGCGACCCACCACCCCGCCCTGCGGCTCCCCCGGGTTATCTTCCCCGGCATGACACCCGTCGCACTCCCTCCGGGGGCCCTCCCCACCCCCTTTCGCCCGGCCGCACTGGCCGGCAACCCCCACCTGCAGACCGTGGCCGGGAAGTTCCTGCGACCCGCGCTCGAGCTGCCGCTGCGGCGGGAGCGGTGGGACACCCCCGACGGGGACTTCCTGGACCTCGACTTCGGGCCCGACCCGGACGCGGGCCGGCCGCTGGTGGTCGTCCTGCACGGACTGGAGGGGAACACCCGCCGCCGGTACATGCTCTGCACCTACGACGCGCTCGTCGCGCGGGGCGTGGCCGCGGTGGGGCTGAACTTCCGAACCTGCTCGGGCGAGCCCAACCGGAGGGCGCGCAGCTACCACTCCGGGGAGACCGGGGACCTCGGCTTCGTGCTCGACACCCTGCGCGAGCGCTTCCCGGGGCGCACGCTCGGCGCCGTCGGCTTCTCCCTCGGGGGCAACGTCCTCCTGAAGTACCTCGGCGAGGAGGGCGATGCCGCCATCCCCGACGCCGCGGTCGCCATCTCCGTACCGTACGACCTGAGCGTCGGTGCCGACCACCTCGAGCGGGGGCGGATGGCGAAGGTCTACACGAAGTACTTCCTCGACTCGCTGATCCGGAAGGTCGAGGAGAAGGCCCACCTGCTCACCGATCACGTGGACGCCGGCCGCCTCGGGGAGGTGCGGACGATCCGGGAGTTCGACGAACGGCTCACGGCTCCGCTGCATGGCTTCGCGGGGGCGGAGGACTACTACCGTCGCTCCTCCTCGGCGGGGTTCGTGGGGGCGATTCGTCGCCCCACCCTCCTCCTGCACGCGGCGGACGATCCCTTCCTGCCCTGGTCGGAGGTCCCTCGTTCGGGGATCGAGGGGAACGAGTGGCTGCACCCCTCGGTCACGGCGCGCGGCGGGCACGTGGGCTTCATCCGCGGATCGCTCCGCCGACCCCGCTTCTGGGCGGAAGAGTCGGCGGCGCGTTTCATGGCCGTCACCCTCGCCTCGACCCTCCGGACTCCGTAGCTCGGCGGCGCGCCGTCCGCGGTGCTGTGGCGAACTGCCGACTCGGGACAGTAGCTTGGCGCCCCTCCCCGGGCTGGGCCGTCGGATCGCGGCCCGGTCCGAGTCCGATCCACGCCCCCGGCTGCAGGCCGGGTCACGGATCGCCCGATCGAACAGAATGGAGTGCCGCAGGTGAGTGCCCCCGCGACCGCGACCGCCCCGGAGAAGACCTTCTTCGGGCACCCCCGAGGGTTGTCGACCCTCTTCTTCACCGAGATGTGGGAGCGCTTCTCGTACTACGGGATGCGGGCGCTCCTCATCCTCTACCTCACCGAGCAGACGGTGGCGGCGAATCCGGGTCTCGGCTTCGACGCGGCGACCGCCGGCGCGATCTACGGGCTGTACACCGGGCTGGTCTACCTCCTCGCCCTCCCGGGCGGGTGGATCGCGGACAACCTCTGGGGGCAGCGGAAGAGCGTCTACGTCGGTGGGTGGATCATCGCCGCGGGACACTTCTCGATGGCGGTCCCGGTCGACGCCCTCTTCTTCATCGGGCTCTTTCTGATCACGATCGGGACCGGGCTCCTGAAGCCCAACGTGAGCGCGGTGGTGGCCGACCTCTACCCCGAGGGTGGAGCGCGTCGCGACGCCGGCTTCTCGGTCTTCTACATGGGGATCAACCTCGGTGCGATCATGGGGCCGCTCGCCTGCTCCGCGCTCGGCGAGGGGTACAACTACCACCTCGGCTTCTCCCTCGCGGGGATCGGGATGGTCGCGGGGCTGATCCAGTACCGGATCGGCCTCAAGCACATGGGGGACGCGGGCGTCCTCCGCACGGATCGCTCCCCGGAGGAGGTGACGGCGCTCTCCACGAAGTTCTTCGCGGTCACCGCGGTGGCGATCGCGGCGATCCTCGCCTTCGGCTTCGCCGTCGGCAACGGCACCCTGGCCGTCGAGCTGCCGACGATCGCGGACACCCTCGGGAGTGGGATCCTGATCCTGGTGGCGGTCTACTTCGGCGGCGTGATCTTCTTCGGCGGCCACACCCCGGAGGAGGTCAAGCGCGTCTGGGTGATCGTCTGGCTCTTCCTCCTCGGCGCCGTCTTCTGGAGCGGCTTCGAGCAGGCCGGATCGTCGCTGAACCTCTACACGCGCGATCTGACCGACCGCACGATCGGGTCCTTCGAGGTGCCGGCGGGGTGGCTCCAGTCGGTCAACTCGACCTTCATCGTCATCCTCGCGCCCCTCTTCGGCTCCTTCTGGGTCTGGCTCGGGCAGCGCAACGCGAACCCGTCGATCCCGGCGAAGTTCGCGTGGGGCCTCCTGGGGCTCGCGGCGGGATTCTTCGTCGTCTCCTGGGGCGCGGCCAACGCAACGGCCGAGCAGGGCGCCGGGATGCACTGGCTCATCGTCATGTACTTCCTGCACACCTGCGGCGAGCTCGCCCTCTCCCCGGTGGGGCTGTCCGCGATGACGAAGCTGGCGCCGGCGAAGCGGGTCGGGCAGATGATGGGTCTCTGGTTCGTCTCGGTGTCGCTGGGCAATCTCATCGCCGGGCGCGTCGCCGGCGGGCTGGAGGCGATGGATCCGTCCACCCTCTTCCGGTCCGTCGCGATGATCATCGGCGGGGCGGGCGTTCTCGCCCTTCTCGCCAGCCCGCTGGTCAAGCGGCTGCAGGGTGGCGTCGAGTAGCGTCTACCGAGCCGTGACCCGAACGTCACAGCCCCGAGGTTGACCCTTCAGCGGCGCCGTATCTACCGTTCGTGGCGTATCCTGCGGGGATGAACCCCGGCGGATACGTGGAACCGGAGACCGCGGCGACGTCCGTCGCGTCCTCCATGTGTGATTTTTCGATGGAGCAGGAATGATGCGGACCACCGGAACGGTGAAGTGGTTCAACGACTCGAAGGGCTTCGGATTCATCTCGCCCGAGGGCGGAGACCGGGATTGCTTCGTGCACTACTCGGCCATCCAGGGCGATGGATTCAAGTCCCTTGCCGAGGGTGAGCGGGTCGAGTTCGACCTCTCGGACGGCCCCAAGGGGCCCTCGGCGGAGAACGTGGTCCGCCTCTGAGGCCCACGACGAATCCGTCAGGACGATGAGCGCGTCCCGGGGCTTCGGCTCCGGGGCGCGTTTTCGCGTTCGGGGGTCAGCCCCGGAAGAAGGCGAAGGCGTGCCAGCCCTCGGAGGCGGGGATCTCGAAGCGGCCCGCACGGAGGGCGGAGAGTTCGGTGAGCGTGGTGTCGAAGACGGGCGTCTCCGGCGTCCAGCGACCCTCCGCGACCCCCGCCTTGAAGTCGGCGCGGGAGAGGCGGTGCACCGCACCGTCCCCGTCGCGGGCGTAGACCGCCCCGTGCGACACCATCTCGACGCCGAGCTCGCCCTCGAGCCCCTTGAGGACGCGCACCATCGCGTCGATGGAGCACCCGGAGGGCGGGACGGTCGAGGGGTCGACCGCCACGACGAGGAAGCGGTCGTGCAGGAGGGCGCGGGCTCCCCGGAGCGGTGCACCGTGGGCCGCCCACCCCTCCAGAAAGCGATCGGCCTCCGCCAGGACGCGGTCGCGCACCCCTCCTTCGAGCGGCGCGGAGGCGCCGAAGACCCAGATTCGGGCCCCGTCGGGCATCGCCTGGAAGTCGATCGCCGGCATCAGTCGCCACTCCCGGCGGCCGGGGCGACCGGCGGTCCCGCCGCCTCGTCACCCGTCTCGGGAACGCTCGAGCGGACCGCAGGGGCGGCCTCGGTCTTCACCGCGCGCCGCCGGGGGGCAGGCGGACGTCCCCCCATCGGGACCGGCACTGTCGGCGCCTGCTTGTCGAGCAGAACGGCGACCCAGCGCAGGTCCCGGGTGTTCTCGAGCCAGATCTTCAACACCATGGTCAGCGGAACCGAGAGGAAGGCACCCGCCGGTCCCCACGTCCATCCCCAGAAGAGGAGGGACATGATGACGACCAGCGTCGACAGACCGAGCCGCCGCCCCATCAGGTTGGGCTCGATGAGGTTCCCGAAGATGGTGTTCACCGCGACGTACCCCGCGGCGACGATCAGCGCGTGGGTGAGCCCCCCGAAGAGGATGAGCGAGAGGATCACCGCCGGGATCGCGGCGATGATCGACCCGACCGTGGGGATGTAGTTGAGGACGAAGGCGATCAGCCCGAGGAGGACGGGGAAGTCGAGGTCCATGATCGCCGCCCACGCCCCCACCAGGAGACCGGTGAGGAGCGAGATCGCCGTCTTGATTCCCAGGTAGGTCTGGACCTCGCCGACCACCTTCCGCAGCCCCTCCTCCCCGCGGATCGATCCGCCCAGGATCGCCTCGAGCTTCGAGGGGAAGACCGTCGATTCGGCGAGGATGAAGAACATGATCAGGAAGACGAGGAAGGCCTGGGACACGAGCGTCGCCGCCTGCCCGATCGTCCCGGTAATGATCCCCACGATCGACTCGGCATCGAAGGTCCCGAAGGAGAGGTACTCGCGGAACTCCACCTGCGGGAAGCGCGACTCCAGGGCCACGATCCACGACTCCTGCAGCTGACCGAGGCGCCGTCCGTATCCCGGCAGGTTCGTCTGCAGTTCGGTCGCCGACTGCGTCGCCAGGATGACCAGGAGGGCCAGCACCCCCGCCACCGTCACCAGCGAGACGACGATCGCGATCGCGTTGGGGACCCGCTTCCCGCGAAGGAAGCTGACGATCGGGAGCGTCAGCACCGCCAGGAAGAGGGCGAGCGCGAAGGGGAGGAGGATCGGCGCCGCGAACTGGAGCCCCCACGCCACGACGACCGCGCACGCCGCGACCAGGAGGACGCGTGCGCCGGGATTCTGTTCCGGGAAGTCGATCATGCCTCAGGGTGGTCGGGGTCGACCGAAGATCTCTTACGTTAGAGCATCCGGGAAGGCCAAGCCATTCCCGTTGCACCTTCTACACCGGATGTCTACGTCGTGACCTCCCCGCCGCTGTCGTCGCACCCCATTCCGGAGGACGACGACGTGCTCCTGGCGGAGTGCCGGGTGGAGACCTTCCGCGCCGGCGGAAAGGGCGGCCAGCACCAGAACACGACCGAGACCGGCGTTCGTCTGGTCCACCTCCCGACCGGGATCCGCGCCGAGGGCCGGTCCGAGCGGAGTCAGCTGCGGAACCGGAACGCGGCGCTCGCCCGGCTGCGCTCCAAGCTCGAGGCGGCCGCGCGCACCCCGAAACCGCGCACCCCGACCCGCGTCCCCGGGGCGGAGAAGCGGAAGCGGCTGGAGGAGAAGCGGCGACAGGGGGAGAAGAAACGCCTCCGACGCCCGCCGGCCCCGGACGACTGAGGTACCCCACCCCTTCCCGGGCCGGCGCCGCCGCTTGTTCCCCGGCGTCGTCCGCCCCTATTCTGCGGGTGTCGCGGGGACCCGCGACGTCCCTGACCGCCCCCAGCGAGCGACCCCGTGGAGACGACCGAGACGATCCGGATCCTGATCATCGACGACGATCCGGGCGACTACTACATGACCCGGGCGATGCTCGAGCAGCTCAGCGAGCCCCGCATCGAGACCGAGTGGGCCTCCTCCTTCGAGCAGGCCCTCACCGGGATCCGATCCGGGAGCTTCGATCTCTACCTGGTCGACTACTTCCTGGAGGATCGGACGGGGCTGGATCTGCTCCGGGAGGCTCGGGACCAGGGGCTGCGCGCGCCGATGATCATGATCACCGGCAAGGGTTCGCGCTCCGTCGACCTGGAGGCGATGGAGATCGGCGCTGCCGACTACCTCGTGAAGGGCCAGTTCGACCCCGCGGCCCTCGAACGCTCGATCCGCTACACGCTCGACCGCGCCCGCGCGGCCGAGGCGCTCCGCGACAGCGAGGAGCGGCACCGCGGGATGTTCGACCACCTGCCGATGGGGCTGTATCGGTGCTCGCCGGAGGGTCACTTCGTGGACGCCAACCCCGCCCTCGTCCGCATCCTGGGGTCTCCCGACCCCGGCACGCTGAAGGAGCGGTATGCGCCGACCTTCTACCTGGCTCCGGAGGATCGGGATCGCTTCGTGGCCACGCTGCGGGATCAGGGGGAGGTCCGGGGCTTCGAGACGCGGGTGCGCGACGTCGATGGTCGCCAGCTCACCCTTCGCCACGCCGCCCGCGCGCACCGCGGCCCGGACGGCGCGATCCTCTACATCGAGGGCGCCGTCGAGGACGTCTCGGCGGAGGGGGGGACGGCTCGTGCGCGCCTGCACGCTCTCACTCGCGAGATGGGGCTGCAGATCCTCCGGGTGGAGGAGAACGGCCGGATCGTCGAGATCAGCCCAGAGGTCGGCGCGACCCTCGGCTACACTCCCGGCCACCTCGAGGGACTCGGCTGGACCGACGTCTTCGCGGAGTCCGAGCGGGAGATGGCGCGGGAGGACCTCGAGCGCGCCTTCTTCGGGATGGGCTCGCGCGGCGAACGGCGGATGGTTGGTCCCTCGGGGCGCGAGTACTGGGCGCGGCTCACGCTGGCGCCCGTGCACGATGCCGATGGCGACGTCGTGGAGATGCTCGCCCTGCTTCAGGAAGTGTCCGAGGCCTGACCCGCCCCCCGGGCGCGGACCTTCCCACCGCCGCGGGCCGCCGGCCCGCCACCCCGCTCTGCCATGTGCTCCATCCTCGCCGTCCTCGACACCGACGAGCCCCGCGATACGCTCCGGGCCCGCGCCCTCGAACTCTCGCGCATCCAGCGACATCGCGGGCCCGACTGGTCCGGCGTCCACGACACCGGACGATCGCTCCTGGTGCACGAACGACTGGCCATCGTGGACGTGCACGCCGGCGCCCAACCGCTCATCGACCCCGAGGTGGGGCACGCCCTCGCCGTGAATGGCGAGATCTACAACCACCGGGAGATCCGGGAGTCGCTGGCGGAGCCCTACCCCTTCACCACCGCCTCGGACTGCGAGGTGGTGCTCGCCCTCTATCGCGAGAGCGGGATGGCCGGCGCCGCCGAGGCGCTCGACCGCCTCAACGGGATCTTCGCCTTCGTCCTGGTGAACGGCGAGACGGATGAGGCGCTCGTCGCGCGCGACCCGATCGGCGTCATCCCCCTCTACTGGGGCCGGGACGCGAAGGGGACGCTGCACGTCGCCTCCGAGCTCAAGGCCCTCACCCCGGTCTGCGTCGAGGTGTCCGAGTTCCCCCCCGGCCACCTGTGGCGGACCGGGGACGAGGAGCCCACCCGCTGGCACCGCCGTGGGTGGCGGCAGTGGGAGACGCTCGAGCCTCGACCCGAGTCCGCCCGCGCCCTCGCCACCGCCCTCGACGACGCGGTGCGGCGACAGCTGATGTCGGACGTGCCCTACGGCGCGCTCCTCTCCGGGGGGCTCGACTCGTCGGTGATCGCCGCGCTCGCCGCCCGGCACGCCGGCCAGCGGGTGGAGGACGACTCGCGGAGCGAGGCGTGGTGGCCGCGGCTGCACACCTTCTGCATCGGGCTGGAGGGCTCCCCCGACCTGGAGGCGGCCGCGGAGGTGGCGGCGCACATCGGCTCGGTACACCACGGCTTCACCTACACCGTCCAGGAGGGCATCGACGCCCTCTCCGAGGTGATCCGCCACCTGGAGACGTACGACGTCACCACGATCCGGGCCGCAACGCCGATGTACCTGATGGCGCGGCGGATCCGCGCGATGGGGATCAAGATGGTCCTCTCCGGCGAGGGCGCGGACGAGGTCTTCGGCGGCTACCTGTACTTTCATCACGCCCCGGATGCCCGCGCCTTCCACGAGGAGACGGTGCGCAAGCTCGATCGCCTCCACTCGTACGACTGCCTGCGGGCGAACAAGGCGATGGCGGCGTGGGGCATCGAGGCGCGCGTCCCCTTCCTCGACACCGTCTTCCTGGACCACGCCATGACGCTCGATCCCGAGGCGAAGCGCCCCGGTGGACGGATCGAGAAGCGCGTCCTGCGGGAGGCGCTCGGCCATCTCCTGCCCGAACGTGTCGCCTGGCGGCAGAAGGAGCAGTTTTCCGACGGCGTCGGCTACGGGTGGATCGACGGGCTCAGGGACCACGCGGCCGCCCGGGTGAGCGAGGACCAGCTCGCCCGTGCGGCGCAGCGCTTCCCGGTGAATCCGCCGGACACCCGGGAGGGGTACCTCTACCGGGAGATCTTCGAAGGCCACTTCCCCCTCCCCTCCGCCGCCACCTGCGTGCCCGGGGGGAAGTCGGTGGCGTGCAGCACCCCGGAGGCGCTCGCGTGGGACCCATCCCTCTCCGTGGTGATCGATCCCAGCGGCCGCGCCGTCCGCGGGGTGCACGACGACGCCTACTGAGGATCTGGTCGCTCCTCCCCTCCGACCCCGAGTCCGCGTGGCCTCCTTCCTCTTCATCCCCGACATCTCCGGGTACACCCGGTTCGTGCAGGAGACGGAGGTCACGCACAGCCGGCACGTCATCGCAGAGCTTCTCGAGGTCCTCATCGATGCGGATGAACTCGGGATGACCGTCGCCGAGATCGAGGGCGACGCGGTGCTCTTCTTCCTCCCGGATCGCGTCCCCTCGGCCGTGGAGATCGCGGAGCAGGCGCGAACGACCTTCGAGGCCTTCCACCGCCATCTCCTCCGCTTCGAGCGGGACCGAATCTGCCGGTGCGGAGCCTGCGTCGGTGCCTCGGGGCTCACCCTCAAGTTCGTCGCGCACGCGGGGCCGATCGAGGTCATCCGCGTCCGCGACTTCGAGAAGCCGTACGGGCCGGACGTCATCCTGGCACACCGGCTCCTGAAGAACGAGGTCGAGGGGGACGAGTACCTCCTCTTCACGGACAGCTGCGGACCAGCTCCGGACGAGGTGCTTCCCGCGTGGGCGAGCCCGGACCGCGGTCGCTCCTCCTACCCCGAGCTGGGGGAGGTCTGCCACACCGCCGTCGCGCTCGGGCCGCTCCGCGCCGGGATCGAGCCCCCCGAACCGCGCCCCGCCGCCCACCGGATGCGCGACCCGGTCCGCCTCTCGGCCCACCTCGACCTCCCGATCGAGGCCGCCTTCGAGCTCGTCTCGAGCTTCGACGACCGACTTCGCTGGAACTCGGGGGTCGACGAGCTGGAGTACGACCGCAACCGGGTGAACCGGGTCGGGACCCCGCACCGGTGCGTCATCGGCGGGAACCTCGTGGAGTTCGAGACGACCACGGCCGACTTCGGCGGGGAGACGCTCGTCTACGGGGAGCGACTGCTGAGCCGGGTGCCGGTCGACGACCCGACGGTCTACTACATCCTCGAGCCGGCCGAGGGAGGGACGCGGGTCCGGGTCGAGGTGCACTACCGCCCGCGCGGCCTCCTCGGCGGGGCGAGCGCCCTGGTGTTCCGCCTCGTCTTCCGTCGGAGCCTGCGGAAGGCGCTGCGAGCGCTGGAGGAGGCGGCACGCGAGGAGGGGAGCGCCGGGGGGACGACCACCCCGGCGCCCTCCCGGTGAAGCCGAGCCCGCGCCCTCGGCTTCGCGTCCGACTCGCCCTCGACGACGTCCCCACCCCGGGGCCACCTTCCCTCGGTACGATCCCGCCCCAGCCACCCGTCGCTACGATGCCTCGTCCCTCCTCCCCCGCCCTCTTCGTCTCGCTCGGAGCCCTCGTCGTCCTGGGCGGCTGCGATCGGGGGCCCGCCACGTGGGAGGAGGCCGGGGTCGTCGTCCACGAGCGGTGCGTCGGATGCCATCGAGACGAGGGACACGCACCGTTCTCGCTCGAGAGCTGGGGGCAGGCCGCGCCGATGGCGACGGCGATCGCGGCGGCGATCTCCGAGGGCCGGATGCCGCCGTGGCTCCCGGCGGATCGGGGCGTCGCCTTCGACGGGGAACGGCGGCTCACCGACCGGGAGAAGGCGCTGATCCTCCGCTGGGTGGAGGAGGGCGCGCTGGAGGGGGACCCGGACCGACACCCGACCGCGCCGGACTGGCCGTCCGGATGGGCCCTCGGCGAACCGGACCTGGTCCTGCGCATGGAGGAGAGCTACCCCGTCCCCGCCGCCGGCGAGGATCAGTTCCGCAACTTCGTCCTGAGGGTGCCGCTCGAACGGGCGCGATACGTCCGCGCCGTGGAGCTTCGCCCAACGAAGCCGATGGTGGTCCACCACGCGACGATGCGGATCGACCCCACGAACTCCTCGCGCCTCGAGGATGCGCGCGATTCGCTCCCGGGCTTCGACGAGATGTTCTCCCGGACGGAGGCGCGCCCGCCCGGGGGCTTCTTCCTGGGCTGGACGCCCGGGCGGATGCCCCGTCAGAACCCCCAGGGGATGGCGTGGACGCTGGAGCCGGGCACCGACTTCATCGTTCAGATGCACCTCCGCCCCACCGGGATGGCGACGGATGCCTCGGCCGAGGTCGGTCTCTACTTCACCGATACCCGTCCGACCGTCTCGCCCACCATCCTCCGGCTCGGCGGTCAGACCATGGACATCCCGGCCGGGGAGGCGAACTACCTGGTCGAGGACGAGTTCCTGCTCCCGGTCGATGTCCAGGCCATCGGCGTCTATCCCCACGCGCACTACGTCGCGCGCGAGATGACCGTGTGGGCCGAGCTGCCGGACGGGAGCGAGGTCTCGATCATCGACATCCCCCGATGGGACTTCAACTGGCAGGACGCCTATCGGTACGCGGAACCGCTGGACCTCCCGGCGGGGAGCCGGCTGCGCCTCCGCTACCTCTTCGACAACAGCGCGGAGAACCCCCTGAATCCCAACCGCCCGCCCCGTCGGGTGGTGTACGGCCCGGAGTCCGACGACGAGATGGCCGAACTCTGGCTCCAGGTGATCACCGCCCGTCCCGGCGATCTCCCGGTGCTGCAGCGGGAGATGGCGCTCAAGGACCAGGAGAACCAACTGGAGGGGTGGAACTTCCTCGCCGAGAACGACCCCGACGACCCCTTCCCTCACTTCAGCCTCGGGACGGTCGCTCAGACGGCCGGGGACCTCGACGAGGCGGCGCGCCGATACCGGCGGGCGCTGGACGCCGCCCCGGGGTTCGCGCAGGCGGAGTACAACCTCGGCCTCATCGCCGAGGAGCGTGGCGATCTGGACGGCGCGCTCGCCCGCTACCGGAGGGCGACGGAGCTGCGCCCCGAGTACGGCGTGGCCTGGAGCAATCTCGGCTGGATCCTGCGACAGCGCGGAGAGCTCGAGTCGGCCCGCGACGCGTACGAGAAGGCGGCGGAGTCGCGTCCCGGCGACGCCGAGGTGCTGGCGAACCTGGGATCCGCGCGGCGGGAGGTCGGCGCCCACGAAGAGGCGATCGAGGCGCTGCGGCGCTCGCTCGATCTCTCGCCCGGGCAGGCCCCGGCGCACTTCTCCCTCGCGCTCTCCCTCGTGGAGGTCGGCCGGACCGAGGAGGGGCTGCGCGAGCTCAACACCGGGCTTCAGTACGACGGCGGCAATGTGGCGGCGGCCCTCTCCGTGGCGTGGGCTCTGGCGACGCATCCGGACGAGTCGATCCGCGACGGTCGGACGGCGGCCGGGCTGGCGGCCCAGATCCGCGCCGCGGTCGGACCGCGGGCACGGGTGCTGGATGTGGAGGCGGCCGGCTACGCCGCCGCGGGCCGGTTCGACTCCGCCGTCCAGGCGGCGAC
>JANQLR010000064.1 GCA_028280525.1 Longimicrobiales bacterium
GGCCCGGGGTTCGGAGCGCCGGGAGGGCCCGGGGGGGACGACGATCCCGACGACCGGCCCGCGGTGGAGATCGGCGGGCCGGGGACGGATCGACCGTCATCCTGACGTTTCGTTGACGCCCGGCGGGTACCCTGCAAAGGTTCGCTCGCTGTGCCGACTCGACCGCGGGGACCCGGTACGCCGGTCCCACGGTCCCCTACCGATGCGCCCATGAATACCGACTTCCTCGCCCGCCTCCTGGATGCCGCCGGACCCTCCGGCTTCGAGACCCCTGCCGCCCGCGTCTGGCGGGAGGAGGCCGCGACCTTCGCAGATCGGGTCGATGTCGATGTGAGCGGCAACTCCTTCGCCGGGATCGCCGTCGACGGCGGACCGCGCGTCATGCTGGCCGGGCACATCGACGAGATCGGCCTCCAGGTGACCCACGTCGACGACGACGGCTTCCTGTACGTGGCGGAGATCGGGGGATGGGACCCGCAGGTGGTGGTGGGCCAGAGGGTCCGGATCCTGTCGAAGGAGGGAGACGTGACCGGGGTGGTCGGGAAGAAGCCGATCCACCTGATCGAGGCGGACGAGCGATCGAAGGCCACCAAGATCAGGGAGCTCTGGGTCGATGTCGGTGCCGGGTCCCGGGACGAGGTCACCGAACTCGGTGTCCGCGTCGGCGACCCGATGGTGATCGACGTGCCGATGGTGCGCCTGGCCGGGGACCGGATCGCCTCCCGAGCGATCGACAACCGGATCGGCGCGTACGTGGTGCTCGAGGCGCTGCGCCGGATCCGGCAGGGCCCCGAGTGCGCCGCCTCGGTCTGGGCGGTGGCGACGAGCCAGGAGGAGATCGGGTACGCCGGGGGCGGAGCGCGGGCGAGCGCCTACGCCCTGGAGCCGGACGTCGCCATCGTGGTCGACGTCACCTTCTCCACCGACGCGCCGACGATCGAGAAGAAGGCACACGGCGACCATCGCCTGGGCGGGGGGCCGGTGCTGAGCCGGGGCGCCGCGGCGCACCCGGTGGTGTGCGAGCGACTGATCGAGGTGGCCGAATCCGAAGGGATCTCGTACACCCTGAACGCCACCGGAAAGGCGACCTTCACCGACGCCGACGGGATTCACGTGGTCCGGCGCGGGGTTCCCACCGGCCTCATCTCGGTCCCGAACCGCTACATGCACTCGCCGAACGAGGTGGTCTCGATCGCGGACCTGGAGAGCGCGGCGGATCTGATCGCCGCCTTCATCCGGAGCCTCGGGCCGGACACCGACTTCACCCCCCGCTGACGAGGACGGAGGCGACCGTGACAGACCGGATCAACGACGCCGTTGCCGTCGACCAGGGCTTTCTCGGGGCCGGGGCCGTCATCTACGCGGTTCGCGAGATCGCCCCGGTGCGCGAGTTCTACACTCGTGTCTTCCGAGCCGAGCCGGCCTTCGTCGCAGACACCTTCATCGGGTATCGACTGCCGATGGGGTGGGTCGGCTTCGATACGGACCCCCCCTTCGGAGGGGCGGGCTCGGATCCCCAGTCGATCGCCTACCTCACCGTCGCCGACATCTTCGACGCGGTGAGTCGGATGGTCGCGGCCGGGGCGCGGATGCACGGGGACATTCACGAGTTCGACGGCACGAAGCTGGCGATCGTGGTCGATCCATGGGGGAACGCGGTCGGATTGTCCGAAGCGCAGTGAGCCGCGGCGGCTGTGGGGACGGCCGCCGGGGACACCGCAGCGCCTCCGCCACCTCCCGCCCTGCGCCTGCAATCGGGCTCCGTCGACGACCGGCTCTGGGTCCCGACCGTCTTCGATCGAACAGCCATGGGGATCCAGTGTTGAGAACCAGAACGGTTGCGGTTTCGAAGTGTCTGGCGTTGGTGGCGGCTCTTCTGCCTCATCCGGCCGAAGCTCAGGCGCCCGAGGTGAGGGTCCTTCACGCAGCCCTGGCGGAGGTCCAGTCCTCGGGGTTCGTGCCGCAGGGTCCGATGGGTCTCTCGACGGAGCGAATCGGGGTGATCACTCGTGCGGATCTGGGTATGCAGGATCCCGACCTGCCCGAGGGAGTTCGACGCCAGTTGGCTCAGCGCCTCGACGTCACCGTCGGGCCGCGCGCCGACCTGGTGCGGTGTGTCCCGGGCGAGTCGGGCATACGCGAGTGCAACCTCGCCGAAGGTCTCGCTTCCGTGATCTCCTTCGACCTCGTTTCAGGTACGAGCGCTGCTCGCACGATTCAGGTAGGCGTGTCGGTGCCCTCGCGGCACGCCGGCCTCCCGGCGGTCGCAACGGACTTCTACGAGGTGGGCCTGATTCGAGACGGCGGCTCCTGGACCGTCGACGGCATCAGACACACGGGTAGCGTCTCGGGAGCTAGCGCCGGGGGTTCAGACGTACGCGGCCCCGTCCATTGGGTCCGTCGAGTGCGCAGGGACCCCGAGAGTCCGTTGACGCCTCAGGCCGACTCATCGACGTTTAGAGGCTGTCCATCGATCGGGCCGGCGAGGGAACGAGCCGGAGCGCGGGGGCCGCACCGCGAAGACAACATCGTCTCCGCGGAACGAACCGAATGGAGCTGAAGCTCACCATGCTGGACTCGAACGCACTCGTTCATCAGATCCAGGCGATGCGGGACGACGGACACCTCTCCGACGCCCTCCTTCGCTACGCCGTGAAGAACATCGAGAAGGCCGATTCCCGCTTCGACTGGGTCGGGGTGTACCTCTTCGATGCGGAGAAGAACGACCTCTGGCTGCACAACTACGTCGGTTCGCCGACGGAGCACGCGCGGATCCCCGTCGGGACCGGTGTCTGCGGGATGGCGGTCGCCGAGCAGGCGAACCAGATCGTCGACGACGTGTCGACGGTCGAGAACTACCTGGCCTGCAACCCGGACGTGCAGTCCGAGATCGTGGTCCTGATCCGCGCCGGAGACGACATCTTCGGCCAGATCGACATCGACTCGTCCGAGAAGGCGGCGTTCAACACCGAGGACGAAGCCGGACTGCAGGCGGTCGCCGACAAGCTCGCCGAGCAGATCGCGGCGGAGCGCCGCTGACCTCCGAGCGGTCATGAGGGAGGGGGTGCCGGGTCCTCTTCGTCGCCTTCGGGCGAACGATCCCGGACCCTTCACCCTCGACGGCACCTCGACCTGGATCGTTGGCCACCGCCGTATCGCGGTGGTCGACCCCGGCCCGGACATGGACGACCATGTCCGGGCCGTCGTGTCTCTGGCCAGAGAGGCGGAGGAGGTGACGCTCCTGGTCACGCACGGACACGGTGACCACGTCGGGGCGGTCGACCGGGTCCGGGCCGAACTCCCGCATGCGCAGTTGATCGGCCACGGTCACCCGGGGGCGCGATCGCCCTGGGCGCGCGGAGACGAAGGCAGCGGCCGAGCCGACGGGACGATGCCCGAAAGCGACGGCGGGGTCGTCGTGGCCGAGACGGACGCGGGCGCGCTGTCGGCCGTTCCCGCACCCGGTCACACCCGCGACCACCTCGTCTTCCACTGGCCGGCCGGGCGCGCCCTCTTCGTTGGGGATCTCGTGCTGGGTCGCGGCGATACGACGTGGGTCGCGGAGTACCCCGGCTGCGTCGCGGACTGGCTCGGGTCAATCGATCGAGTTCGACGGCTCGACCTGGACCGGATCCTCTCGGCGCACGGTCCGCCGATCGAGGACCCGGAGGGAAAGTGGGAGCGCGTCCTCGCACACCGGAAGGCGCGCATCGAGTCCGTGCGCAGAGCGCTCGAGGCCGAGGACCTCTCTCCCTCCGGAGCCCGGGCTCCGGAGCTCCTCGAACGGGTCCTGAGTCGCGTCTACGGCGGGACGATTCCCGAGGGGCTGGGATCGGCTGCGCGTCGATCGCTGGACGCGATGCTGGAGTACGTGGACACGCACCCGGAGGGCCCCTAGTCTCCGGGATGCACCGCCTCTCCACCTCCCTGCGCGCCGCCCTCGCGGGCATCGTCGGTGGGGCGAACGTCATCGACGAGGCGGATCGGCTCCTGGTCTACGAGTCCGACGGCCTCACCCAGTATCGGAGCACCCCGCGCGCGGTGGTCCTGCCGGGATCGACGTCGGAGGTGGCCGGGGTGGTCCGCCTCCTCGCTGCGGAAGGAATCCCGATGGTCGCGCGCGGTGCCGGGACGGGCCTCTCCGGCGGATGCGTCGCCAACGAGGACGCGGTGGTTCTCGGCCTGGCGAGGATGAACCGGATCCTCCACCTGGATCCGGTCGCGCGCCTGGCCCGGGTCGAGGCCGGGACGGTGAACCAGGAGCTCACCACGCGGGCTGCACCGCACGGCCTCTTCTACGCCCCCGACCCGTCCTCTCAGACGGCGTGCACGCTCGGCGGGAATGTGGCGGAGAACTCGGGCGGGCCGCACTGCATGAAGTACGGCGTGACGACCCGTTACGTGACCGGACTGACCGCGGTCACCGCGGCGGGTGACGTCGTCGAGCTCGGCGGGGCGGGTCGCTCCGATCCGATCGACCTGGTCGGGCTGGTGGTCGGCTCCGAGGGCTGCTTCGCGATCGTCACGGAGATCGAGCTCCGCCTCCTCCCCCGCCCGACCGCGGTGCGCACCTTGCTCGGCGTCTTCGACTCTCCGACCGACGCCGGCAGCGCCGTCTCCGCCATCGTGGCCCGCGGACTCCTCCCGGCGGCGCTGGAGATCATCGACCGCAACACGATCGAGGCTGTCGAGTCGAGCGCCTTCGCCGCTGGGTACCCGACGGGGGCGGGGGCCGCACTCGTCGTGGAGTTCGACGGGGACCCGATCGGGATCGACGAGGATGCGGAGTTGGCTGCCGCAATCTGCTCCGAGTTCGGGGCGATCGAGGTGCGGAGGGCGGCCGACGAGACGGAGCGGGTCGCCCTGTGGAAGGGGAGAAAGAAGGCGTTCGGAGCGATGGGGCGACTGGCCCCCGATCTGGTGGTGCAGGACGCGACGGTACCCCGATCGGTCCTCCCGGTGGTTCTCGACCGCATCGAGGAGATCGGGCGCCGGTACGAGCTGCGGGTGGCGAACGTCTTCCACGCCGGAGACGGCAACCTGCACCCGAACCTCCTCTTCGATCGACGGGATCCGGATCAGCTCGAACGGGTCGAGCGAGCCTCGAACGAGATCATGCGGGCCTGCGTCGACCTGGGCGGCACGATCACCGGCGAGCACGGGGTCGGACTCGACAAGCGGCGATACATGACGCTCGTTCACGGTCCAGGGGAGCTCGCCGCCATGCGGCGCGTCCGCGACGCCTTCGACCCCGGCGGTCTCCTCAATCCGGGGAAGGTCCTGCCGAAGGCGGACGAGGGGAGCTCCGCCCCACCCCCCTCCCGAGCCGACGGCGCGCTCGTCCCGTCGGCCGTGCGACGAGAGAGCGCGGGTGGCAGGTCGGGGATCGTGGAGTACCGCCCCGAGGATCTCACCATCACCGTCGATGCGGCGCTGCCGTGGACCGAGCTCGATCGGGTGACCTCCGCCTCGGGTCAGTGGGTGCCGTGGTCCCCCCCCTTCGACGCCTCGGCTTCGGTGGGCGAGGTGGTCGAGGGCGGCACGGCCAACCTCTGGTCGGTGCGGTACGGAGAGCTGCGCGACCTCGTGCTGGGCGTCCGCCTGCGACCCGTCGGCTCGGAGGAGTCTCTCCGACTGGGCGGGAGGGTCGTGAAGAATGTGGCGGGCTTCGATCTGCTGCGCCCGGTCGTCGGGAGTGGGGGCAGATTCGGGCGGGTCGAGGAGGTGACGCTCCGCCTCTACCCCCTTCCCCCCGCCCGCCGGAGATGGAGGATCCCGATCGAGCTGGAGGAGGCCGAGGCGGCGGTCCGGGCGCTCGCCGGGCTGCCCTCCCTCCCGGCGGCGGTCGTGCTGACCACCGGTCCGGAGGACGCGATCCTCGTGGTCGAGGGACACGGAACGGCAGCGCAGATCGATGCACTGGGGGCCGCCCTCGCCGCCGCTCTCGAGAGGTGGGGTCGACCGCAGCCGGCTTCGGAGTTGGGCGAGTGGGCGACCCCCTCCTCGGCCACAGGTCGGCAACCGCGCCTGCGAAGTGCGCTACCGACCACCGATCCGACGCTGCGCTCCGCGCTACGCTCCCTCCTCGTCGAGGAGGCGGGCGACGAGGTCCGTTCCCTGCACGACCTGGGGACCGGACGGGACTTCTGGTGGGCTCCCGACTTCGAAGCCGAGGTGG
>JANQLR010000095.1 GCA_028280525.1 Longimicrobiales bacterium
AAGTCGCCCTGTCGGAGGTGGAGCGGCTGCATTCCGTCGGCCTCCACCCAGCACTCTCCCGCCACCAGGACGTGGAACATGAGGTGTCCGGGCATCTCCGGGAGCTCCATCCCCCACGGCGAGGTGAAGGTCGCCCGGGAGTAGAAGGCGCCGGACATCTGGAGGGTGTGGAGCGCCTCCGCGACGGGGTCGGCGGCGTCCCAGACGCGGTCGATGGAGACCGGTTCGGCCATGGAAATGGACTCCTCGAGAAGGTCGAGACGATCGATCAAGAGGGCGAGTCGAACGGCAATGGGCCCGGAATCGCCGGACCGAGATCGTTCATGCGACGCCGCGGCAGAGGGCTGCGGTACCCCACGAACGACCTCGGAGATTCCCATGACCGACACGCATCGCTACCTCGTCATCGGTTCGACCGGCAAGACGGGCCGCCGGGTGATGTCCGCCCTGAACGAGCGCGGGCTCGACGCCCGCGGCGTCTCCCGCTCGACCGAGATCCCCTTCGACTGGAACGATCACTCCACCTGGTCCGCGGCCCTTCAGGGGATCGACCGCGCCTACGTGACCTACTCGCCCGACATCGCGATTCCCGGCGCCGTCGAGACGGTGGAGGCGCTCGTCCAGCTCGCCATCGACAAGGGGGTGAAGCGGATCGTCCTCCTCACCGGGCGGGGCGAGGAGGAGGCGCAGCGCGCCGAGAAGCTGATCCAGCGCCCCGAGCTGGAGTGGACCGTTGTCCGCGCCAGCTGGTTCATGCAGAACTTCTCGGAGGGCGCCTTCACCGGAATGGTGATGGAGGGCGCCGTGACCCTCCCCGCCCGCGACATCGCGGAGCCCTTCATCGACGTGGACGACATCGCCGAGGTGGCGACGGTCTCTCTGGTGGAGGAGGGACACGCGGGGCGCATCTACGAGGTGACCGGCCCGCGGGCGATCACCTTCACGCAGGCGGTCGCGGAGCTCTCCGAGGAGCTGGCCCGCGAGGTCCACTACGAGCGGATCCCGACCGAGGCCTTCGTGTCGGGGCTCGAGGCGGCGGGGCTCCCCGATGGGGTCGCGTGGCTCCTCGACTACCTCTTCACCACGGTCCTCGACGGTCGGAACGTGGAGGTGCACCACGGAGTGGAGGAGGCGCTGGGCCGCCCCCCGCGCGACTTTCGCGACTACCTCCGCGACGCGATCGCCGCCGGCGCATGGGAGGTGAACCGATGAGCGCGCTCGTCTCGATTCTGGTGCCGGTCGCCTCGGTGGCGGCGGCGATCGTCTCCGGCATCGTCTTCATCTTCTCGAACACGGTGATGTCGGCGCTGGCCCGCCGCGGCGCGCAGGAGGGCGCCGCGGCGATGGTCGCCATCAACGAGGTGATCCTGAACCCGACCTTCGTCGCGCTCTTCGTCGGCACCGGCGTGGTCTGCCTCCTCGCCGCCGCGGGTGCGGTGATCACGGGGCACGAGGCCCGGGTCCTGATCGTCCTCGGGGCGGCCACCTATCTGCTGGGGATGCTCCTGGTCACCGGGGTCGTGAACGTCCCTCTCAACGACCGGCTGGCGGAGATCCCCCTCGGCACCGAGGCGGCCGCGGCCTTCTGGAACCACTACCTCGACCGGTGGAGCTGGTGGAACACCTTCCGCACGGTGGCCGGGATCGTGTCGGCACTCCTCTTCGCCTTCGCCCGCAGCGGAGGGTGAGCCGCGTGTCGACTGCGACCCTCAGCCGCCCGCCACCTCCGCACGGTTGTTCGACCGGTCCACATCCAGGAGGACCGTCTCCGGATCGAGCACGACCTCGGACGGGCGCTCGGAGCTCCGGAGGTCGACGGTGACGATCGGAGAACGATCATCCACGAGCACCTCGACGCCCCCGGCCCGCACGGTGACGGGCATCCACGCCTCCCCGCGGCGTTCGAGCGTCATCGTCGTTGCCCAGCCGTCGCCCTCCTGACGGGTGCTCGCCGCCGTGACGGCCCAGTCGAGGGTGGCCGTCGTGTGGATCCACTGCTCGAAGAACCACCCCAGATCCTCCCCGTGCGCGGCCTCGATGGCCGAGCGCAGGTCGGCCTCGACGACGTGCTCGAAGGACTTCCGCTCGGCGTAGATCCGCAGCCCTTCGCGCATCGTCTCGGTCCCGACGAGTTCGCGGAGCATGTAGAGGACCACGCTCGGCTTCTGGTAGGCGAGGAAACCGTACGCGCCGAAGCCCGGCATCTCTTCGCTCACCGTCCCGATCGGCACCCCCGTGCCGCCCTGCGCTTCGATCCGCGCCACATTTGCGACCGTCGCGGGCCAACCGCTCACCCCGGTGACCTCCTCGGTGAACCAGGTGGTCAGAAAGCTCGCCATCCCCTCGTCGAGCCACGCATCCTTCCACTCGTTGCTGCCGAAGATCCCCATGGCCCACTGGTGGGCGGTCTCGTGGGTGATGAGTCCCTGCGACGGGCTTCCGTCCATGATCACCATCGGGAACTCCGTTCCGCCCCCGTCCAGCCGGTGGAGGTTGGTGAGCTGCGGGTAGGGGTACGGCCCGAAGACCCCCTCCAGCCACTGGATCGCGCGGATGGTCCTCCCCGCCGCCGCGCCGGCGTCCCAGTCGAGGTCCTCGGGGCGGTAGAGGACGTGGATGGCGACGTCGCCGGCCCAGGTCGCCTCGTAGCGGTAGTCCGGGCTCGTGCTCCACGCGAAGTGGTGGGTGTCCTCGGAGTAGAAGCGGACGCGCTTGCGGCCCGCGGCGGCCTCCCCGGTGAACCGTCCCGGCGAGACCGGCTCGCGCGGGGTGTACCAGTCGCGCTGCCACGGCACCTCCGGGAGCGGGCTCCACGGCGACGGCCGCCACCCCGGATCTCCCTCGAGGACGGCGCCGGTGGCCCCGACTACCTGGTCCTCCGCCAGGTCGAGGGTCACGTCGTAGACCCCGTACTCGCCGTAGAACTCGCCCTGCGGGTAGAGCGGGTGACCCTGCCACCCCGCGTGGTCGTACGGCGCGATGCGGGGGTACCAGTGCGCGAAGTCCCAGCTCCGGCCCTGTCGGCACTGGCGCCGGCAGAGGGTCGCGGGGCGGGCGGTCCACTCGAAGGCAAAGGTCGCCTCCCCCCCCGAAGCGATCGCCTCGGGCAGGGCGAAGCGGACGACGGTGGAGTCCGGGGCGAAGGGGTACTGCGGGTCGAGCGCGACCCCGTTCATCGTCATGGAGGCGAGGCGTTCGAAGCCGTGCTCTTCCTCTCCGAGCGACTGGAAGTCCAGATGCTCCCGCTGCTCGACCGTCGCCCAGATCGAGTTCGGACGGAAGGCGTTCAGGTGGAGGTGGAAGAAGACCTCGTCGATCGCGTCGGGGGAGCGGTTCCGGTAGACCATCGTCCCGGCCCCCTCGAGCTGGCCGGCCTCCTCGTCGAGCGCAGCCTCGATGGTGTAGTGCACCTCCTGTTGCCAGTAGTCGTCGTCCTGGCTGGCGAGGGGCGCCGCGGGGCCGACGGAGGTAGAGGCCACGAGGAGTGGGAGTGCGAGCCGGACCGCAGTGCGGCGGGGCAGGGAGGGGGTCGCCGGAAGAGGAATCACGTTCAGCACCGGAGTGAGTGAGCCATCGGGGAGGACGCCGGGTTTCCGGGCAACTTCTCGGCGAGCCGGGCACCCGTCCAGCGCCTACCTTGTCGGGATGCGAACCACGCTCCTTCCCCGACGGCTCCTCGACGCGGTCCAACCCGCCCTGCGCGCGGGCACGGGCGGGTCCGTTTCCGGAGAGATCGTCTCCGTCGAGTCCGTGACGGGGGGCGACATCCACCGGGCGCACGGCGTGCGCACCAGGAGCGGCGATCTCTGGTTCCTGAAGTGGAATGCAGCGGCCCCGGCGGGGATGTTCGCCGCCGAGGCGGAGGGGCTGGAGGCGCTTCGCCGTGCTGCGCCCGCGGATCTGCACATTCCCGAGGTGATCGCCTTCGACGGCCCGGCGGAGGGAGGGGGAGAGGCGGATCCGAGCTGGCTCCTCCTGGAGTGGATCGAGCGAGGACTCGAGGGGGGAGAGACTGGGCGGCGCCTCGGTAGCGGCCTGGCCGAGCTCCACGCCGTTCCGCCGGCGGGGGGCGAGCCCGAATGGGGTTG
>JANQLR010000096.1 GCA_028280525.1 Longimicrobiales bacterium
GCGGTGCGTGACCTGCGGCGTACAGGGAGTACGCCTCGGTCGCCGCTCCTCGCCCGCCTTGGCCCGCATCCGAGCTTCGGCCCCCACCCTCGGGGCACGGGGGCGCCTGGGGAGTCCTGAAGGGGTGGGCTGAAGACTGCGGGCGCTTCGCGCCGCACGGGCCTGGAGGGCTGCGGGGGCCGTGGGGGCTTGGGCTGAAGACTGCGGGCGCTTTGCGCCGCACGGGCTGGGCGGGCGGCGAGGGCCGTCGGGACTGCGGGCGCTTCGCGCCGCACGGGTCGGGCTGGCTAGGGGAGGTGTCGGGAGAGGACGCGGTTGAGGGCGTCGAGGACGGCGATGGCGCCGCCGCGGACGAGGTCGTCGTCGTCGAGGGCGCGGGCGCCGAGGAGTTCCTGGGCGTCGTGGCCGGTGCCGACGCGGAGGTAGACCATGGAGACCCAGGTGCCGAAGGCCTTGGTGGCCTTTACGCCGAGGAGCTCGACGGCGAAGTCGCGACCGAGGAGGAGGCGGACGGCTTCGACGGTCGAGGCGGCGCCCATGCGGAGGACGTTCTCGCGCGTGTCGAAGCCGTCGGAGAAGCCCTGGACCCGCTCGTCCGCCCACTCCAGCGTCACCGCGACGGAGACGTCCCCGTTGGGGTGGGTCTCGGCGGTGGCCGACTCGAGGCGGAGGCGCTCGCGGCGGGCGGGCGGGTCGGTGTCGGAGGCGGGGGCGGACATCGGGGCTCCTGGACGTTCGGGTCCGGAGAGCTTGGGGGGACGGGGGCTTGGGCGGCAAGGCGGCCCGGGTGCGCGGTGGACCGGCCGGAGGGAGCATTCCTCCGCCCACGACGAGCCGGTAGAATCCACTTCCGTTCGACGGTCGGCGGGCGTCGGCGTCGACCGCAGATCGGCACTTTCGTATTCTCTTCGGGTCGGGTAGATTGCGGCTCATCTACCCCGAACGACCCCCCTCTCGAGCCACACGGAGCTCCCATGGCCAAGGCCGAAGACAAGGACAAGGCGCTATCCACCGCGCTCACGCAGATCGAGCGTTCGTACGGCAAGGGCGCCATCATGCGGATGGGCTCCGAGGGCGCGAAGGTTCAGATCGAGGCGATCTCCACCGGCGCGGTGAACCTCGACGCGGCGATCGGGATCGGCGGTGTGCCGCGCGGACGGATCTCGGAGATCTACGGCCCGGAGTCCTCGGGTAAGACGACGATCTGTCTGCAGGTGATCGCCCACGCGCAGCGGGACGGCGGGATCGCCGCCTTCATCGACGCCGAGCACGCGCTCGACGTGAACTACGCCCGCAAGCTCGGCGTGGACGTCGACAACCTCCTCGTCTCCCAGCCGGACACGGGGGAGCAGGCGCTCGAGATCGCGGAGGTGCTGATCCGGTCCAACGCCGTCGACGTCGTGGTGATCGACTCGGTCGCCGCCCTGGTCCCCCGCGCCGAGATCGAGGGGGAGATGGGCGACTCGCACGTGGGGCTTCAGGCCCGCCTGATGTCGCAGGCGCTCCGAAAGCTGACGGGTGCGGTGAACCGGTCGAACACATCGGTGATCTTCACGAATCAGATTCGCGA
This sequence comes from Longimicrobiales bacterium, assembly GCA_028280525.1. GTDB lineage: Bacteria > Gemmatimonadota > Gemmatimonadetes > Longimicrobiales > Gaopeijiaceae > Gaopeijia. The sequence continues at coordinate 1,571 of JANQLR010000096.1, forward strand.
GAAGGTCGGGGTGATGTTCGGCTCCCCGGAGACCACCTCCGGCGGCCGGGCGCTGAAGTTCTACGCTTCGCTCCGGATGGACATCCGCCGCATCGGGGCGTTGAAGGACGGCCAGGACGTGATCGGAAACCGGACCCGCGTGAAGGTGGTGAAGAACAAGACGGCGCCGCCCTTCCGGCAGGCCGAGTTCGACATCATCTACAACGAGGGCGTGTCCCACTTCGCGCTCCTCATCGACCTGGGTGCCGAGCTCGACATCGTGGAGAAGTCGGGGGCGTGGTACTCGTACGGCGACCTCCGGCTGGGGCAGGGGAAGGAGAACGCGAAGCAGTTCCTGACCGAGAACCCGGACGTCGCGGAGGAGATCGACGCGCGGCTCCGCGTCGCCCTCGGTCTCGTCCCTCCCGCAGACGCCGAGGCACCCGCGGACGAGGTCGCGCCAGCGGAGGCGTGACCGAGTCGCCCGCGGTGCGGCTGTGGCGTGTCGCACGGACCTCCGATCGGTCGGCGGGGTCCTGACACGGGTGAAGCGCGATCGAGGATCGCGTCACGGGTCGCCCTTCCCCTGATTGGGAGGGCGGCCCCTTCGCATTCACGACCCTCGACCGGGCTCGTTATCTTAGGGATCGGGTCTGAGTCCCCCGACTTCACCACCTTCCGTCCTGCGTTTCGCCATGAAGGCCGCCGAGATCCGAACCCGCTTCCTCGAGTTCTTCCGGGAGCGGGGTCACGAGGTCCGTCCCTCCTCGCCCCTCATCCCTTCCGAGGACCCCACCCTCCTCTTCACCAACGCGGGGATGGTCCAGTTCAAGGGCGTCTTCCTGGGGGAGGAGCCGTCGAGCTACCGGCGGGCAGTCACCTCGCAGAAGTGCGTCCGCGCAGGCGGGAAGCACAACGATCTGGAGGAGGTGGGTCAGACGGCACGGCACCACACCTTCTTCGAGATGCTCGGGAACTTCTCCTTCGGAGACTACTTCAAGGAGGACGCGGTCCAGTTCGCCTGGGACTTCCTGGTGGAGGATCTCGGGATCGACCCGGAGCGCCTCTGGGTGACGGTGCACCACACCGACGATGAAGCCGCCGAGCTCTGGGAGCGGGTGGTCGGCGTCGATCCGAAGCGGATCTACCGCCTGGGGGACAAGGACAACTTCTGGCAGATGGCGGACACGGGCCCCTGCGGTCCCTGTTCCGAGCTCCACTACGACCTCCGGCCGGAGTCGGAGCGGGGTACGTATCCGTCCACGGAGGAGTTCGAGCGACTGGCGGACTCCGGTGGGCTGATCGAGCTCTGGAATCTGGTGTTCATGCAGTTCGACCGGGACGCGGCGGGTGAGCTGCATCCGCTTCCCGCTCCGAGCATCGATACGGGGGCCGGCCTGGAGCGGCTCGCGGCCGTCCTGCAGCGGGAGGAGACGAACTTCCACACCGACCTCTTCCGCCCCCTCCTGGAGCGGGTCGCCGAGGTGGTGGGACGCCCGTACGCCGCCGACGAGTCCGAGGGGCTGAGCTACCGGGTCATCGCGGATCACGCCCGCGCCGTTGCCTTCCTCCTGGCCGACGGCGTCTTCCCCTCCAACGAGGGGCGCGGGTACGTCCTGCGCCGGATCCTGCGCCGCGCGGTCCGGCACGCCTGGCTCCTGGGCCGCAGGGAGCCGACGCTCGTCCACGTGGTGGAGCGGGTGGTCGACACGATGTCCGACGTCTATCCGGAGCTGGAGCGCCGTCGCGAGCACCTGGTCCAGACGACGCGGGGTGAAGAGGAGCGTTTCCTGACCACGATCGAGGGCGGGCTCGACCGCTTCGACGAGATCGCGCCGCGCGGCCAGGCGGGGGAGATCCCGGGGGAGGAGGCCTTCCGGCTCTACGACACCTTCGGCTTCCCTCTGGACCTGACCGAGCTGATGGCGCGCGAGCGGGGTTGGACGGTCGACGCCGAGGGCTTCGAGGCCGCTCTGGAGGCCCAGCGCGAGCGGTCGCGAGAGGACCGCGCCCGCGCAAAGGGGACGGGCGTCGGCGACGAGTCGCTCAACGACTGGGAGCTGATCCGCGCGGACGAGCAGATCTTCGTCGGGTACGGACAGCGCGAGTCGGTCACGGCGGTCCTCGGATCGCGACGGGACGGAGAGGGCCGTCTGGCGCTCATCCTGGAGTCGAACCCCTTCTACCTGGAGAGTGGAGGACAGATCTCCGACCGCGGCCGGGTCGAGGGCGAGGGATGGGCTCTCGAAGTCGAGGGCGTCCGGAAGGTCGGCGGGTACTCCGCCGTCTTCGGTGAGGTGACCGGGGAGCTTCCTGCGTCGTTCGACGGCGCGCAGCTGCAGGCGACGGTCGATGCCTCGGTTCGACACGACACCGAGCGGAATCACACGGCTACCCACCTCCTGCACGCCGCCCTGCGCGGGAATCTCGGCGAGCACGTCGTACAGCGCGGGTCGCTGGTGGCGCCGGATCGCCTGCGCTTCGACTTCGCGCACACCGCTCCGGTCGATCCGGAGGAGCGTGCGCGGATCGAGGCCGAGGTGAATGCCGCGATCTGGGCGGATCACCCGGTGGTCACCCGGCAGCTGGGCTTCCGTGAGGCGGTGGACGCCGGGGCGATGGCGCTCTTCGGAGAGAAGTACGGGGACGAGGTCCGCGTCGTGGACATCCCCGGAGTCAGCATGGAGCTGTGCGGCGGGACGCACGTCCGTCACACGGGGGAGATCGGTCTCTTCCGCATCGTCTCCGAGAGCGGGGTCGCCGCCGGTGTGCGTCGGATCGAGGCGCAGACGGGGCCCGGAGCCTTCGCGCACCTGACCGCCTTCGAGACCCGCGTCGAGGAGGCCGCCCGGACGCTGAAGACTGCGCCGGACAACCTGGTCCACCGCGCCGAGCAGCTGGTCGCCGAACGGGTGGGCCTGGAGAAGATGATCTCCGAGATGCGCGCCTCCGGCGGAGGTGGTGAGGAGGTCGTCGTCGAGGAAACGATTCAGGTCAACGGGACGAAGGCCCGCGCCCGCGCGGTCCGCATCCGCGCGCGCAACGCCGACGACGCTCGGGAGTGGGGAGACGCCTTCCTCTCCGAGGGGAGTGGCGTGGCGGTGGTCGCCGCCGAGCTCCCCGAGGAGAAGCTGACGCTCTTCTCCTTCGTCAGCGACGATCTGATTCAGAAGGGGATTCGAGCCGACGCGGTCATCCGCGGGGTGGCGGCGGTCGCAGGCGGCCGGGGTGGAGGACGTCCCCACCTGGCGCAGGCCGGCGTCTCGGATCGGTCCCGTGTCGGGGAGGCCCTCGAGGCGCTCGTCCCCACCATCCGCGAGATCCTCGGAGGGGACGCGTGACCGCCCTCCGGTTGAGCGCGTGGATCGGATCGCGCACCCCCCCGGTGCCCGCGGGCTTCGCGGAGTGGATGCGGCCCTCGAACCCGGATCGCCCCGCCTTGCCCGCCGACCTCGCCGATGAGGCGGCTGCGGCGCTCGACCGGACGCTGACCGGGTCGGGTCGACCCCGAGGGGGCGCCTTCGACCTGCTTGCGGCCGACGGCTTCCTGACGTGGGCGGCAGAGGCCGCGTTGGACGAGGCCGACCCGGACGCCGCCCTCCAGCGCCTCGTGGAGCGCTTCGGTCGATGATCCAGATCGTTCCCGGACCGGTCGACATCCACTCGCACCTCGTCCCCGACGTCGACGACGGGGCGCGCGGCGTGGATGGAGCGCTGGCGGCGATCGGCCGGCTGATGGAGACGGGCACGCGTCGGATCATCACGACGCCGCACCTCGACGCCTCCCTGCACGAAGAGCCGGGCCAGCTCGAAGCGAGGATCGAGGAGGTGCGGGCGGCCTTCGATCTCCTGCGCGACGCGGCGATCCCGACGCTGCCGGACCTGGACCTGCGGCTCGGGTTCGAGGTCATGCTCGACAGCCCGGACCTCGACTTCGGCGACCCGCGCCTCCGCCTCGGAGGCACGAGGTTCGCCCTCGTCGAGTGGCCGGGGATGCACATCCCACCGATGGGTTCGGGGGCGATCCTGCGTCGGATGATCGCGTCGGGCGTGCGGCCGGTGATCGCGCACCCGGAGCGCTACCGGGAGATGGAGGAGCGCTTCGACGTCGCCCGGGAGTGGGTCGGGGAGGGGGCGCTCCTTCAGATCAACTGGGGCTCGCTGGTCGGTCGCTACGGACCGGTGGCTCGGCGCGTCGCGCTCCGGCTCCTCCGCCACGGCCTCGCCAGCTACCTCGCCTCCGACTTCCATGGGCGGGAGCACCTGGCGGTGAACTACGACGAGGCGCAGGCGGCGATGGAGGAGGTAGGCGGGCTGGAGACCTTCCGGGTGCTGACGGAGACGAATCCGCGGCGACTCTCCGAGGACGAGGAGCCGATGCCGGCACCCCTCCTGCCGGAGGAGACGGGCTTCGTCGCCCGGATCCGCCGCATGATCGGGGCGGACCGATGACCCACGCCGGATCGACGACGGTCGCCGAGGAGTTCGCTCAGCTCGCCGCGCTGGCCCGTCGGTGCGAGAACGAGCTGAGCCCTCTGGTGGACGAAGTCGCCGAGCGGACGCTCGAGACGCTCCGGGCCGGTGGGACGCTCCTCTTCTGCGGCAACGGTGGCTCGGCGGCGGACGCACAGCACCTCGCCGCGGAGTACGTCGTGCGTTTTGCGAGGGAGCGGGCGCCGCTCCCGGCGATCGCCCTCACCGTCGACACCTCGATTCTGACCGCGGGTGGGAACGACTACGGCTTCGATCAGGTCTTCGCCCGCCAGCTCCGGGCGCTCGGACGCCCGGGCGACCTCCTCTTCCTGCACTCGACGAGCGGGAACTCGCCGAACCTCCTCGAGGCCGCGAAGGTCGCGCGCGAGGTCGGAGTCCGCACGGTCGGGATGCTGGCGAAGGGTGGCGGCGCGCTCGCCCCGATCGTGGACCACGCCGTCATCGTCCCGACCGACGTCACGGCGCGGGCGCAGGAGATGCACCTCGCCGTCGGCCACATGATCTGCGAGTACGTCGATCGCGCGTGGCCCGCTCCGGAGGCGTGAGGTGAACACGGTCGACTTCCTGCACGAGGCGCGGCGACGGGAGAAGGCCCGGACGCTGGCGTACCGCGCCCTCGCCGCCGAGGCGGAGGTCGAGGGTCGCGCGCAGGATTCGGAACGGTTGAACGGATTGCACGCCGACGAGCAGCACCACCTCTCCCGACTGACCGCGCGCCTCCTCGAACTGGGCGGCGAGCCCGAGGAACTGCGGGGCGTCGCCCGGCCGGCGATGACGCTGGAGGGGTGGGAAGGATCGCAGCGCGAAGCCGAGGCGGCGGAGGTCGACTTCTACGAGCGAGCCTCCGCCCTCGAGCTGGACGGGGAGACGGCCGCCCTGGTCGAGGAGATCCTCGCCTCCGAGCGGATGCACCTGGCGCACCTCGGCGGCAAGTGGATGCCCGCATGAGCCTCCTCGACCTGACGGGACGGAAGGCGCTCGTCACCGGGGGCTCCCGGGGCGTCGGCCGGGCCACCGCCCTCCTCCTCGCTCGGGCCGGAGCGGACGTCGGTATCTCCTTCCGGAACCGCGATTCGGAGGCGCGGGCCGTCGTGGCGGAGATCGAGGCGCTCGGTCGACGGGGGTGGGCCGAGGGGGGAGACCTCGCCGACGCGGCCGAGGTCACCCGGCTCTTCGATCGCGCCCGGAGCGATTTCGACGGTCTCGACCTCGTGGTGCTCAACCACGGGATCTGGCCGGTGGAGGCGGTCGAGATCGGCGAGATGGAACTCGAGAGGTGGCGCCGCACCATGGCGGTCAACCTCGACTCCGCCTTCTTCGTCTGCCGCGAGGCGGCCCGAACGCTCCGGGACGACGGGCGGCTCGTCCTCGTGACCAGCACGGCCGCCCAGCGGGGCGAGGCCTTCCACGGGGACTACGCCGCCTCGAAGGGGGCGCTCGTCTCGCTCGTCAAAGGGCTCTGCGTCGAGCTGGCGCCCCGGGGGATCACGGTGAACTCCGTCGCGCCCGGGTGGGTGGACACGGAGATGGCGGCTCCGGCTCTGGAGCCGGGCGCGCGCGACCGGATCGAGGCCTCGATCCCGATCGGCAGGATCGCGACGGCGGAGGATGTGGCGGGGCCGGTCGCCTTCCTCTGCTCGCCCCTCGCGCGGCACGTGACGGGGGAGATCCTCAACGTGAACGGCGGCGCGGTCCTGGTGGGGTGAGGATCGATCCCCCGGAGGCCGTCGGCTGGATCACCCGCACGCTGGAGGCGGCGGGCTTCGAGACGTGGGCGGTTGGCGGCGCCGTCCGGGACGCCCTCCTCGGAAGCCCTTCCGTCGACTGGGATCTGGCGACCCGCGCCACCCCGAAGCAGGTGCGTCGGCTCTTCCGGCGAACGGTGCCGGTGGGAGTCGAGCACGGTACGGTCGGCGTCCTCGCCCGGGACGGGAAGATG
>JANQLR010000142.1 GCA_028280525.1 Longimicrobiales bacterium
CGGGGGGGGGTGGAGCCCGTGGTGCGCGCCGCGCTCGAGCTCGGCGACGCCGGCGTCGTGGGCGTGCTCGCGGACTCCGTGGGGGCCGACGCGGCCGACGCGGCCGCGGTGGAGGGGGTGCTCGGTGCCCTGGCTTCCGCGCTGGTGGTTCGGGACGCGGCGACCGTCGACCGCCTCCTCGACTGGTTCGGCGGATCGTGGGAGGGCGGGGGAGGCCTCGCGCTCCTGCCGCTGGACCGCGTGCCGGCGGTCGCGGATGGGGGCGGGCTCCTGGATCGGGTACGGCTCGGAGGGGAGGGCGCTCCCTGGCTTCGCGTCCTCCTCGGCGGCTTCGACACGCGGGGCGGCCGCTCCGGTGTCTCGGTGACCGAGCGCGGCGGCATCGTGCGGATCGGCAACCCGTCCGGTGGATCGGGCGTGCTCGAGCGGAAGGAGGAGCTGCGGCGGGTCGCGGTGGAGCACGAGCGGGCGACCGTGGATGCGGAGGCGGCGCGTGATGAGGTCGAGGCGGCGGAGCGTCGCCTGGCCGAGGCGGAGGAGGCCGTCGAGTCGGCACGCTCCGCGTTCCGCGAGGCGGAGGACGAGCACCGGAGGGTACATGGTGAGCTCGCCGCCCAGTCGGACCAGCGCGGACGAATGGATCGTCTCCGAGACGAGCTGGCCCGGCAGGTCGAAGGGGCTCGCTCCTCGCGGACGCGTGCGCTCGAGCGAGCGCGCGAGGCGCGCGAGGACCGGGCGGCTCTCGTCGAGCAGGAGGAGGGGCTCGGCGGCGAGCGTGCCGCCGCCGCGGAGCGGGTCGAGACGGCCCAGGAGGCGTGGGAGACCGCCCGAGCCGAGGAAGCCCGGTTGGCGGTCGACGTGGCCCGTCTGGAGGGGGGCGCGAACCGGCTGGCGGACCGCCTCGAGGGCGTCGTCGGCGCCGGGGAGCGGGCGGCCGAGCGGTGCGCTCAGCTCGACGAAGAGGAGGAGCGGCTCCGGGGGGAGCTCGAGGCCGTGCGGACGCTGCGTACCGAGGGCGAAGAGGCGACCGAACGGCTCTTCGCGGAGCGCTCGGCAGCCGAGGTCGAGACGAGGAGCCGCGAGGAGACCGTCCGGGAGATCGCGGACAGGCTCGCCGCCGCCGAGAAGCGCGTCCGGGAGGCGCGCACCGCCGAGCGGGCCGCCTCGGACCGGAGGCACACGCTCGAGCTCGAGCGGCAAGAGTTGACCGGGCGGGTCGAGCGCATCCGGGAACGGTTGGAAGGGGAGTGGGGCCGCCCCCTCGATGCGCTCCTCTCCGAGGCCCGGCCGGTCGACGGGGAGCTCGAGGAGCTCGAGCGGGAGCTCGAGGATCTCGTCGTCGCGCTGGAGCGTATCGGCCCGGTGAACATGTTGGCGGTGGAAGAGCACGCCGAAGAGAGCGAGCGGCTGGACTTCCTGACGGAGCAGCGGGAGGATCTGGTCGAAGCCCGCAACGACCTCCGCTCCGCCATCCGCGAGATCAACCGGACCGCCACCGACCTCTTCACCGGCACCTTCGAACAGATCCGCGAGAACTTCCGGACGACCTTCGTACGGCTCTTCGAGGGCGGCGAGGCGGACCTGTGGCTCCAGGACCCCGAGGACCCGCTCGAGTCGCCCATCGAGATCCACGCGTCGCCGCGCGGCAAGAAGACGCAGCGCATCGATCTGCTTTCCGGCGGGGAGCGGGCGCTGACCGCGCTGTCCCTGCTCTTCGGGATCTACCTGGTCAAGCCGAGCCCCTTCTGCGTTCTGGACGAGGTCGACGCACCGCTCGACGAGAACAACATCGTGCGCTTCATCCGGCTCTTGCAGGAGTTCAGCAACCAGACGCAGTTCGTCGTGATTACCCACAATCCGCGCACGATCGAAGCCGCGGACTGGATCTACGGCGTCACGATGGAAGAGCCCGGCGTGAGCACGATCGTCGGCGTGAGGCTCCAGGAAGCGCTGCAGGCGGCGGGAGTCGCCTGACCCGCCCCCTCCCCATGGCTCCGGAGGTGTCGAGCGGCGCGCCGGCCGAGGCGGTGCTCACGGTCGTCGGGTCGGGAACGGGGCTTCCCGACGCAAGGCGCTCGTCGGCCGCGTTCCACCTCTCTCTGGGATCGCGGGACGACGCGCCCACCCCCGCGCCGCGCTCGGTCCTCCTCGACTGCGGCTGGGGCACCCTGCACGCCCTGGCACGGCGGGGAATCGACTGGCGCGCGATCGACGTGCTCGTCGTGACGCACGAGCACGGGGACCACATCGGGGACCTCGCCGCGCTCTTCGGCGCATGGCGTGTCGACGGGCGGGATCGGCCGCTCACGCTCCTCGGCCCCGAGGACGTGCGCGAGCGGCTCACCGCGCTCGCCGGTGCGTTCGGCGGCTGGATGGCGAATCCGGGATTTCCTCTCGCGGTCTGTCCGATCGGCCCCGAGGGTGCATGGGCGTCGGACGACCGATCCGTACGCATCGAAGCGTGTCCCGCGCATCACACGCCGACATCGATCGCAGTGAAGCTCTCGGGGCCGTGGGGCACCGTGGGCTATACCGGCGACACCGGGCCGTCGGACGCCGTCGCGGCGTTCCTGCGGGGAAGCGACGCCCTCGTGGCGGAGTGCGCCCTCGCGGATCCGCCGGGCG
>JANQLR010000145.1 GCA_028280525.1 Longimicrobiales bacterium
CCGGCGAAGGAGCCGGTCCGGGCGAGCCCCATGATCGCGCGGGCGGCGAGCCGCTCCAGGTTGCGATCGGAGAGGGGGGCGTCGGTGGCGACGACGATCATGACGGAGCCCTGGCCGTGGTCGTAGTCGCCCGCGCCTCCGTCCGGGTCGGGGTCAATGGGCGCGTCGGTCCATGGGGTCGCCCCACCTGCCGAGCTACCCTCCCCCCCGGGGGCGCGGGCTCCCGACGCAGGCCGATCCGCCCCTTCTACCGCCCCCCGAAACGAGTACCGGCCCAGCTCCTCCCCGACCGGCGCCCCGTCCATCGCCAGGATGCCGCCGTAGTTCGACTGCACGAGCACCCCGACCGTGTGCCCTCCGAGGGCCTCGGGCAGGACCCGGCTGCTCGTGCCGATTCCGCCCTTCCACCCGAAGGCGCGCGTCCCCGTGCCGGCGCCGACCGAGCCCTCCTCGACCGCCCCGGCCGTCGCCCCCTCAAGCGCGCCGCGCACGTCTTCGGGTCGGACGGGGCGCGAGCGGATATCGTTCAGCCCGCCGTCATTCGTCTCCCCGACCACGGCGTTGAGCGAGCGCACCTGCTCCATCCCCTCCCGCTCGAGCATCCACTCGACCATGGCGTCTGCGGCCCGCCAGACGCAGAGGGTGCAGGTGAGAAGGATCGGGGTCTCGAGCTCGCCGAGCTCCCTGAGCTGCGTGACCCCGACCAGCTTGCCGTAGCCGTTCCCGACGAAGAGCGCCGCCGGCACGCGCGACCGGTAGAGGTCTCCGCTGTGGGGGAGGATCGCGGTCACCCCGGTCCGGATCGACGTTCCCTCGATCCGCGTCGTCTGTCCGACGAGGACGCCCTCGACATCGGTGATGGCGTTCTCCGCACCGGGCTCGAAGATGCCGACGGTCATTCCTAGGTCGCGGGCCCGGGGCCGGGGCTCGGCGTCCTGCGCGGCGCCCGGGCTCGGCGGGGTGAGAGCAGTCATCGCGACGAGCGGGAGAAGGAGGCGGAGGGCGGGCACGGATCGGATCATGGCGTCAGTGTGTCGGATCGGGTCGGTTCGCGCGAACGCTCGGGCGCTCCCGCCTCCGTCACCGGCGAATCAGGACGAGCCCGCGGGGCCCCGCTAGACCTTCGGCGAGGATCTCGATCTCGCCGCCGTCGAGCGGTCGGCGGCGCAGGACGTTGTCTCGGTTGTCGGTCCAGTACAGGACGCCCGCGACCTCGTCGATGGCGAGGAAGGAGGGGTGCGTCCCGGCCTCGGGGAGGTACGGTTCGAGAATGGGACGGTCGAGCAGGGGGTCGACCCGGTAGATCGCGCCGACTTCCGCATCGGCCACGAGGAGGGTGCGCGAGGCCGCGTCCCAGGCGATGCCGTACGGCGCGGGGAGTCCGTCGTCGACGAGGGTGCGGACCTCGCCGATCTCCGGCGCCCCTTCGTCCCCGAGCGTCACTCCCTGCACCCGCCCCGCTCCGCGGTCGACCCAGTAGAGCGTCCGGCTGTCCGGATCGAGGGCGAGCTGCCGCGGGGCGGTCAGCCCGATGACGATGGCCTCGGCCTCCGTTCCGTCCGGTCGGAGCCGGAGGATCTCGTCGCGGCCGTAGTCGCTGAGGTAGAGGAGGTCGGCCCCCACGTCGCGCACCACGGCGTACGCCGAGTCGAGGCCGGCGACGGGGGGGGCCTCCCACGCGTCCGACTCGGGGTCCCCGGCGAGGAGGAGGTCCTCCCCGCGGCTGGGGATCCAGGCGCGGGCGCGGTCGGGGTCGTAGGCGAGCCCTCGCGACGCGTCGGGCAGCTCGGCGCGCAGCGTCTGCCACCCGTCCTCCCCGGGCGACCAGCGGAGCAGGCGGCTGGTCTCCCCCGCGGCGTCCACGAACCAGACTTCGGGGTCGGCGGTGGCGGACGAAGGCGCGGCGGCATCGCCCGCCGCGTCCCCAGCCGATCCGACGGCTCCCTCGGCCGGACCCTCGCCGTCCAACCCGGGCGATTCCCCGCCGCCACACCCCCAGACGAGGCCGAGGAGGAGGAGCGGGGCGCTTCGGAAGCTCGCGTTCACTCGGGACCTCGGCGGTTGGGGGGAGGGAGGTGGATTCAGCGTGGCAGCGTGTCGACCAGGAGGAGGAGCAGGAGCAGCGGCTGATAGAGGAGTGACGCGAGGAAGATGCGTCGCGCCCGCAGGTCCGTCATCTCGATCGCCGTGGCGGTGCACAGGAGGAGGATCGCGAAGGAGAGCGCGGCGGCACCGATCGCGTAGATCCACCCGGTCAGCCCCAGGAAGGTCGGGGTTACGCTCAGGAAGAGGAGCGAGATGGAGTGGTACAGGAGGTGCCGACCCAGGCGGTGACCGTGCGGGTCGGTGGGCGGGGCGAGGAAGAAGCCGACCGCCAGGTAGTCGTCCCGCAGCAGCCAGGCGAGGGAGAGGACGTGGGGCAGCTGCCAGAGGAAGTAGATCCCGAAGAGGACCCACCCGCCGAGTTCGAGTCCGCCCGTCGCCGCCGACCACCCGATCAGCGCGGGGAGGCCGCCCGGGATCGCCCCGATGAGCGTCGCGAGGTAGCTGCGCGACTTCATGGGGGTGTAGGCGCCGAGGTAGGCAGCCGCGGAGATGGCGGTGAGGAGGGCGGGGAGGACACCGACGGTGCCTCCGAGCCAGGCGAGCCCCACACCGAGGAGGAGGACCCCGAAGGAGAGGGCGCGCTGCGGCGTCATCCGGCCCGATGGGATCGGGCGGGTCCGCGTCCGCTGCATCCGCGCGTCGACCGCCCGCTCGACATACTGGTTGAGCGCGAGCGCGCCCCCGGTCGCGAGGCCGGTCCCCGCGAGGATGTGGATCGCGGCCATCAGATCCGGCGAGCCCCCGGCGCCGACGTAGTACGACACCCCCGCGGTGATGGCGACGAATCCGGCGATCCCGGGCTTGGTCAGCTCGTAGTAGGGATTCCGGACCTTCCTGGAACGCCGACGCCCCGTGACGGAGCGGTTCTCGGCGTCCTCGCCCGCCGCACCCTCGCCGCGCGCCACGTCGGACGCTCCTCCGAGGGAGCGCCGACGAATCGGGGACTGCGTGACGGATGTGGGCATGCGGACTCCGGCCGTGAGAGGCGGTAATCTACTCCAATCGGTCGCAGCGGTGTACGCCCGGAAACAAAGGGAGGGTCGGCACCGTAGAACCCAGGTGTGAGGGCCGGGTCGACGGGGTCGGCTCGGCCTTCGATCTTGATGGACGCCGCCGCGCGCGGAGTCCCCGGAGTCGAGGATCGATGGAGCTGGATACCCGCCACGACCGAAGCGTCGACGAACGCCGCGGCGACGAGCGTCGCCTGTGGCGGGTCGCGTACGTCGTGTCGATCGGGTTCCACCTCCTTCTGATCTTCCTCTGGACCACCCCGCGGGTGCACCGCTCCCCCTTCGCGGCCGCCGGCCCGCGCTCGGGCGACGCCGTCGCGGCGGCGGGCGGGCTTCAGTCGATCAACATGCGCGTCCCCCCGACGCGCCCGATCACCCCGCCTCCGATCCCCCTCCCGACGGTCGATGTCGAACCCGTCGAGTTCGAGGACGAGGTGGTCGTCGACGAGGTCGCCGCGGTCCTTGGCGATGCGCCCGGGCTCGAGGGTCCCGGTGTCGAGGACGGGACGGGCCAGGGGGACGGGGGGACGGCCGAAGAGGGCTTCTTCCAGATGGTCCCCGCGGTGCCGCGCTCAATGATCATGCCCCCGGAAGACGACCGTCTGAAGGGCAAGTCGATCGAGGTGTGGGTCTTCGTTGACGCCCGCGGGCGGGTGATCCCGGATTCGACGTACCTCCGCCCGACTACGGGACACCGCAACCTGGACCAGCGACTGATCCGCGAGGCGTCGGAGTGGCTCTTCAATCCGGCTCGGAAGGGGGGCGAGGTGATCGCTGCCTGGACGAAGTGGGATTTCATCGTCGGCGGTCGTCCGTGACCCTTCGCGCGGCCACGGTCGCCGTCGCTCTCCTCGCGCTCGCCGCGCTGTACCCGTCGACGGTCTCCGGTCAGAGCGACGCCGTCCGCGCGCAGGTCGACGAGCTGGGGACGGAGCTGGTCGAGGCGCAGCGCACCCACATCCGCCGCGTCCTCTGGTGGGGCGGCGCCAACCTCCTGCTCGGCGCCGGGCTCGTCGCCGCGGGCCGGGACGGCCACCGCGAACGGCACGGCTTCGGGATCCAGACGGCGGCGTGGGGGACGATCAACATCGGCATCGCCCTCTGGGCGACCCGCGCGGGCTTCGACCTCTCCTCCGGTCCGACCGAGACCCTCGCCGCGGAGGACGGCTGGGCGCACATCCTCCTGGTGAACCTCGGGCTGAATGCCGGCTACATCGCCGTCGGCACCGCCCTGAATCTGGCGTCCAGGCACGGGCTCCGGTCCGGCGACGCCGTCCGGGGCCACGCCAACGCCGTCATCGTGCAGGGACTCGGGCTGATGGTGCTGGACGGGCTCGCGTGGGCCTCGAGCCGGGGACGGCTGGAGCGGCTCCGCGAACTCGCCTTCGAGGGGTGGACGATCGCCGCCTCGCCGCTCGATCCAGGCGCGATCGAGATCGGGCTGCGCATCCCGCTCGGGGGCTGACGGACGCCCGGCGGGCCCGCAACGGCCTCCGCCCCCCTCGCTCCGGGCCCGACCTCGTGCTCCTGGACCGCCCCCGTCGCTTGCCGACCCCTGCACCGCCACCCATCCTGCCGAATGACCCGACTCGAACCTCCTGGGAGGGCGGCATGGATCGTATTCGCCTTCGGCCCGTCGCGGGCCTCGCACTTCTCGCCACCTTGGCCTGCGCGGACGCCGACATGAACGGGCGCAGCGCGGACGGAGATGGCGAGAACCCCTTCTTCGTCGAAAGCCCGCACGACCTCGGCTACCCGGCCTTCGATCGAATCGAGTCGGCGCACTACGTGCCGGCCTTCGAGCAGGGGATGTCCGAGCAGCTGGAGGAGATCGCCGAGATCACGGCGCAGTCCGAGCCGGCGACCTTCGAGAACACCCTGGTCCCGCTCGAGCAGTCGGGACGGCTCCTGGACCGCGTGTCCCGAGTCTTCTACGCGATGACCTCGGCGCACACGAACGACGAACTGCGCGCGATCCAGTCGGAAATGGCTCCGCGCCTGAGCGCACACGGGGACGCGATCAGCCTCGACCCGGAGCTCTTCGCCCGGATCGACGCGATCTATCAGGCCCGTGAGGGACTCGGGCTCGACGCGGAGTCGCTGCGACTGGTGGAGGAGACGTGGAAGGGTTTCGTGCGGGCCGGCGCCCAGCTCGACGACGGGCAGAAGGAGCGGCTTCGCGAGATCAACGCCGAACTCGCCGAACTCGGCACGCAGTTCAGCCAGAACGTTCTCGACGAGGTGAACGGCCTCGCGATCGTCGTCGACACGGAGGCCGAGCTCGAAGGGCTCGGTGACTCCCGGATTCAGGCCGCCGCCGACGAGGCGACCTCGCGCGGGATTGAGGGGAAGTACGTCCTGCCGCTCCTCAACACCTCCCAGCAGCCGCCTCTCGCCTCCCTCGCGAACCGCGAGCTGCGCGAGCGGATCCTGACCACCTCGCTCGGACGCGGACAGCGCGGAAACGACTGGGACAACCGTGAGGTCCTGACTCGGACGGCCCGCCTGCGAGCCGAGCGCGCCCAGCTCCTCGGCTACGACACCCACGCCGCCTTCGTCCTCGACGTGCAGACGGCGCGGACCGTCAACGCGGTGAACGAGCGCCTCGCTCAGCTGACGCCTCCGGCCGTGGCGAACGCCCGGGCCGAGGCCGCGGATCTGCAGGCGCTGGTCGACGCGCAGGGGGGCGGCTTCCAGGTAGCCGCCTGGGACTGGGACTACTACGCCGACCAGGTGCGCGCCGAGCGCTACGCCTTCGACGCGGCTCAGGTCCGGCCGTACTTCGAGATGGAGAACGTGCTGATCAACGGCATCTTCTTCGCCGCCGAGAAGGTCTACGGCCTCATCTTTCAGGAGCGCCCGGAGCTCCCGGTCTACCAGGAGGACGTGCGCGTCTTCGAGGTCTTCGAGGAGGACGGCTCGACGCTCGGGCTCTTCCTCTTCGATCCGTACGCGCGCCCGAGCAAGCGGGGCGGGGCGTGGATGAACGCGTACGTCTCGCAGTCCGATCTGCTCGGGACGCAGCCGGTCGTCGCGAATCACCAGAACATCCCGAAGCCGCCGGAGGGCGAGCCGACGCTCCTCACCTTCGACGAGGTGCGGACCGCCTTCCACGAGTTCGGTCACGCGCTGCACGGCCTCTTCTCCGACGTCACCTACCCCAGCTTCTCGGGCACGGCCGTGCCGCGCGACTTCGTGGAGTACCCGTCCCAGGTCAACGAGATGTGGATGACGTGGCCGGAGGTGGTCCGGAACTACGCCCTCCACTACGAGACCGGGGAGCCGATCCCCACCGAGCTCCTCGACCGGGTCCTGGCGGCCGGGCAGTTCAATCAGGGGTATGCGACCACCGAGTACCTGAAGGCCTCGCTGATCGACATGGCGCTCCACCAGCTCGGGCCGGACGAGGTGCCCACCGCCGACGAGCTGATGGCCTTCGAGGCCCGGGTCCTGGCCGACGCGGGCGCCTCGATCGACATCGTGCCGCCGCGCTACCGCTTCCCCTACTTCTCGCACATCGCCGGCGGGTACTCGGCGGGGTACTACTCGTACATCTGGAGTGAGGTCTTCGACGCCGACACCGTCGAGTGGTTCATCGAGAACGGCGGGATGACCAGGGAGAACGGCGACCGCTTCCGGGCCGCCCTCCTCTCGCGGGGCGGGAGCGTGGAGGCGACGCAGATGTTCCGGGACTTCCGCGGTCGCGATCCGCAGATCGCCCCGCTCCTCGAGCGCCGCGGACTGACCGGCGGGTGATGTGAACTGGACTCCAGCGGACGGAGCGACCACGGGATTGATCGACGACATGGGTGAGCCGGCGCCGAGCGGGAAGCGGATCCTCTGGGTCGACGACGAGGTCGACCTCCTCCGCCCGCACGTCCTCTTCCTGCAGGCGAAGGGGTATCACGTGGACGCGATCGCCAACGGTGACGACGCCCTCGCCCTCCTGCGCACGCGCCCCTACGACCTGGTCCTCCTGGACGAGCAGATGCCGGGGCGGCGGGGGCTGGAGGTCCTCGAGATCCTCCGGCGCGAGGACCCGCACGCGCACGTCGTCATGGTCAGCAAGTCGGAGGAGGACCGGACGATGAAGGAGGCGATCGGCCGCCGCGTCGACGCCTACCTGGTCAAGCCGACCTCCCCCCGGCAGGTCCTCTCCGCCGTGACCCGCATCCTGGAGGGGTCGACGATCCGGCAGCAGCAGGCCGCCCAGGACTTCGCGGCCCGCTTCGGTCAGCTGCAGATGGCGCGGCAGGAGGCGCGCACCGCAGACGACTTCGCCGAGATTTACATCGAGCTCGTCGACTGGCACATCCGGCTGGAGCAGGCGGGGGAGGCGGGGCTCAAGGACTCGGTCCGGGCGATGATCACCGAGCTGCGCGGGGACTTCGGGCGGTGGGTCGTCGGCGAGTACCCAGAGTGGGTGTCGAAGAAGACCGATCGACCGAAGCTCTCCGTCGACATCGTCCGCGAGCACCTCGTCCCCCTCCTCGGGCACGACCCCGTCTTCTTCGTCGTGCTCGACTGCATGCGCTTCGACCAGTGGCGCACGATCGCCCCCCTCCTGGCGCCCTACTTCGAGATCGAGGAGTCGCACCACTTCTCGATCCTCCCCACCGCGACTCCCTACGCCCGCAACGCGATCTTCAGCGGGCAGTTCCCCGACGAGATCGCCCGCGACTTCCCGTCGTGGTGGGACGGGACGGACGACGAGGGATCGCTGAACGCCTTCGAGGACCGCCTCCTCGACCGTCAGCTCAAGCGCCTCCTCAACCGGGAGGTGCCGATCCACTACGAGAAGATCTTCACCGACCGGAACGGGGATCAGGTGCGCGGCCGGGTGCGCTCCGCGCTGAAGACGCCCGGCACCGTCGTCGCCCTCGTCTTCAACTTCGTGGACCTGATGACGCACGGCCGGTCCGAGTCGCCGATCCTGATGGAGGTGGCGAAGGACGAGGTCGCGCTGCGCCAGGTGACGCGCGGGTGGTTCCGGCGCTCCACCGCCTTCGCCGTCCTCAAGGAGGCCGCGGCCGCGGGGTACCGCGTCGTCCTCACCACGGACCACGGCTCCATCCTCTGCCAGCGGCCGACCACCGTCTTCGCCCGGAGGGACGCGACCTCGAATCTGCGCTACAAGTTCGGGGTCGACCTGCGCGCCGAAGACGGCAAGATCGTCTTCGAGACGGAGGACCCGAAGGACCTGCGGCTCCCGAAGGGGAAGCTGGGGACGCGCTACGCGATCGCGATGGAGGACAGCTTCTTCGTCTATCCGACGAAGCTGCGCGAGTACCAGGCCCGGTACCGCAACTCCTTCCTGCACGGGGGGATCAGCCCCGAAGAGATGATCGTGCCGGTCTCGACACTGACGCCGAGGCCGCGCTAGGGGTTACCCCTCGATCGACCCGCTCAGCTGGGGCTGATCGTCGGCGTGAACCTGCATCTCCTGCTCCACCCGGCGTGCGTCCTCGGCGTTGAAGAGGACGAGCTTCTCGAGGTGCTCGAAGTCGTCGCCGTGGACCCGGTCGAAGTGGAAGGCGACGGTCCCCTCCCCGGCGCGCCGCACCTCGGCGTCCGCGTGGATGCGGATCTCGGAGGTCCCGCTCTCCAGGATGATCTCGACCGCGGCCTTCGCCCCGACCTCCGGCTCGTCCGTCGTCTCCAGGAGGAGGCCGTTCAGGCTCAGATCCTCGACCCGGCCCGAGACGGTCGGGTTGCCGGGCACGCGATACTCGGCGCGGACGTGGACGGGCACGCGGGTGAAGGTGCGCGATCCGGGGATGCTCATTGCGGCTCCGATGGAGGTCGAGTGACGTCTGTACGAAGTGTCGGTCGCACCCGGGGGACTCTGAAGTTCGGCCGCGATCGGGCTACCTTTCCCGCGTGAGTCTCTACCTGCGCATCCTCCGTTATCTGCGGCCGCACCTCTCGGTCTTCGCGGTCGCCGTCGTCGCCACCTTCGCCTTCGCGGGGCTGGACGCCTTCGCGTACGTCCTCCTGATCCCCTTCGTCCGCGCCCTCTTCGACGGCGGGACGGACCCGACGGCGGTGGGGACCGACCCCAGCCTGATGGACCGTCTCCTGAACGGCACGGTCTACCGCTGGGTGGATCTCGGAGGCGACCAGCTCGAGGCCGTGCAGAGCATCATCCTGCTGATCCTGGCGACGATGGTGCTCAAGAACGTCTTCGACTTCCTGCGCGGCTTCCTCGTCGCGCGGGTCGAGCAGGGGGTCACGCGCGACATCCGCAACGACGTCTACGACCGACTCCTCGAGCTCGACCTCGCCTTCTTCGGGCGGACCCGGATGGGGCAGATCGTCTCGCGGCTCACCCACGACGTGGAGCAGCTGCGGACGCTGGTGACGAAGGAGCTGGCCAAGATCCTCTCCTCGGTCTTCGAGTTCGTCGTCGCGCTGACGCTGATGCTCGCGCTCTCGTGGAAGCTCACCCTCGTCGCCTTCATCGTGATCCCGGGGACGATGGGGATCTGGGGCCCGCTCGTGCGGAAGCTGAAGCGGGGCGACCGGCGGGTGCTGAACCTGGCGGGCGAGGTGAACTCGCACATCCAGGAGACGCTCGCCGGAATCCGGCTGGTGAAGTCGTCCGGGGCCGAGGCGATGGAGCGGCGGCGCTTCCACGGGCTGACGCAGGACTACTTTCGCACCTTCGTCCGCACCGAGCGCTGGCGTGCCCTCGCCGCTCCACTCACCGAGATCCTCGCCACCCTCGGGACGGTCGCGATCCTCTGGTACGGCGCGCGCCTCGTCTTCGTGGACGGGGCGATGGACGGCGGGGAGTTCGTCGGCTGCCTCGTCCTCTCGCTCAAGCTCTACGCGCCGGTGAAGTACGTGGCCA
>JANQLR010000155.1 GCA_028280525.1 Longimicrobiales bacterium
ACTCGGCCTCCGACGTCACCCGTACGCGGCTGGATACCTGCGACCGGAGCGACGGGACCTCTCCGCCCAGCGCCGGCTCCGGGAGTCGGGGCGTGAGGAAGGAGGGCAGAAGGCGATCCCACACTTCGACGAACGCGGCGCAGTCACCCGTGGCGGAGGGGACGGACACCCGCGTCGGCGTGTCGGCGCGACAGCGGATTCCATCGACGTAGGCGTCCCCGGGGGTCACCCAGAAGGCGGTCCCATCCCACGAATCCCGTTCCTGCTCCGAGTCTCTCCTGATCGACCCGTCGTGCGGCCCCTGATCGTCGCGGACCTCCGAGCTCTCTCCTCGCCCGAAGAAGCGCCAGTCGGCGATGACCTCGGCGGTCGGAAATGCGCGGAGCCGCGCCAGCTCCAGGATCTCGTCCCCGGCAAGCGCCCGCGACCAGGCGGACAGCCTTCGAAAGGTGCCGACCATCCCCGGGCCGGAGACCGTCGCCGCCGGATCGGCGAGGCCGAGCGCGACTCTCCACGTCCCCGCGCGTCGCATGGCCGGCACGGCTGCGCGCGCCTCGAGGCGCCCATCGATGTAGATCCGAAGCAGCGTTCCGTCGAAGGAGACGGCCACCGGGCGGAGGCCCGATCCGATCGCGCGACTGGTCGCAACCGCGGTCGCGAGGCCCCCATCCGCTGCGGCTCGAGTGAAGACGACCCGCCCCCCCGCGTCCACGGTCCACCGATCCACGGCGCCGTCCCGAAGACTCCTCTGCCACAGGACGCCCTGGCCCGTCCGACCCATGTCCACCCACGCTGCAAGGGAGAAGGGCGCGTCGTCCGAGAACTGGAAGCCGTCCGTCCGATCGAGGGTGATGCGGGAATGCCCCCTCAGCACGAGTCCACTCATCGGCGTCAGGGCGAATCCCGGATCGTCGCCCGGCACCGCCAGGGGCCCGAGCAATGCCCGGGTGAGCCTCCGGGCCTGATCGACCAGGATGTCGTTGAGTTCATTCCAGTCGGCATCGAGGGTGACTCGGCCCTGCTGCTGGCGTACGTGACTGAAGTGAAGCCCGGGATCGAAGGTCGATCGAGAGAAATCGCCACCCACTAGGGTCGCCTCCGCTGGTCTGGCATCTCGAGGTCGGTCATGGGATCTACGTTTCGGTGTGAACGGACAGGTCCACTCCCTGTCTCCCGTACTCGGTCACGACGCGTTGAAGCAGCCGCTCGCGATCGCGGTTGTGGAGTGCGTTGAACACCCCGAGTTCGGAGCCATTGCTCGCCTGCTGTCGAATGGGGATGGGGCACCTCGTGGACAGCTGCATGTAGCCCGGCGCGTTCCGTCGGGTGCTCGTGAACTCGGGCGGCCCCTGGATGGGGCCGGGGTGGACCGGGGGCGCCGTCGACCCGGGCGCGATGTAGCAGTAGGCGATGCGGCTCTGCTCGAGCTCCTCCACCGCGAGGGGATCGGTGAGGATGCTGTCCTCGAGGTCGACCCGTGAAGCCCGCGCCGCGCCCCGCACCGTCGTTCGTCGCATCGTGACCGTGGCGCTGAAATCGTCGCGCCATCGTCCCAGGATCGCGGGTGAACCGAGCCCGTCGACGACGCTGTCCTCGATCACGCACCCGCCGGTCGCCGTCGGGAGATGGACCGAGCCCAGGATGGAGTGCGACGCATGCACGCGAAGACCCGGATGGCTGCGGTCGACCTGGATCGCAGGCCCCGTCGAACGGGGGAAGATGGTGCAGCGCTCGATCTCCACCTCGACGTCGCCGCTCAAGGTCAGCGTCCCCTCGATGGAGAGTCCCTTGAAGGCGATCCTCGTCCCCGGTTCGGAGCCCACGATCCCGATGGATCCGCAGAGCATCGGCGTCGCCCCCCCGACCGCCTCGATCGTCAGCGACCGGTCTGCCCCCGGGGCGATGCAGCACCCCTCCGGGTCCCGGCCGACCGACCGGTCGTCGATCGGATACGTCCCGTCGTCGAGGATCCGGATGTGCCCGTTCCCTCCCCGCTTCGCGAAGGCGTTGAGGGCCGCCTGCACGTCGTCGAACGACCGGACCCCGGAGTCGGTATAGGCCGCCGTCGCGGCCCGATACACCACGACGTTCCAGGTATCGGGATCGGTCGGGCGATCCTCCGAGCCGTATGGGACGGCACCCACCGGAGCACTTCGCGCGAAGGTGTAGGTCACCCGAACGGGGCGTACGGCGTTCGGACCGGCCAGGCGGAAGCGACCGAGTTCGGGATCGACGACCGCCGAAACCCTTGCTTCGCCGACCTCCGGAGCTTCACCGGCCCACCGGCTGAGGTCACCGATCGAGAGGTCAGCGATGGGCACCGGTACCCAGTCGCCGGTCACACCCTGGACACGAATCTCCAGAACCGGGTCCCGCCCGAAGAAGTCGGTCCCCGGTTCGAGCCCGAGTCTCCGTTCGCGCAGTTCGGCGGACAGCACCTCCCGCCGGAGACGAACCGGAAGGGTGTGCGGCTCGTTCGCGAGTTCGAACCGCGGTTGCGAGCGCGGCAGGTTGAAGAGCGGAGTATCCTCCCGCCAAGGGCCGAAGTAGAAGCAGAGCGCCCTGGACGCCTCCCGGGAGGGCTCGGCACCACTCCTGCGAAAGGTCTGCAGGCGCCAGAGATGCAGAGTCGCCGCGGCGCGCCTCGCGGCACGTCCCGGAGATCCGGAACTCACGGCTGGAGTGCGAGCCACCCGGTCGAAGGGGGTGCGCGCGACCGCCGCCGGACCGGTACGCACATCGAAGGTGCGCCCGCGCTCGGGCCTGGGAAGGAGAACCGTCTGAGCGGCGGCCAGCTTCGTCCGGCCCGAGTCGCGCGCGGCGGCGTACCACCCCGTCCACCCCAGCGCCGCATGCTCCAGGGCGGCGTTGATCCCCTTCCGCCGCGACGAGGACGTCGCGTTGGCGACCCCTCCACGGAGCGTCGGGAGGATCGCCGCCGGGAGCGACTCGATCTCGGAGAGCCCGACGATCTGGGCCAGATCCGGGACCACCTCCGGTCGACAGGTCTGGATGAACCAGTCCCGATACAGCTGCTGAGCGGCGGAGTCGAGTGCTCGGTACTGACTCTCCAGAACGCGGAGGAAGGCCCGAAGCTGATAGGGGACTTCCTGGGTCTCGTCGAGCCGGCGGAAGTGTGCCGGCAGGAGCGAGTAGAGGAGTTCCTCCGAGCGGGAGTCGGACGGCATCATCGTTCGTTCGCCTCCCACCTCACGTTCAGCCGTGACGACGCCGAGTAGATGACGGCGTCGGGCGGAGAGACGGAACCGGTGAGGGGATCCCACCGGGCCTGGCGAGCGGGGATGTGGTCCGAACGGGGGTGATTCCGGCCGGCGAGGTTGATGCTGACCACGTGGATCGAGGCGACCCCGCCGATCGACCGAACCGCCGCCTCCACCTCGCTGAGCGCGACCGATCGGCCGAAGCCGCGCGACCGCACCGAGAAGCTGTCCTGGAGCGTCTGGTCGATGGCCGCCTGCACCTCGCCGGCCTCCCCGTCGTCGTCGAGGGCCGCCGCGATCGTCACGTCGAAGGGGATCGGGTGGTATCCCCCGACCGACAGGGGCGTGTTGTCCGACCGGACCGCATCCATCGCCCGCACCAGCGCCCCGCGCAGCTCCGGGGACTCCTCGATGGAGGCGCCCAGGGTGTCCGACGCCGAGACGTGCACCCGCCGTCGACCGCCTCCCGCGAGCTCGACCGCCTCCGCAACGCCGATTCCTCCGAAGGTCGAGGCGAAGCTCTGATAGTCGCCGAGGGTGACGATTCGGCCGTGCGTCTGCACGGTCTCCGGTGCCACGGTACGGGTCAGCAGGGGTCGCTGCGCGTCGATTCCACCCACCGAGGGGATCGGGTTGCTCACCGCCGTGACATCGGGAGGGCGCTTGAGGAAGGTGACGAGCGCGCCCGTCGGCACGTTCCCTCGGCTCCCGCCGCCGGATCGGTACGAGGCGAGAACGTTGTCGCGACCCGTCGGGAGTCGAGCTCCGTGCACCCCGTCGCCGAACCGGATGCGGGTACGCCCGTCCGCGGTGGTCTGCACGATGAAGACCTGATCCGTCGGGCCGCACTGCCGGAGATCCTCGACCCGACGCCAGCGAACTCCGTCGGGGGTGACCTGGAGGCGCCCGGGTGGGTGGATCCCGTCGAAGGGCGACACCGCAGGGCTGCCGCCGACCACCGTCACGTCGAGGGTGGAGCGCAACAGACCCGAGATCGGATCGACGACGTCCGTCAGCGGATGCTGCAGGAGGAACTCCTGACCGGGGGTGCCCGCGTCTCCGCTCCCGAGCACCTCGTTGACGAAGCTCTGACCCTCGGTCGCCCGAACCACATTCGCCGAGACGGTGGTCGTGGCGGCGTCGAAGGGTCGCGCCAGCGGCTCGGAGAGGGTGAAGACCGTCCGTTGCGAGTCCGGTGTCCACCGGGCGCCGGAGACGCGGGCAATCGCACCGACCCGGTGGTTCGTGGAGGCCGCCGCCTCCCACATCACCTGCGCCCTCCCCGCGACGAGCTTCCCATCCCACCGACCGCCGAAGCGCCACGATGGATCCGCTGAGGAGCCGCTCGGGATCGTCGCCTCGTCCACCTCGAGGAGCTCGGCCTCGAAGACCAGACCCTCGTGGATGACCCGACGCCGGGCGGCACCCCGCTGGGGAAGGGGCTGCTTACGGGCGAGAACGACGTACAGCGAGTCTCCGTCCCGGATCCTCCAGACACGACCCCGGTCCACCGTACGAAGCGTCGCCTCCGAGCTCAGAGGCCGCTGGACCGTCTTCATGGCCTCTTCGAGCGGCGCAGGAATGACCCCTTCGTCCAGGTTCGCGGGGACGATGCGCGACAGCGTTGTGACGAGCGTCGGTCCGATCCACATCGGCTCGTGCCGGGGGTGCACGCGCAGCCCGGTTCGCCGTGCGGCGCCGACCCAGATTCCCTCGATCGTCCCCACGATCGACCGGACGTCGTTCGACACCTCGGCGGCACAGCGCCGCCACCCCGTGGTGCCCTCCTCGATCCGGTACGTGGCACCGCCGACCTCCGAGGCCCAGACCACCCGGTCGTGGATGCACACCGCGCCGACGTTCCGTGGACCGGAGGAGCTCGGTCCGACCTTCGCCCACGCACCGTTCGCCGTGCGCCGAAAGACGCCCGCTCCCGCGGTTCCGGCGAGGAGGACGTCGTCGGCTTCGAAGAGGGTGTGGACATCGAGCTGCTCCAGCCCGGTCGAGGCCGCAGTCCACAGCCCCGACGGGGGTCTGCAGAACACGCCCGCTCCGGAGATCGCGGCGTACAGACGGTCTCGATGCACGGCCAGCGCCGACACGCGACCCGCCGGCAGGTCGCTGGAGATCTCCACCCACGCCGACGACGCGGCGTCGAGATCGAGTTGATGCACGCTCCCGACCTCGGTCGCGGCGACCAGCCGCGACCCCATCAGGACGAGGTCGGTGATCCCCCGAGGGTACTGCCCGGAGCCGGCGCGAACCCAGCCGACCGAATGCGCCTCGTCCTCCGCCCGCACGCCCGCGTCATCTGCCCGCGGTCGCGTGAAGACGCCGGCACCGTCCGTCCCGCAGTAGGCGACGCCGTCCCGGGCGGTGATCGCGGTGACACGGGACTTCACAGGCAGCCCCGTCTCGAGACGGTCCCACAGCCGGGCATCGGCATTCGCGTCGCTCGAAAGCTCCCGAGACCACACCCTCCCCGAGTCCGACGCCACGTAGACGGTCGTGCCATCGACGGCGATGTCGAAGACGTTGGAGAGCGTGAGCTCCCGGTGCGCGGGTGCGTCGGCGGAGTCCGGACGGTAGACGATGAGCCCACCGACCTCGGGGATGAAGGCGCTCGGCGCCTTCCCGGTGACCGCGACGAGGTGGTCGTCGTCCGTCAGCGGCACCGCGCCCTCGAACACGAGCTCCCGGCCCTCGACCGGCCGCCCCCCCGACGTCGTGCGGGCCGCGGGGTGAAGCCTCCGACTCTGGGCGAAGACCGTCGTGCCTCGCAGGTCGAGGAGCGCTTCGGACTCCGATGGGGAGATCGAGAGCCGGGTCACCGTTCCGGACTTCGAGAACTTCGAGAGGGCGACGGTGGAGACGGAGTTCAGCGTCCAGGCACGGCCCGGGGCGTCCGCCGTGCCGGGCACGAGTGCGATCGTCGACTTCGCCGCGACGCCCTTCAGCACGCGGCTGGCGTCGACCTGTCCATCCTGAATCTCGAAATCGGGCCACTCCCGGCTCACCAGCACGGGGTCGCCCCCGGCCGCGACGATGGTGGAGTTCAGGTCGACGACCGCGGCCACCTTCGACGGGGGCGACGCGCTGATGCCGAAGAGCTGGACCCGCCCCCCCGTCCCCGTGTCGAACAGGTAGGCCGTGAGCGCGCCGATGTCCGGGGCGGACTCGGCGGGCGACGCCACGCGCGCGCCCGGAAGCCACCACAGATCGTGGCCCAGATGCGTCACGGGCGACGCCGGGTCGGCCACGTCGTAGCCGTGTTTCCGAAGGACCTTCAGCAGGGTCGAAGGAAGCGGCTCGCCGTCCACGAGCCGGGCTCCGGCCTCGGCGTCCATCGACAGGATCGGGATGCGCTGATCGTCGAAGCTCTCCCACCCGTCGTCCGTCCGTCGAAACGCTCCCAGCTCCGTTCCGATCCAGATCGCGCCGTCCCGGTCGACCGTGATCGACGATACCGAGGGGGTCTGGAGGAACCCCTCGTTCGCCTCCTCCCACCGGTGCCAATCGTGGCGCAGCACGCCATCGCGGGTGGCCAGCCACAGGTCCCCGGCCGGGCCGATCACCATGTCGTTGACCACGCAGCGGGGGTGGGGCAGCGGCACCTCGGTCCACGACGACGTGGTGCCCGCGAGCTTCCAGAGTCCCCGGTCCGTACCCGCGTAGACGTCGGGGACCACTCCGTCCGTCTGCAGGAGGGTCCGCACCGAGCAGGGACTCAGCGGACTGCCGGCCGGAGCTCCCCCGAGACCGTCGTTGAGCGACTGCCAGTCGAGCGACCCCGTGGCCATGAAGAACACCCCGGTGTCCGACCCCATCAGCATCCCGGCGAGGCTTCCCTTCTCCGTCGGGAGCGCCACCGGAGTCAGCGAGCGAACCACCGTCTTGGGCAGCGTCTTCCGAACCACGCCGGGGGTGACGTCGATCGGGGTCGGATTCCCCGCGGGGGGCTCCCCACCGCCGTTGCCCGCAGGGTCCGGACCCGTCGTCGCCGCAACCGGCGCTTTCGAGGGAGGGTGTTGTCCGCCGCCCGAGGTCCTTGTTTCGATCTGGTCCCGAGCCGACCGCCGGAGCCGACGGGCGTCCCGACCCAGGAGCCAGGCGAACGGGCGCCCGATCACGCGCCGGATCCAGTCCCAGAGCCACCGGATCAGCTCCACGACGTCGGTGGTGAGAACGCGAACGATCCACCGAAGAACGAGCGTAGCCCAGGACGGGGGTTTCTCCTGCTCCTCGTAGACCTCCCCCAGGAGCTGGCCGTTCACCGCCTCCCAGGTGCGTCCCGAGTCCTTCGACCGATACACTCGCGCGCTCGAACCGCCCAGCCAGACGTCGCCTTCTCCGTCCGCCGCCAGGGCGAAGACCTCCAGCTTGCTCGTCGCCCCGACCTGGACCTCCGTCCAGTCTGCTCCACCGTTCGTCGAGCGAAAGAGGCCTCGGCCGGTCCCGCAGAGGAGGTCGTCGCCGACGACCAGCAGGTCGTGGGGTTCCGCGGGAGCGATGCTCTCGTCGGCACTCACCCACCACTTCGAGGGCAGGCCCTCCGCCGAACCGTCGGCTCCGGTCGGCAACAGCCGGCAGATGCCACCGCGGTGCGTCCCCCGCGCCCACTGGAGGGCGGACGGCATCTTCGTGAAGGGCTGAGCGTTGTACCCGAAGAGAGAGGCCTTCTGATCGAAGGTCAGCACCTCTTCGAGCGCCAATGAGACGCCCGGGGGGATCGGTAGCGGAGCCCTCCAGGTCACGACCGTGGTCTTCGACCGTGGCTCGCTCTCGGCCGCGACGACCTCGACGACGAACTCGTGCCGGACCTTCGAACTCTGGACCTTCTCCGATGCGCGGAGGAGAAGGACTCCACCTCGCGCGACCCTGATCCGAGTCCCGGCCAGGCGAAGCTGCGTCTGACCGCGAGAGAGTTCGCCGGGGACCGACTCGCGTGTCTGGACGGGCGGGATCGCGTTCCACTCCGGACGCGCCTCGATCTGCGCGTCCGGCTGGAAGTAGACCGGGGCCTCGTTGTGCCGGGGCAGGCTGCGGACCAGCGTCAGCGGACCCGCCGGGATCGTCACGACGGGCGACGCGGGAGGCCGGGTGGCGGGCTGAGCCTTCCCCTTCCCGCTCGTGTCCCGGACCGTGTAGGCGAGGTACCCCCGTGCGCTCACCGCCTGCCGGGTCTCGAAGCCGATGGCCCGGGTGAGCTCCCGGACCGAGTCGGGTTGGACCGCGGTGTCGAGGTATCCCTCCGCCGCGATCCGGGCGAGGTAGAAGGACAGGACGTCTCCCGTCGCCGCCCATGCGGACACCAGCCCCACACCGAAGTCGTCGGCAGCCTCGGTATTCAGCTGCGCCAGCGGATAGGTCAGGACTCCCTCGATGGCGATCGGCTCCGCGCGCAGCCGAGCGAGCAGCCGGCCATAGAGATCCTCGTACCGACCGACCCAGTGGGAGGGAGCGATGCGGGTCGGAGCTTCGAGACCCGCGAGAATCGAGCGCTCGCTCACGCCGTCGCCTCCACCTCGATGTCGACGAATCCGCGGGACGAATCCCCCTGGTCGTGCAGGACCCGGATGATCTCGTCCGGGCGGATGGAGATGTCGGGGACCACGGTGCGGGCCGCGTCCTCGTCCAGACGCGAGAACTGCCGGATCGCGGCAAACTCCACGCTCGGCACGGCCAGCACCGCGGCGATCACGTCGCTCAGCGAGACGGCCTGGCCGAAGTGGAACCGGGTGGGAGCGAAGAAGCCGGCCGGGACCCCGTCGACGAAGGGGCCCAGCACCCTCCGGACGTCCTGTTCCACGCGGACCGAGGCCACTCCCTTGCGCGGCTTCACGCCGACGGTGACCCCGAGAGGTACGTAGATGGCCTTCGCCACGACGAAGTCCTCGGCCAGCATCGCGAGCGGCTCGAGGAGCGAGGTGACCTCCGACCTGAGTTCGTCGTCCAGATCG
>JANQLR010000173.1 GCA_028280525.1 Longimicrobiales bacterium
TCCGTGTGGAAGGCCCGGCGCAGCTCGGCGATCTCCTCGATCGCACGCTCGAGCCCGGCCCGCTCGCGCGACATCCCGCATCGATCCCAGAGGATCCGCCCCAGCTCGCGGTGGATGTCGCGGGCGCTCGAGTGCCCCTCGATCGACATCAGCGCCTCGATCCGGCCACGCACCTCCTCGCAGCTCCTGCGGAAGGGCTCGTCCTCCTCGCCGACCTCGAGCTCGGCCGGCTGCGTCGCCAGTTCGTGCCCCACGGTCGTCGGGGCCACGAAGTACCCGTCGACGCAGGCCTGCAGGAGGGAGTTCGCCCCGAGTCGGTTCGCGCCGTGGTCGGCGAAGTTGCACTCGCCGAGGGCGAAGAGTCCGGGGACCGAGGTCATCAGGTGGTAGTCGACCCAGAGCCCGCCCATGGTGAAGTGCGCCGCCGGGTAGATCCGCATCGGCGTCCGGTAGGGGTCCTCTCCGGTGATGTTCTCGTACATCGCGAAGAGGTTGCCGTACCGCTCGCGGATCGTCGCCTCGCCGTCGCGGGCGAGGGCGTCGCGGAAGTCCAGGTAGACCCCCCGGTGCTGCGGCCCGACCCCGTAGCCCGCGTCGCACACCTCCTTCGCGGCGCGGGAGGAGATGTCGCGCGGCGCGAGGTTGCCGAAGCTCGGGTACTTGCGCTCCAGGTAGTAGTCGCGCTCCTCCTCCGGGATCGCGTTCGGCTCCCGGGTGTCCGCCTTCGTCGTGGGGACCCAGATCCGCCCGTCGTTTCGCAGCGATTCGGACATCAGCGTCAGCTTCGCCTGATGCTCTCCGTGCGGGGGTATGCAGGTGGGGTGGATCTGGACGAAACTGGGGTTCGCGAAGCCGGCGCCGCGGCGGTGCGCGCGCCAGCTGGCCGTCGCGTTGCACCCGAGGGCGAGGGTGGAGAGGTAGTAGATCGTGCCGTACCCGCCGGTCGCGAGGACGACGGCGTGGGCGGCGAGTGGCTTGAGCTCGCCGGTCTCGAGCTCGCGCGCGACGATGCCGCGGGCCCGTCCGTCTGCGACTACCAGATCCAGCATCTCGTGCCGAGGCAGCATCCGAACCCGTCCCGCGTGGACCTGGCGGGAGAGCGCCTGATACGCCCCGAGCATCAGCTGCTGGCCGGTCTGGCCGCGGGCGTAGAAGGTGCGCTGGACCTGGACCCCGCCGAAGGAGCGGTTGCTCAGCATCCCACCGTACTCCCGCGCGAAGGGGACGCCCTGCGCCACCGCCTGGTCGATGATGTTCGTCGACAGCTCGGCGAGGCGGTACACGTTGGCCTCGCGGGAGCGGTAGTCGCCGCCCTTGATCGTGTCGAAGAAGAGCCGATAGACGTTGTCGCCGTCGTTCTGGTAGTTCTTCGCCGCGTTGATCCCGCCCTGCGCCGCGATCGAGTGCGCGCGGCGGGCGCTGTCCTGATAGCAGAGGCAGGTCACCCGGTAGCCAAGCTCGGCCAGGGAGGCCGCGGCGGAGGCGCCGGCGAGACCCGACCCGACCACCATGACGTGGTACCGTCGCTTGTTCGCCGGATTGATCAGCCGGGCGCGCGATTGGAAGAGGGCCCACTTCGACTCGAGCGGTCCGTCCGGGATGCGCGGATCGAGGGGGAACGGGGGCGTCACGAGGGGCCTCCTGGGCCTTTGAGGTACACCCAGAAGGGCATCGCTGCGAATCCCGCCGAGATCAACACCGCCAGCACGACGCCACTCGCCCGCACGACCTGTCCCCACCGCGGGTGGCGGAGCCCCAGCGTGTACGGGCTGCTCGCGAGCCCGTGGACCAGATGAGCGCCCAGCGCCAGCATCGCGACGGTGTAGGCGGCGCAGTAGACCGGATTCGCGAAGGCGGTCGTCACGAGGCCGTACAGGTCCCGATTCCCCGCGGGGTCGAGGGCGACCTCGCCGAACTTGTAGGCGAACCAGAAGGTCTTCAGGTGCTCGACCAGGAAGACGAGGAGTACGACTCCGAGCCACCCCATCGAGCGACGGACCCACGGGCTCGACTCCCTGGGACGTTCGTGCGCGTACCGCACCGGACCGCGGGCCCGGCGGTTCCGCACGGTCAGCGCGCCCGAGACTGCCGCGTGCGCGCCGAAGCTCATCAGCGTCACGATCGAGGCGAGCTTGATCACGGGGTTCCCGGAGAGGAAGGCGGAATACCCGTTGTACGTCGCCCGCGCGGCCTCCGGAGGGAGGAAGAGCGCGAGGTTCCCCGCCAGATGGACGACGAGGAAGAGGGCCAGGAAGAGCCCCGTCGCCGCGGACCAGACCTTCAGCCCGATCGACCCCCGCATCACGTCCCCGCGCTACCCCGTCATCCCGAGGCCGGAAGAGATCGCGTTGATCGTGCGAAGGAGCTGCGGGACCAGCGCGGCCGCGTCGTCGCCCTCCGCACGCCTCCAGCGCCGCAGCAGCGTGATCTGGCGGCGGTGCAGGGGAAGGAGCGCCTCGTTCCGAAACTCGATGGCGCGATGGACCGTCGGGCGCGCCCGCTCCAGCGGCGCGCCGTAGATCGCCTCGAGGGCCTCACGCGTCGCCGCGAACTCGGCCCAGATCATCTCGAGGATCTCCGGGGTGCCCGGGACGGTCTCCGCGAGCTCCGCGTACGCCGCCATGATGGCGGGTGAGGCCGTCGCAACCGCGGTGGCGGCGTTGCTCACCAGATAGTGGAGGGGCGCCCAGCGCTCCGCCTCGGACTTCGCACGGCGGAGTGCCTCGAACGCGTCGTCGTCGCGCTCCTGGACCGACTTCAGTGCGGTCCCGAGCCCGTACCACCCCGGCAGGGTGAAGCGGGCCTGGTTCCAGGAGAACACCCAGGGGATCGCCCGCAGATTGCCGAGCTTCCGCTCCCCCGGACGCCGCGCCGGACGGGATCCGATCCGGCTGTGCTCGATGGCATCGATCGGGGTCGCCCGCTCGAAGAAGGGGACGAACCCGGGGTGTTCGACCAGCTCCCGGTAGCGGTGGAAGCTCAGCTCGTAGAGCTCGTCCATGAGCGCCGGAAGCCCGGCCGGTGCCTCAGGCTCCTCGCGGTCCCGGACCGTCCGTTCCAGCGCGCTCGCCGTGTACATCTCGATCTGGCGCGCAGCCGTGGGCGGGTTCGCGTACTTCTGCCGAATCGTCTCCCCCTGCTCGGTGACCCGCAGCATGGGGCCCACCGAGCCGGTCGGAAGCGCGCCCACGAAGCGGTGAGTCGGTCCGGAGCCCCGACCGATCGTACCCCCTCGGCCGTGGAAGAAGTGAAGGTCGACGCCGTGCCGGCGCCCGGTCTCGACGAGCTCGCGCTGAGCGCGGTGTACGCTCCACATGCTCGCGACGAGCCCGCCGTCCTTCCCGCTGTCGCTGTACCCGACCATCACCTGCTGGCGGGGACGGTCCCACCCGTGCTCCCGCGCCTGCGCGTCGAGGCTTCGACGGACGATCGGGTGAGACAGGTAGTCGTCGAGGATTTCGGGCGCGCGGCGCAGGTCATCGATCGTCTCGAGGAGGGGCACGACCGGGAGGGGGAGGGCCCCCATCGGATGGCCCTCGTACGAGAGGAGGCCGCCCTCGCGCCCCAGGAGGTAGAGCGCGAGCAGGTCCTCGGTGCCGCGCGTCATGCTGACGATCAGCGCGCCCAGGCCTGCCGACCCGTACGCCGCCCGGTGCTCCTCCAGCGTCCGGTAGAGGGTGACCATTTCACGGGCCGGGCCCTCCGGTAGATCGCGGAGCCGGGCCAGCGGCCGACGGGTCTCCAGCTCCCGGTCCAGGAGCGCTCGGCGCTGGTCGGTCGGCCAATCGGCGTACTCGTCGCCCCCCTCGAGTCCCGAGGCCTCCAGCAGCTCGGCGACCGCAGCGTCGTGAACGGCGCTGTTCTGGCGGACGTCGATCACCGCCAGGTGGAAGCCGAAGGTGCGGATCAGGGAGAGGAGGGGATCGACGTCGTGCTCTCCGATGCGCGAAGCGCGCGCCTCATTCAGCCACCCCTTCAGCTCCCGCAGCGCCGCGGTCAGCTCGCCCGCGTCGCGGAACTGGCCCTTCGTCGGCGGCCCGGACCGGGGCAGGGCCGCACGAAGGAGGTTCGCGTACTGCCGCCAGGGCTCGTCCGAGTTTCGCTCGACTGCCGCGCGTCCCTCGTCGCCCAGCTCGTCGGCCCACTCCGTCACGCGGGTCGTGAGGGGTAGCGGTGCCCGGACGCGGTTCTCCGAGAAGCTCAGGCGCTGCGCGAGACCGGAGAGGCGAGCGTCGAGAAGATCGAGCGCGGTGGAGCGAAAGAGGAGGAGCGTCTCTCGCGTGAAGTCCGGGGTGACGTCCGGGTGTCCGTCTCGGTCGCCCCCCACCCAGTTCCCGAAGGTGACCCGGGGGAGTGCCCCCGGGTCGGCCACCGCGCCCGGCTTCAGCCCCGCCGACGCCCACGCCGAGCGGAGCCGTCGCTCGAGGCGAGGAACGACGAGGGGGAAGATCTGCGCGAGGTAGTGCAGGATCATCCGCCGCTCGTCGGCGAGGGATGGCCGCTCCAGGTAGATCTCGCCCGTCCGCCAGAGCCGCTCGATCTCCGCGTGCAGCGTCTCGAGGAGCTCACTCCGCTCGGAGGCCGTCCACATCGAGTTCTCCAGATCGACGAGCGCGCGATAGAGCCGCCGCTGATGCTCGAGCACGGTCTGCCGCTTCGCCTCGGTCGGATGCGCGGTAAGTACCGGCTCGATGTGTAGTGCGCGCAACGCTTTGGAGATGTCTGCCTCAGGTACGTTCGAGGCCTTCAGCGCGGAGAAGGCCTTCTCCCACGACCCCGAGTATTCGTCGAGCCTCCCGTCGTCCTCCAGTCGGCGGAAGGCCTGGGCAGTGGCGTTCTCCTCGGCGTGGTCGGCCAGCTGGAAGGCGAGAGAGAAGGCCTGGACGCAGCGGTCGGCGATCGGCTCGGGGAAGCCGTCGACCGACGGGGGGGAGGGTCCGGCCGGCACGGCGTGCGGTCGCCAGTGCGAGGCCCAGGGCAGCCGTTCGGCCACCTCGGGTTCGCCAGAGTCCTCCACTACGTCGTGGAGGGTCCGCATCAGGAGGGCGAGGGCCTCGTCCGCCTCGTTCGCTGCTCGTTCGCTCACGTCGGTCGTTCGACTCCGGACGCCCGTTGCGGGGCGTCCAGGACGGGTGGGATCCGCTCCGTCGGGGAGGGCGTCGCGGGTAGACTGCCGGGGGGAGTCGGGGTCGCGCAAGGTGGAACGGAAGGATAATTCAGAGATGTGGACCGCCGGCCGGCGGGAGGGGTTTTTCGGACGAGATCGAGCGATCCACGGCGTTCGACGGGGATTGGCAGTGCCGGTCCGGGGGCCGAACCGCTCGGTGCAGGGATCACCGCGGGGCACGAGATCACCGACGCAGAGGCGATCCGCCAGCTGGGTGAGGAGATGCTGCGGCGGTCCACTGTCGAGATCTGCAGCGAGCCGGGTTGTGACGCGCCCGAATGGGGAGGCGAGCCCCAATCCTGTGAGCGCGGCAACTTCTCCACACTTCTCCACAGCGACGTATAATATGTATTATGTTTAGTAAATGTTTTGACGCCCTCTAAGGTGGGGGTGGCGCGTGGTTGAGTCTTGCGGACGTTCGGGAGCACCGCATACCCTGCCCTCACGCCCTATCCGCAGGGTGTCCGTCCACACAGACCGGGAGTCTGTCGTCCATGGCACGAAGGTGTGTTCCGAGGCTGGGTTCGAATCCCGCGCTACTCGGGTGGCGTGAGTGCGAGTGGGTCCTTCGCGCCGGATCCGGGGATGGCCCGACCGGCCCGCGAGCATGAGGCGCCTACACCTGGCGCTGGTGGTTGGCGCGGCCCTCATGACCCCGCCCGCTCACGCGCAGGACGCCGGTCCCGTCGAAGAGCTCTCCGACTCTGAACTCCGTACCGCGCGCAGCGTCGTCGCGGAGGCGCTCGCGAGCGGTGCGCGGGAGCAGATGGAGGCAGCGATCTCCTACGAGCGGCGCGCTCTCCGAGAGTTCAGGCGACGCGGAAGCGAACGCGCCGTGAGCGTCTCGCACCTTCACCTCGCGATGCTCTACACCCGACTCGATCAGCACGATTCTGCCGCCATCCACCTGAACCGCGGGGATTCCATCGCTCACATCCTGGCCGAGCCGTCGCGAATCGCCTGGTTCACGGTCGAGCGAGGGCACCTCGCCCGATCGATGGGTAACCCTGCCCAGGCGCTGCGACTCTTCTGCTCGGCGCTGCCGCAGATTCGCAAGGGACCGGAGGACACCCGTCTGAACAGGCTCGAGGCGGCGATCGAGGAGATTGGGCGGTGCGAGGGTTGAGCCTTGGCATGCCCGGGGGTGTAGCGCCGTCCCAGGGGCGCACGCTTTCGCTGCTACTCCTACTCGCCTTAGTCGGTTGCGAGGGTGCCCCACAGGTCTCGGCTACCGTGACGGTGGGATCCGCATCCGCATGGGACGAGGCCGTGACCGTGCCCATCGAGGATCTCGAGACACCCTACTCCGCGGACGTCCACCCCGTCGGGCCGGATACGGTGGTCTACGGCCGAATCGCCGATGTGCACGGGCTCGAGGACCGAGTCTTCGTCCTGGACGGATTGGCACGGGCCGTCATCGGGCTCGACACGGTCACGGGTGAGGTTATGCGGTTCGGCCGCCACGGCGACGGCCCGCAGGAGTTCAATCGTCCCGCGGCGATCAACGTGATCGGCGACGAGGTCTTCGTCTTCGACCCGGGGTCCGTGCGGCTGCTGGTGCTCGGTGTCGAAGATCTGGCCCATCGCCGAACGTGGACGGTCGAAGGAGCTCGGTTCCTCAACGTTCCGCAAACCGTGGGCTGGATGGGTCCGATGCGTCCCGTCGTTCGATCGGTGCAGTTCAGTCCCGGTCGAACCGAGATGAAACCGCAGGTGGCGAGGGTGGTTCGGGTCGACTTCGAGCGTGCCGGGGAGCTGGAGATCGGGCGCTTCCCGGATGGGAGTCTCGGATTCCATCCGGACGGCGACCTGGTCGTCGGACCTATCCTGGGACCGCGACTGCGATCCGCTGCGGCGTCCCCCAACCTGCTGATGATCCGAGACGCCGGTCCCGAGGTGCAGCTCGTGGATTCCGCGGGGGCCGTGGTCGGGCGTTGGGTGTTCGATCTGGGCCCGCTCGAGATCGATCCACCGAGGGAGTTGCTCGAGCAGTACTACCTCGACACCTACGGAGATGACGCGGAGTCGCGGAGGTTCACCGCGCGAATGCCGGTCACCGACACACTTCCCACCTTTGACGAGATCACGGAGATCCACGCTGGGGAGGTCCTCGTGCGCCGGCTGCGGCTGGTCGACCTGCCGTCCGCCGATCATCGGACCTGGTTCCAACTCTGCCTGGAGGCGCCGTCGGTCCGGGCGGTGTCCGTTCCGAGTGCCTTCCAGCCCCGCCGCCGCACGGGCGATGTCGTCTACGGAATCTGGACCGATTCCCTCGGAGTCACCTCGCCCGCGAGAATCGCGCTCCCGTCCTGCTGAACGGCGGGACCCCGGGGGCTTTGCCTTACCCCCGTCACGTCACACGACTCAGGGCGTTCCCGGACGGCAGCCCCCCTCGGAGCACCGACAGCACCGCAGTCGCGATGGAGAGGAGGCCGATCAGCGCGACGGCGCCCAGCGAGACCCAGCCGCCTCCGCCATCGCCGATCTGCAGCGTGCGGTCGAGCACGAAGGCGACGAAGACCCACCCCGCACCGAGGCCGACCAGGAGGGGCGCAATGAGCGGAGTCAGCAGGTCTCTCGTCAGCTGGGACCGCGACGCGCCGATCGCGGCGCGGATCGAGAGCTCGTATCGGCGGGCCCGAACGATCTCGGCGATGATCGCCCAGACGGCGAGCAGAAGGAGGCCGACGGAGATCGATCCGGCTGCGACCCCTGCCCCGGCGTTGATGCGCTGGCGCGCGGTGCTCCGCCGGAGGTAGGCCTCGAGCGTCTCGTTGCTCGCGATCGCCACGCGGGAGGAAAGGGCCCGGACCTCCTCCTCGATGAGTCGCTGCGCCTCGGTGGGGCGCATGGAGCTGCGGAAGAAGACGTAGGCGGGGTTCCGTTCGTACTGGATCAACGTCCAGACGCACGGTTCCTCAATAACGGTGGGATCCGAGCACCGCGGGCGATCGATCACGTGCGCCACGGTATGCTCCCGGCCCCACGCGAGCATCGTCCGTCCGACGGGGTCCTCTCCGGGCCAGAGTCGTTCGGCGAGTGTTCGGTTGATCGTAATCTCCGTCTCCCCTTCCGGGAGACGCGATTCGAGGTCGCCGATCGCCTCGAAGTACCCCTCGCCGACCGGCGTACCCCGGATGTCCACGCTGTCGCCCGAGGCGGGGTTCGTCGCGACCCCGATGGAGTTCTGGAAGGGGCCGACGGTGCCGAGTGCGACCTTCACGCCGTCGCGAGCGCGGAGTTGGCCGAGGAGCGCGTCGTAGAAGGTGGCGCCTTCCTCGGCGTCGGTCTGGTTGAGGAGGAGGCGCGTCATCACCACCCGCTCCGGCTCCGGGAACCCGGTCGGGAGTGCTCCAGCCTCTCGGATCTCCTTGATGATCGGGATGGTAAATGCCGTGACGACAACCACCTGGGCGCTCAGGGCACCGACGACGAGCCTCGACCACAGGTAGCCTCGTGTGCGTCCCCTGCTTCGACCGGGGCTCTCCCCGCCCAGGCCGGAGACCAGTCGCACGAGGAGGATGCCGAGGAGCGGAAAGAGGACCGCGATGGCTGCGCCTGGCGCGGAGAGGAGTTCCTCCGGCGGGATCGCGAGGTCGGCGAAGGCGTTGTCCGCCTGATTCAGAGCCAGCCCGGCCATCACGCCCGAGGCGAGACGGAATCCGAGGTAGGAGGTCGCGGAGGCCGCGAGGATGACGGCGACGGTGGCGACGCTCCGCCCGAGCCGGCGGCGCCCCGGAGAACGCCCTAGGGCGTCGCGGATGAACTCGTCGTGGACCCGCGTGAGGTCCCGAAGCACGAAGGCGGCGGAGAGTACCACGCCCGCCCCACCGAGCGCGAGAACGATGAGCAGGATCAGATTCCGGTACTCGTTCTGGACATCGTTCGAGAGCGCGTAGCGCGTCTCCGAGACTGGCTTCGAACGGAGGGTCTCGGTCTCCTCCAGAGCGAGCCCCGCGGCCTCCAGGGCCGGCTCCAGGCGACGGACCTCGCCCTCGGCGAGGGGGCGCGATACCCGCGCGAGGACCGGGAAGAAGCCGACGATCGGGCGCGTCAGCATGGTCCCGTAGTTGAGGAGCGGCGCCGCTCCGAGCGGGATCCAGGCGTCGTCCGCGCCGAGCCGGTCCAGCTCGAGACCTCGGAACCCGTCGGCCGCCACCGCGCGGATCTCCATCTCGGTCTGATTGATCGTCACGCGACGACCCACGACCTCGGGGTCGGAGTTGAAGTAGTTCACCCACGCCGGGTAGGAGATGACGATCCGGGGGATCCCCTCCACGTACGCCTCCTCCGGTCCCGGGATGCTCCCGAGGTGTGCGCGGATCCCCAGCATCGAGAAGTAGCGGGGCGTGATGAAGCCGAAGACCGCCTGCTCCGATCCCCGGTCGGAGCTGAGGACGCCGTTCAGCCGTCCCCAGGCGGCGAACTCTTCGAAGGGGGCCGACGGCTCCGCGGCGAGCGCCTCCATCCGGGGGATCGAGAGCCCCCACTCCAGTCCCGCCGGCTTCATCCGCGTGATCTGAACGATCGACGCGTGATTCTCCACCCCGCGCGGCGGCGAGAGAAAGAGGACGTGCAGCACGCTGTACACGGCACCGGAGACCGCCGACAGCAGGCAGACGAAGACGAGGCTCGCGGTCAGCAGCCAGGGCCGGAAGGGGTCCCGCAGGTGGCGGAGGAGACGGCGCATCGGACCTCATCCTGAGGGGAGCGGTGGCCCCTCGCGGCGAAGGTCGGGGGCTCGGGATCTGTCGAACACAGCGCAGCATATCCGGTCCGACCCGGCGAACGCCATGTTCGAATGGGACGGATCCATGCTCCCTGGCCCGCCGCCAACTACTCCTGCTCGCCGATTCGTTCGGAGAAGGCCGCACGGCCCTCTCGCGAGAGGAGCTCTACGGTCTCCGAGACCTCCATCCGAACCACGGCGGATCCCTCGGGGCGACTGGCCGTACACGCTCCCCCCGACTCCAGCGAGCGTCGACCCGCCGCTACAGCCGTCCCGTCAGATCGAGGAACCGCAGCTTCCACACCTTCCACACCGCCTCGCGCACGATCTTCTTCGACATCTTCGACTCGCCGCTCTCCCGTTCGACGAAGATGATCGGCACCTCGCGGATCTCGAATCCCTTCCGCCAGGCTCGGAGCTTGAGCTCGATCTGGAAGGAGTAGCCGTTCGACTCGATCCGGCCGAAGTCGATCGACCGCAGGACGTCGGCCCGAAAGAGGTTGAAGCCGCCGGTCGCGTCCATGACGGGGAGTCGGGTGATGGTCCGCGCGTACCAGCTCCCGAAGATCGAAATCACGAGCCGACTCATCGGCCAGTTGACGACGTTCACCGTCCCGTTCACGTACCTCGAACCGATTGCGACGTCGACGGGCTCCCCGGGGTCGGTCGCGGCGATCAGGCGGAGGAGGTCCTCCGGGCGGTGGGAGAAGTCCGCATCCATCTCGCAGATCCGCCCGTAGCCCCGCTCCAGCCCCCACGTGAAGCCGGCGATGTAGGCGCGCCCGAGCCCCTGCTTCCCCTCGCGGGAGAGGAGGTGGAGGCGCCCGCCCCACTCGGACTGCATCTCGCGCACGAGATCGCCGGTGCCGTCCGGGGAGTTGTCGTCGACGACGAGGACCTCGATGCGCGGGTCCAGCTCGAGGACGGCGGGGACGATGCGGGGGACGTTCTCGCGCTCGTTGTAGGTGGGGATGGCCACGAGGACGCGCTCCGCGAGCGGAAGCGCCTCGGCGCGGACTTCGATGTCGGTCACTGCGGCTCCTTCGGCGCATCCTCGGCGCCCCACCTCGTCCGGTCCACCGCCTCCGGGGCGGACCCGGTCACCTCCCTGCCCCCCGCCAGGACGCCGGGAACCAGCGCCGCCACGGGGACGACCTCGACCGCGGTCGTCCAGATGCGGGCGAGGAGCGCGAGGGCGAGCGCCGAGCCGGCTCCCCCGGTCACCGGGAGGAGGAAGGCCACGAGCGCGCCCTCGCGCACGCCGCCCCCCGCCGGCGCGAAGAGGGCCAGGTATCCCAGCACGTACGCGGCCGCGAAGAGGGGGGCGACGTCGAGAAAGGTCGCCCACTCCTCGACCCCGAGGAAGAGGAGCCAGAAGGCGGCCCCCTGCCCCGCCCAGATCAGGAGGTAGAGGGCGGTCCAGCGGAGTCCGAATCCGGCCTCGCCGACGCGGACCGGCACGGTGGGCGCGGTGGCGGCGACGCCGTCGCCGGGGGACGGATCGCCACCGCGGGATGCCGCGCCTCCGCCTCCTCCCGCCCGTCGACTCGCGATCCGCAGCCAGAGTCGCTGGATCCTCGCCGACGGACCCGGGATCGAGGTGAGGAGGACGAGGACCGCGATCACGCCGACGCCGATCCA
This sequence comes from Longimicrobiales bacterium, assembly GCA_028280525.1. Taxonomy (GTDB): domain Bacteria; phylum Gemmatimonadota; class Gemmatimonadetes; order Longimicrobiales; family Gaopeijiaceae; genus Gaopeijia. Next base: position 11,538 of record JANQLR010000173.1, read on the forward strand.
CCCGACCGAGCGGTACTCGTCGCGCGCGCCGAAGAGGGCGCCCAGCCCCAACAGCGTCGCCCCAGCGAGGGAGAAGGCCTGGCCGAGCGCGGCGGCGCCGGTCGCGATCCCGACCGGCACGCCCCTGCGGGCGGCGAGAACGGCGAGCCCGGCGATCTGAAGCGCCTTGCCGGGGACGTAGCGCCCTAGATTCGCCACGAGGAAGACGCGGACCGCCTCCTCGCGCGGGAGCGCCGGCCCGCCCATCTCCACCACCATCCGCCGCCAGAGGAGCGAGCTCGCGACGTACGCGGTGGCTAGGAGGAGGACCGAGCCGAGGATCGGGAGCGGACGCCACGCCCAGAGCTCGAGATCGAAGTCGGCGAGGGCGGCGACGTCGACCTCCACCGCGCGGAGGATGAAGACGGTGACGAGGACCGTCGCCGCGAGCTGCAGGGTGACGCGGAGCGCGGTCATCCCGTGGGGATGGGGGTCAATCCCTGCTCCGCCGGGCGGGGGGCGGGGCCCGGTTGAGACCGGATGAAGGAGACCACCGCGACCACGATCGCGAGGATCGAGCAGACGAAGGTGATCCAGAGACCGAGGCCGACGGGACCCGAGGCGAAGGTCACCTCGACCTCGTGGGTGCCGGCCGGAACGGGGATCCCGAGCTGCGTATGGTTCACGCGGAGGACCGGGGCCGTCTCGCCATCCACGGTCGCGGTCCAGGCGTCCACCCAGTTGTCGGCGATGACGAGGAGCGCGGCCCGGTCACTCGTGACCCGGAGAAGACGGCCGTCGGTGCCGCGCTCGAGCCACTCGACCTCCCCCGTGGGGTCGCCCTCGGCGAGGCTGACCCCGTCGGGGACCTCCGTGACGACCGCCGTGGTGGCGGGGTCGAAGTCGGGGGCGAGGATCGTCTCGACCTCCCGGCCCGGCTCCACCCTGCGGAGACCGGTCACGAGCCTCGCACGCGGAAGGTCGTCGAAGCGGTAGAGGATTTCGTACGGGCTGCCGTCCTGCAGCTGCGTCCCGGTGACGGGGACGGCGGCGGCGAGCCCGGGGAATTGGTCGGCGTACTGCTCCGCGCGCCCGAGCTCCCAGGCGGGCCAGATCAGGTACCGGGTGTTCGTGAGCCGGATCGCCGTCTCCGAGGCGAGGAGGCTCATCGTCGAGCCGCCGCCGGTCATCCCGATGAGCTCGCGGTAGCGGGCGAGGTCGTTGGGGTGGTGCCCGGAGGAGAGTTCGAGGCCGAACATCGCGGTCCGCACCTCCTCCCCCCGCCGGTTGAAGTCGTAGACGCGGAAGGGCGTCTCGATCTCCTGGCGCCGCTGCAGCTCCTCGACGATCGGCCCCGGGGTGTTCAGCTCGTCGAAGTCCCGGGTGCGGATGAAGGGGAGGTCGACGCGGAGACCGTCGATCGTGATCAGGAGGCCCAGGGCGATCACCAGCCCGACCGCCGGCACCTTCCGGCTCTTCGCCGCGAACCCGAGCCAGAGCGTCGCGCCGGCGAGGGCGAGAGCGATCACGGAGCCGCGCACGATGAAGGGCCGGGCGGTCAGGAGGGCCGCCGCCCTGTTCTCCGGAATCGAGCCGTAGAGGACGGCGGTCCAGAGATCGAAGAGGATCCCGGTCGAGGCGAGGACGAAGACGACCCCGAGCGCCGCGGTCGACCCGATCAGCCAGCGCGTCGCCCCGGGCGTCGGCTCCACCTCGCCCCGCTGCCAGCCGAGGAGGAGGTCGATCCCGAAGGCGGCGAGGGTGATCGCGGCGAATCCGGCCAGGAAGATCACCATGCTCGCCGCCCGGAAGAGCTTGATCCCGGGCACGAGGTGGTAGAAGAGCTGCCAGACCGGGGAGATCGCCCCCAGCGTGTAGAGGAAGGCCACCCCGAAGAGCCCGAGGAAGAACCATCGGACGCCGGACCGCGGCGCACCGAAGAAGGAGAGTCCGGCGAGGATGAGGAGAACGAGGCCGATGTACTCGTGGTTGAGCTTGAAGGTGTTGCGGCCCCAGTAGGTGTTCCGCGTCCAGTCGGCACCGTCCGTCGAGTTGCCGACGAACTCCGGGACGAGGAGGGAGGCGAAGGCCTCCTCGGCGTGCATCGACCAGGAGGCGGCGAACTGCTTGTTCAGCTCGGCGGACGCCTCGGTCGTGGTCGCGGTTCGCCGCGAGTCACCCCGGATGTAGTCGATCGCCGGGAGGAACTGGATCCCCGCCGCGCCTACGCCGACCACCGCCGCTACGAGGAAGAGCCCGAAGCGGCCCATCGCCCTCGGGGGCGTCGGATCGGCGGTGTAGTCGACGACCGGATCCGGACGCCGCGCCATCTGCACGGTGCGGAAGAGGGCGTACGCACCCGCCGCAATGAAGAGGAAGTACGCCATCTGGAAGTGCGTCGTCAGCGTCGCCAGGGCGACGACGGCGACGATCGCCGACCATGCACGACCGAAGCCGGTCACGTAGTAGCGCTCGACCGCCCAGAAGAGGAGCGGCGTGAGCGCCGTGACGAACATCTTCCCGTCGTGCCCGGGCCAGACGAGGGTCACGAAGAAGGGCGCGAGGAGGTAGCCGAGCCCGGCGAGGAAGGAGGCCGGCCTGGAGATCCCGAGCGCGCGCGTCCACCCGTACATCGCGAAGCCGGCGAGCGCGACGTGCAGGACGAGCTTCCACCCGAGCGCCCGGAAGGGCTCCATGATCAGGAGGAGGGGCGCGGCGAGGGGGTAGAGCGACTCCCCGCCGGCGAGCGACTCGAGGAAGGGTGTTCCCCCGAGGAGGAGGGGCTGCCAGAGGGGAAAGTTCCCGTTCCGCAGCTCCTCGGCGTAGAAGGCGCGTGCCATGTAGCCGAGCGCCTCGGTGTCGCTCCCGAAGAGCATCTCCGAGCCGAAGATGAAGCTGCGGAAGAGGACGGCGGTCACCCCGAGGTAGATCAGGGCGGTAATCCAGAGGGGGAAGTCCTCCAGGGAACGAGAGGACGACGCGGTCGCCGCCGCCCCGGGGGCGCCGGTCGACCCGGCCGCCCTCCCGCCCGCCCCCTTTCCCTTCCCGGTCGGGGCCTCGGCGAGCGCCGCTCCCCCGCCCTGCTGCGGGCCCTTCCGCTTCTTCTTACGCGCCATCGGTGCGTCCGTGGGTGACGAGGGTGCGGGCGCCGCGGCGTCGGGCGAGCAGCTCCCGGTAGATCTCGAGGTGGCGGAGGGCGAGGCGCCGGTTGCTCCAGTGGTCGACGACACGCTTGCGCCCGGCGACCCCGCCGGCCCGAAGCCCTTCGGGGTCGTCGAGGAGCGCGCCCACCCGGGCGGCGAGGCTCTCCGGATCGGCCGGTTCGAAG
>JANQLR010000185.1 GCA_028280525.1 Longimicrobiales bacterium
CCGCTCCGCATCGATCGCGAAGCGCTCCACCCCGCGGACGAGGATCATCGAGCGCCCGTCCGGGAGGGGCTGGTGCTTCTCGATCCGCGCGACCGTGCCCACTCGCCCCGTCTCCATGAGGAAGGGGCCCTGCTCGTCGGCGTCGTGATGGATGAGGCCGAATCGGCCGTCCCCGTCCACTACGTCGGCGACCATGTCGCGGTACCGCTGCTCGAAGATGTGCAGCGGCATCCATGCGCCCGGGAAGAGGACGACGGGGAGCGGGAAGAGCGGGAGGTTCTGCATCGGCTCGCGCTTACCCGGGATGCGACGGCAGGTTCTTTCCCTCCCGGGCCACCGCCGGACCACTGCCCGGCCCCTCGTCGTCGAGGACGATGCGACGGAGCTCTCGCCCCATTCGCAGCCGCATGCGGAGAAGCAGGAGGACGGAGACCAGAGCGAGCCCAAGCGCGAGGCCCCACCAGATCCCGCGGGCGCCGAGCCCCCCCTTGAAGGTGAGGAGGAGGCCGACCGGGAGCCCGATCACGAGGAAGCCGAAGAGGTTCATGAGCATGGGCACCCGGGTGTCGCCGACGCCCCGCAGGATCGACGCTGCCACCACCTGAATCCCGTCGAAAACCTGAAAGAGCCCCGCGATCGGCAGGAGGCTCGCCGCGAGTGCCACCACGGCGACCTCGGGCGTGTAGAGCCCCGCTAGGAGCTCGGGGACCGCGGTGAAGACCATCGCCGTCCCGCACATGAAGCCGACCCCGAGCAGGAGTCCGCCCACCCCGGCCCGACGGGCGCCGGCCGGATCCCCCCGCCCCACCGCGCGGCCCACCAGCACCGCGGTCGCCTGTCCGACGCCCGCGGGGACCATGAAGGTCAGCGCGGAGATGTTCAGCGCGATCTGGTGTCCGGCGACCGCGATCGTACCCAGCCACCCGATCGCGAGCCCCGCCGCGCCGAAGGCGCCGAACTCGAAGGTCATCTGGAGGCCGATCGGGGTGCCGATGCGTAGAAAGCCCAGGAGGGGTCCCCGTCGGAGCGCCGCGGGGCGGTAGGGGATCAGGTACCCGCGGAGGATCGGCCAGGCGCCCGCGAGGATGAAGCCGGCCATCAGGAAGCGGGCACCCGTCGACGCCCATCCTGACCCGACCGCCCCGAGACGGGGAACGCCTAGGTTTCCGAAGATGAAGACCCAGTTCAGGGCGACGTTCGCCACGTTCCCGAAGACGATCGTCCACACGACCGGAGCCATCCGCCCCAGCGACTGCAGCGTCTGACGGAAGGCCAGGAAGAGGAAGAAGGGCAGAACGCCGGGGATCGAGGCGAGGACGTACCCCGCCGCGACGGGGACCACCTCCTCGGGCTGCCGGGCCCACGTCAGGACGGCTCCGGCGGGGAGGAGGAGAACCGACGTCAGCACGGTGAGCCCCACCGCGACGAGGATCCCCCGCTGGAGGCCGCGAGCAACGCCCTCCTCGTCCCCCGCCCCGACGGACTGCGCGATGACCGGGTCCAGGGCGAAGAGCACGCCCATCCCGAAGATCACGCAGGTGAACCAGTAGACGTTCCCGAGGGCGATTGCCGCGAGGTCGACGGCCGAGATGCGACCCACCATGAGCGAGTCGACGACTCCCAGCATCATCGCTCCGACCTGAACCGTCACGACCGGGAGCGCGAGCTCCACGAGTTCGCGGAGCTCGTTCCGTCGGGGCAGGCCCCACCGTGCACGCCCGGGGCGGTCGAAGCCGCCCGCGGACGCGGTCATGGACGGCGCCTCGGACGCGCCCCGCTCACCCCCGCCGCTCGGGGTCGCACCCCTCCTGACGACGGGTGTCCGCGAGCTGGAGGATCTTCCACGCGCCCTCCACCCGCACGAAGGTGAAGAGGTCGACTCCGCAATGCTGGAAGCGGTCGTCCACGAAGAGGTTGTAGGGGGTCCACGCCATCGCCAGGTCGCCGTCGATCCGGACCTCCTCGTCGAAGGTGACCTCGTCCAGGTAGGCGGTGGCGCCCTCCACGGAGGTGATCCACCCTTCGACGGAGTTCGTGCCGAGGCGCGCCTCGGGATGGAAGAGGCCGCGCAGCTTCTCCCCGTCGCGCTCCCGCATCCCGTCGAAGAGGGTCGTGACCATCCCGAGGATCTCGGCCTCCTCCGCGCTCCGATCCTGCTGCGCCCCGACCGGTGCCGCAAGAGCCACTCCCACCGCGCACACCACACCCATCACCCACCGCCGCATCGTCGTCCTCATCATCCTCACTCCGTTGGATCCCGGGGGGTGGGAGGCCCGGCCGCTCCGGGCTCTCCCTCGGGCGCGGGGAGCGCACCCGTCGAACCGTCGGAATCTCTCCCGCCGGAGCCGTCCGGCAAGGTGTCTCCCCCCTGGCGACGTGCCCGGTCGGCGCGGACCTCGCGAAGGAGCGGCGCCAGCTGCTCCGCTTCGTCGTCTTCGAGCATCGGGGTCCCTTCCCGCACGAAGACCAGGGTGACCCAGGTGGTGGGGAGCCCGAGCCAGAAGGCCAGGACTCGCGACAGCCCCCCCCGCCCCGAGCTTCGCAGCCGGATGTAGGTGGCGTTGGCCACGGTCCAGAGGGCCCCGCCGACCAGCGACACCCCGGTGAACTCGAACTCCATCCGACCCGTCCGCTCCTTGCCTGGCTCTGCTCCGGAGCCGTTCGAGGCGCGCCCTCTCGACCCTCTCCGGATTCTTGCCGCTCCGGGGGCGGTACGCCACACTCCCCCGTCCTCTCCGCACTCGAGACGTGCCGTGATTCACGACCCCGCCGCACCCGGCCCGCGCCTCCTCGCCCTCTGGGCCCGGTTCCACTCCCTTCCGGGAGGACCCCTCCTCTTCTCGTTCGCCCTGCGCAGGATGGTCCCGTACACCGGCACGGTACGTCCGCGGGTGGTCCGGCTCGAGCCCGGGGCCTCCGAGGTGACCATGTCCGACCGGCGTCGCGTGCGGAACCACCTGCGAAGCGTGCACGCCGTCGCGCTCACCAACCTCGGGGAGCTGGCGACCGGGCTCGCCACCCTGACCGCCCTCCCCGCAGGAGTTCGGGGGATCGTCGTCCGCCTCTCGACCGACTACCACGCCAAGGCCCGGGGGCGGCTGACCGCGGAGTGCCGCGTCGCCCTCCCGGTCGAGCTCCACGACGACGACGAGATCGACGCCACCAGTCGGCTGCGGGATGCCGAGGGGAGGCACGTCGCCACCGTGACGGCGCGGTGGAGGCTGCGGAGCTCTCGATGACGCTCCTCGACACCCCCTTTTCCCGGCAGGTGGGGATCGAGGTCCCGCTGATCTGCGGCCCGATGTACCCCTGCTCGAACCCGGAGCT
>JANQLR010000186.1 GCA_028280525.1 Longimicrobiales bacterium
GGATCCGGTCGAGTTCGGCGGGCGGGTAGGCGCGCGAGCTCTGCCCATCGAGCGGGGCGACGGCGGCCATGAGGACGGCCGAGACGGCCCACCCCCACCGCGCCCCGAAACGACGGACGCGGCGCCCGGACCCACCCGGACGCCGCGCCGCGGTTCGACCCATCGGCTGCCCCTACTCGGTCGCCTCGAGGATCTTCTCGATCTCCGAGCGCACGTCGCGGAGGTGGACGCGCGTCATCGCATTGGCGGCGTTCCGCTCGGCGCGCTCCGCCATCCGATCGATCGTGCGGAGCTCCTCCCGGAGCATCGCCCGCACATCGTTCCCCCACCGCGGCGGACGCGGGATGAAGGCGGCGAAGCGACGCTCCTGCTCGAGCGTCCGCTCGTCCGGGTTCAACTCCGTACCGACCCGGTCCAGGAAGGCGCGCTGCAGGTTGCGGCGGTAGATGTTGACGTCGACCGAACCGCGCTCGAGCTCCGTCCAGATCGCCGCCCGCATGTCCGACATGTAATCGGAGAGGGTGTAGGTGTCGCCTCCGGTCAGCGCCTCGTACTCCACGAGCGTGTTGAGCTTGGCGGGAGCGAGGAGCGTTCCGAAGAGGCCGGTCTGGGCGTTCCGGATCCGACCGACCGCTCCATTCGCCTCGATGCGCCAGAGGATCTCCTCGTCCAGGAACATCTCCGGCACCTGGAAGGCGTTCTCCGAGAGGAAGGCCATCGCCTCCGCCTGCCGCTCCTCGGCCACCGGTTCGAACCGGGCCCCGGTGCCGCGCTTCTCCTCGGTGATCGCCCCGCCGATCAGCGCCGCCACGTGTCGCATGTAGCGACCCCACTGCCCCACCGCCTGCCCGTACATCGTCTCGAGCGTCGAGTAGTCCTCGCCGGGCTCTTCGGTCACCTCCAGCATCATGTCCATCACGCGCTGGAGGTTCAGGAGTGCGAGCTCGGTGGCTCGGACCGCATCCGCGTCCCCGACCGCCTCGGTGAGGTTCTCCGGATCATTCGGCGAGTCGGGAGTGGAGAAGCGGAGCCAGGGGAACTCCTCCTGCGCCTTCGCCCACTCGTCGAGCGTCGCCGTCTCGTCGTCCGGCGACTCCGCGCCGGGGACCGGGCGGTAGCCCCAGCGGACCGCGAACTTGTCGTACGGACCCACCTGCGGCACGAGGAGCTCGACCGGGATGCTGTCCTCCGGCTGCGCGACGTAGTTGAAGCGGGAGTAGTCCATCAGCGTCGCGACGTGTCCGCCCATCCGGCGCAGGAAGTCCTCCGACCGGATCGAGTCGATCGGGTACTGCGCCGACGCCTTCATGTTGTGCGGGAAGCCGATTGCGTGCCCGATCTCGTGGGTGACCACGTACTCGACCAGGCGGCCCATCAGCGAGTCCGGCATCGGCAGCGACCGCGCCCGCTCGTCGAGCGGCGACGCCTGGATGAAGTACCACGACTGCAGGAGGTCCATGACGTTGTGGTACATGTTGACCTCCCCCTTCATGATCTCCCCCGTTCGGGGGTCGACCACCTGGCCACCGGTCGCGTTGGCGACGGTGGAGGGACGCCAGTAGATGATCGAGTGGTTGAGGTCGAACATCGACCAGTCCGGGTCGTCCTCCGGTGCGTACTCCCCGCGGATCGCATTCCGGAATCCGGCCTCCTCGAAGGCGGCCTGCCACTTGTCGACGCCGATCTTCACCCACGGCTTGATCCACTCGGGCGTGGCCGGGTCGATCCAGTAGACGATGGGCTCGACCGGCTCGACCAGCTCACCGCGCTCGAATGCCTCCCAATCGCTCGGCTCCAGGCGGTGCCGGTGGATGAAGCGGACCTGGTCGGAGCCGTGCTCTTCGAGCGAGAAGTCATAGTAGCGGCTCGAGATGTAGCCGACGCGGCTGTCCCACCAGCGCGGCATCATCGGGTCCTCGGGGAGCTTCATCCACGACCAGTGGATGCGCGCCGTCTGCGTGCGGGGACGGACGGTCGGCGGCGCTCCCGGAGGCCGGGCGGAGCCGGTCTGCGTGGCCTCGACCTCGACGTTGCGCGGGAAGGCGGAGACGTGCTCGATCCAGGAGCGATTCGCCTGCGTTCCCGAGAGCGAGCCGAGGTCCGGCTGATTCGTCGTGAAGAGGGGAGTCACGTCGATCACCGCGGAGGAGTCCTCCGGGTGGTACGCCTCGATGTCGAGCTGGGCGAGGACGGGCCCGTTCCGGAAGCCCTTCACCTGACGCCAGATGTTGTCGGTCGAGTCCGCGACCAGCTGGTAGCGCTTCTGACGGAAGACGACCTTGTCGTCGCGCTTCTCCAGCTGGAGGATGATCCTGGGCCCGCCCCCGAAGAATCCACCCGGGTTCTGGAGCGTCGACTCGACGGCCCGTCCGATGACCAGGAGCTCCTCTCCGAACTCCGCCGTCGGGATCTCGAAGAAGAGCTTGTCGTCGATCCGGTGGGTGGTGAAGAGGCCCTCCTTCGTCTCCGCCTCCTCCGTAATGACTTCGTCGTACGCCTTCGGGCCGTTGCCCCCTCGTCCGCCACCGGGACGGGCGCCCGGACTTCCCCCACCGGGGCCAGCCTGCATCCCCTCCGGAGCGGGGGTTGCGGGAGCCTCGGGGATGAAGACGGAGCACCCGGAGAGGCCGAAGGTCGAGATCAGCGCGAGGGCTGCGCCGAGGAGTCGCGTACGTCGCATGCAGCACCACCTGTAGGGTCGGGCAGCGGTCCCGGACGGGACCGCACAGAGGAGGCGCAACATCGGGAGCCACCGCCGGTCGCGAAACCCCCGCCGACCCACGCCCCTCGATTCCCGCCGCGGCCGCCCCGCCCGCCCCCGGTCGCGCCGGGTCGTTCCCCCGCTACGCCGAGGCCGAGAAGACCGGAACGATCCGGCCGCGGGCCACGAGCTCGGACTCGACGGCGCGTACGGTCTCCATCGCATCCCCGATGCGATCGGCGGCGGCGCGCACGTCGAAGGTCGTCCCCTGGCCGCGCCCCGGGACACGGGCGTGGAAGAGGAGGCGTGTGGCGGAGTCGATCGTGTCCAGGCGGGAGAGCTCTCCGCTCCCGAGGAGCTCGATGTGCATCGCCGCCTTCTTCGCGGGCCCCCCGGTGAGGAAGAGGCTGGTGAAGACGACGGCACCCGCGCCGGCGAAGAGGAGCGCCGCCCCGATGAAGGCGAGGACCACGGCCGTCTCCCGACTGATCTCCACGTAGCGGCCCACCGCAGGCGTCAGAACCAGGAGCATCGTCCCGAAGAAGGTGAGCACCCAGCCGAGGATCTGAAGGCGGAAGGGCGACGCCTCCGCATCCACCCGGGCCAGTGCGTCGGTCACGAACCTGCGTTCGTCGTCGGTGAGCTGGTTCATCGCCACGTCGTTCATGATTCGGCCTCCGGGCTCAGGTAGGCGCACCCTTCATAGCGCGCATCCGCACTCCGGACCTCCATCGTCAGGTGACTCCACGCCCCGGACATGGGATCCGCACAGGGAGTCTGGACGATCGACACCGTCAGCACCGTGGCCTCCGCGGCGTCCAGTGCGTCGAACATCCACTCACCCCGAGGGCCATCGTAGAGTCCATTCGACGTGAAGTTCCGCCGGCCCTCCTCCGAGGACCAGTCGATACCGTCCTCGCCGATCACGATCGACCAGACCGGCTCGCTGCCGGAGCCGCGGAAGAAGACGGTTCGGTCGTCGCGGTCGCACCCGCCCCCTTCGTACGCGACGCGACGCAGCTCGACCGCGTCCAGGTGCGGTCCGTCGGGCCCCTCCTCGACCGTCCCGAGAACGTCGATGAAGACCGCCTCGAAGGGTTCGCTTCCGGGCGTCATCCCCGCGTGCATCGAGATCAGATCGGGGAGCACCGGACCGTCGATCGACATCGCCTCCCCGTCACAGCTCTCGAAGTCGACGACCTCTCCCGCGGTCAGGAGTCCGAGGACCCGGGTCGGGGGAGTGGCGCTCGGCGCCGACTCCGAACCGGCCTCCTCGCCGCCCCCGCACGCCGTCGTGCAGAGGAGAAGTCCGATCATCACCCCGTGCGCCAGACCCACCCCGCCCCGGTACCCGGTCCCGCTCTCAGTTGACCTCAACGAACCCCTCCTTCTTGAGCATCGCGATCGTCGTCATCGCGGAGAGCGCGACCTGGACAGGCTCCAGGAGGTCCTCCCCGGGGAGCCCGCGCGACATCGCGCTCTGGCCGCACAGATAGATCTCGACGCCGGCCTCCGCGAGCGACTCGAGCAGATCGGCGTTCCGGTTCACGGTCCCGTACCGCTCCGCGAAGGGCCCCGGTCGAAGGGCGTCCTTCGCCGCCGAGCCGTGCAGCACGACGGCGAGCTGCATGCGGTCGAGCGATACGCCCGCGCGCGCCTGCATGTTGAGGAATCGGGCGACGCTCTCGATGTACCGGTTGACCTCGCCCGGGGTGTCGCTCGACTGCGCGACGTCGAAGACGACGCGGTACTGCATCTCGCGGTCCGGCTCCACCTCCAGGAAGGGGATGAGGAAGACGGGACCGAACTCCTCGATCACCGGTCCGGTCGACGGCTCGCCGAGCGGTGCCTGGGCCTGGAGCGGTGCAGCCTCCCCGACGACGAACAGGAGGGCGACCGGGAGCAGGCGGCGGAACGCGGAGGCGGCGCGGGGAACGGAAGATGAAGGCTGCATGGCTCTTGGGCGGTGCGAGGAGCGATCGGAGCGTATCTTGAGGGAAGCTACCGCTCCATACCTGCTCCTCCATGGACTCGATCCGCTACGTCCTCGCCCTCCTCGTCTGGGCGACCTTCCCCCCGACGGTCCTCTTCTGGATCCTCGTCCACGGCTTCATCGGGCCGTGGAGGCGGAGCGGAGGTCCGGCGCCGACCTACCTGGTCGTCCTGCCGATCTGCCTCATCTTCTTCGGCGTCCTGCTGCGCTGGAATCCCGTGGCGGAGACGGACCTGGGGATGAACTGGTCGGTCTTCGGAGCGGGATTCGCCATCTGGGTGGCCGCGTGGGCGCTCGAGCGCCGGGTGCGGATGCACATGGACTTCCGGACGTTGGCCGGTGTCCGCGAGCTCGCGTGGCGGGCGCGGGAGATCCCACGGATCCCGACGATGGACGAGTTCATCGGCGACGAGGAGGAGGGCGGCACCTCACCGGAGCCCGTCGCCTCCACCGCGAACGACGACGAGGACCCGTGGGCGCCGCTCCCTCCGCCGCCGTCGATCGACCTGGGCGCCGCGTCCTTGGTGCGGGAGGGGCCGTACGCGCACGTCCGTCATCCGCGCGCCCTCTCCACGACGATCGGGCTGTGGGGGTGGGCGATGATGTCGAACTACACGACGAGCTACGTCGTGGCCGCCCTCTTCATGCCGGCGATGTGGATCGCGATCCACCTCGAGGACCGCGAGCTCCGCAACCGCTTCGGCGAGGAGTGGGAGGCGTACGCCGCCGAGGTGCCCGCCTTCGTTCCGCGCAGGGGCTGAGGCGCCTGGAGGCGCCGGTCGGCGTGCACGATCGCTAGAAGAGCCCGACCGCCCTCCCGTCCTCGACGCCCATGCGGGTCGCCGCCGGCACCGCGCCCAGGCCGGGCATCGTCATCACCGCCCCCGTCTTCACGACCACGAAGCCCGCGCCCGCGGAGGGGACCGCCTCGCGCACCGTGATGCGGAAGCCCGACGGACGCGCGAGGAGAGTCGGGTCGTCCGAGAAGGAGTACTGCGTCTTGGCGATGCAGACCGGCGCCTCGCGGCGACCAGCCGCCTCGAGGGCGGCGAAGGACTTCTTCGCCGCGGGGGCCACGTC
>JANQLR010000199.1 GCA_028280525.1 Longimicrobiales bacterium
TGCTCCGGGATCCGTTCACGGAGCGGGAGGGGCTGGGACGGTTCGCCGAGGGCGCACCCGAGGAGTTCGGACCGTACGTGACCTTCTGCGGGACGTAGACGAACGACGGTGTCTTCCTCCCTCTCCCGCCTCCTCATCCACCTCGGCGAGTTCGACGGGACGCGAACCGAACCGCTTCAGCGGGCCGTCGACGACGGGGTGCCCGGCCCGGAGGCGTGGGCGCGGCTGGCCGGGCTCTTCGTCTCCGACGACCTCTTGGAGTCCCAGGCTGCGAGCTGGGTCGTGAAGGGATGGCTCGAGAAGGGCCACCCCATCCCCGCCGAGGCGGTGGAGATCCTCGAGGGCCACCTCGATCGGATCGCGGACGCGTGGACCCGTCAGCACCTGTGCCAGTCCCTCCGCCACCTCGGACTCGCCGACGCCCCCGCCACCTCCATCGATCGCTGGGTCGGCGCGATCGAGGCGTGGCGGAAGGAGCCCCGCCCCTTTCTGCGTGCGTGGGCGACGGACGCCCTCTATCGACTGGCCGAGGCGCACCCGGAGCTGAAGGAGCGTGCCGCGACCGCCCTGCGCGAGGCCTTCGAGGACCCGGCGGCATCGGTGCGGGCCCGGGCCCGAAGGATCCAGGCGGGGCGGTAGACTCCCGCCTCGACGGATCCGACGAAGCCCCTCAGGCGTCACCTCCGAAGCTGACCCGCGCCCCGATCTGCATGCGCCACTGGGACTCGGGAACGACCGGAACCCAGGGGTCGGAGGGCAGGACGCGGCCGTCCTCCCCTTCCCTCGGCAGGACGCCGCCGCCCCAGCGCGCGGGCAGCCTCCCCCTCACCTCGCACCCGACCTGACAGAGCTCGAGGAGGGGGACGAGCGGGGAGGTTCGCTGCACCCGGCCCCACGAGGGATCGAAGAGGCTGAGAAGGTTCAGAAGATCCGCCTCCAGACGCACGTCCCTCCCGCCCACCGTGAACCCGTGGGTAACCCGGAGATCGAGTCGATGCTCGAAGGGCGCCCGGCACGCGTTCCGATCGACGATGTCCCCCGCGGACAGACCGGCGAGGCAGGGGTCGTTCTCGAGTGCCGACTCGAGGAGCGCGCGGGTGGAGAAGGTGATCGGGGGAATGGGGAAGATCCCGGGGATGTGGACGGGGTCGTTGTTCCGGTCGAAGGCGCCGCCGATCCCGGGATAGCCGTCGCCGTTCACATCCCCCCAGTACACGTACGTGAAGGGGAGGCCGGACTGCCCCGAATAGAGGAGCGAGAACTCGGTATTCGGCAGCGAAGGGATCGGTGCCCCGAAGATCGACGCGACGAACTTGTGCGGGCGATCGAAGTTCGAGGTCTCGAGCGGCGGACGGTTGATGTCGCTCACCACCGGCGTGTTGCCGATGTTCGAGATCATGTCGGTGTGGACGAGGCTGGTTCGATCCCAGCTCCGCGTCAGGGAGTAGCCGAGCCGGTAGGAGAACCGGTCTCCGAGCCCGCCCCGCACTTCGGCGGTCGCGGCCAGCGCGACGTTCTCGCCCTGGTTGGTGATCGCCAGGATGTGGTCGTACTCGTCCGTGACCCGCGAGTAGTAGCGGCGGTTGCGTCCCGCCAGCGCGATGAGCGCCGAGTCGGCCGGGGCGCCCGGGACGAGGTTGAGGTCCTCGATCGCGACCTGGTTGAAGGCGGTGTTGAAGAGGACCCCGAAGGAGGCGACGGTCCGGTCCGTCAGCTCCTGGTCCACCACGATCGAGAAGCGGAGATCCTGCGGGTAGCGGAACGACGGGTCGAAGACGACGGCGTTCCGGATGGTCCGGAACGGGACCCGCCCCGGGGTGCCCGCTCGCCCGCCGACGAGGCAGCTGTCCAGCGGCGCACCCAGCTGCATCTCCGGCGTCGACGCGCTCGGTCGCGGGTCGGCGAAGCGGCGCCCCTCACACAGCTGGATCTGCGATCGTAACCCGTTGTCGTGGAATGCGTTCGATAGCCAGACGAAGGGAATCTGGCCGGAGAAGAGGCCTCCGCCGCTCCGCACCTGCGTCTTCCGCTCTCCCTCGCTCTGCCAGTTGAAGCCGAACCGGGGAGAGATGAGGAGGTTGCCGGAGGGCAGATCCGAGGTGTCGTAGCCGAAGAAGGCCTGCAGGTCGTAGTTCGGGTCCGGCCGACCGAGGACGAAGGGGACATCGACGCGAAGTCCGAAGTGCATGGTCAGACCCTTGCCCGCATTCAGCTGTCGCTGCACGAAGGCACCCGCCTGCGCGACCGAGAAGTCGATCGCATCCGGCTCGCCGTCGGCCAGGACCGTCCGCTGGTACCGGAAGGGCGCGTTCTGCTCCAGATCCGAGAGTGAGGCGAAGAGCCACTCCCCGCGGGAGCCGGGGAGGAAGGAGTTGCGAACGCCCAGCCACGAGCCGGCGACGCCGAGGGTGACCACGTCATCCCCGACCTGGATGTCGACGCTGTTGGTCAGCCGGAGGGAGGTCTGCTCCAGGTCGTTCTCCTGGGCGAAGAACTGTCCCCCGGCGCGCACGTTCCGCTGGTAGGCGGCGCCGTCCACGGAGCTGGTGAGCCCGACCTCGATCTGCGGCAGCGAGCTCATGGGTTCGGTGCGATCGACGGATCGCTGGAAGCTCACGTCCAACTCGTTCGACACGCCCTCGGCCAGTTCGCGGAAGTACTGTACCGAAGCGATGTTGCTCGTGGAGCGGCGAGAGACCCCGTTCGAGGAGAGTTCGTACGGCTGGAAAGGCCGCCGATTCGGGTCGTCGTCGTTCTCCGCGTGGGCGAAGAGGTGGCGGAAGGTGAGTCGGTCCCCTCCGTCGAAGTTCGCGTCGATCCGGGTAAAGGAGTTGGCGAGCACGCGCTCCAGCGGGAGGGGGCCGGCTTCCCCGACGTCGGCACCGAAGTCCTCCTCCAGGATCCGGCTGAAGGCGTCGACCTGCTCCTCGCTGATGCGGATCAGCGCCGGATCGTCGCGAAGGAGGTTGAACCCGTTGGGCGGTCGCCTCTGCCGCTCAATCTCGACCGCCGAGAAGAAGTGCGCCCGGTCCCGGAGGATAGGTCCACCGAGCGACGCGGCGACGAGGGACCGGTCCACCCCGGAGGGTGAGACGGGGCCGGTCGGCAGCGAGAGGTCGCCGATCAGGGCCTCGTTCCGGTGAACGGCGCTGATGCGGCCTCGCCAGTCGTTCGTGCCCATCCGGGTCACCGCGTTCATGACCCCGCCGGTGAAGCCCGCGAGCCGAACGTCGTACGGGGCGACGAGGACCTCGTACTGGGCGACCGCGTCGATCGGGATCAGCTTCGCCCCGGCCTGTCCCCCCGGGAGGCCGCCGGAGGTCAGGCCGAACATGTCCTGGCTGAACTGACCATCGACGAGGATCGCGTTGTACCGATCGTTCTGGCCCGCGACCGAGAAGCCGCCCCCCTCCGTGGTGCGGACCAGCGGGGACAGGGCGGCGAGCTCCATCACGTCTCGCGACAGGATGGGCATCGCCTCGATGGTGCGCTCGTCGATGCGGGTGGCGGGGCCCACCTCGTTCACGTTGAAGTCGGTGACGCGGTCCACCTCGACCGAGAGGCCCTCGATCTCCAGCGCCTGCTCCGTCAGCCGCACGTCCACGCGGAAGGTGTTGCCGACGTCGAGCTGGACCCCCTCGACCGTCCGATCCCCGTAGCCGAGGAGGCGCACCCGAAGCGTGTAGGGACCTCCTGGCTGCAGCTGGAGAAGGAGGAAGTTGCCCTCGATCGAGGTGAGCGTCTCCTTCGTCCGCCCGGTCCGTTCATCCCGCAGCTCCACGAAGGCGCCCTGGAGCGCGGCCCCGGTCTCGGAGAGAACTCTGCCGCGGAGCGCGGCCGTGCTCCGGGACTGTGCCTCGAGTGCGGCCGTCGAGCCGAAGAGGAGCACCAGGAGAGCCCCGAGGAGGGGCGCTCCCCCACGACGCGCCCTCACTCTCCCCCCGGGGTCGGGAAGACGCCGGAGACCGTGTCGGACGGGACGACGGCACACCCCCAGAGGTTGCATCCCTGGAGCCGGTAGTAGTAGCGAACGCCCGCCTCGACCTCGTCGTCCACGAAGGTGGTGTCCCGCAGGACCCACGGGCCCTCGAAGGAGGGCGGCCGAACCTCCACCCACCCCCCGGTCGGTGAGGTCGACCGGGTCACGCGGTAGCCCGCCTGGGCGTAGAGGCTGGACCGCCACACCAACTCGAGACCGCGTCCGGGAAGGACGGAGAGTGCGGGAGCCGCCGTCGGTTCCACCGGCTCCGGGGTCACCACCACCTCCAGCGGGTAGGCCTCCCCGTTGATGGTCGCCGTCAACGTCGTCCGGCCCTCCCTGCGGACTCTGCCGTCCCCCAGCCAGGACTGGCCCCACAGGGACGCCGACGCGGAGCGCGCAGGACCGAGCATCGTCACCAGCGTCGTGTCCTGGAGGCTCCATGAGATATCGAAGCGGACGGGGTTCATGACGACGCCAGCCGTGTCGATCATCTGCACGGAGACGGCCCTGCGACCCATGGAACTCGCTCGAAAGGGGTTCTCGCTGAAGCGCACCTGGTCCAGGCCCACCGGCCGGATCCAGACCGGCATCGCGGGCCTCGCTCGACCGAGTGCCCCCGTCAGGAGCGCGGCGCCCTCGGCGACGGCGACGACGACCGGGCCCCGGCCCGGCTCGGCCGCCACCTCCAGTTCCCCCGTCCCGCCGACCGACCAGTCGATGCGGTCGACCCAGACGGGGTCGAAGCGCTCCCCATCCTGATCGAGCACGAAGACCTCGATATGGGCCGTATCGCCGACATCCAGGTAGAGCGAGTCCGGGCTGAAGCGCAGATCCTCCACCCACCGAGGGCCGAGGTCATCCGCACATGCGGGCGTAACGAGGGCGATGCAGAGCACGCCGAACCGAACCGCCCACCCGGTTGGGACCGGACCCCCGCCCCGGCTCCCCTGATCACCCCCGACGACCGCCGTGTTTCGATGCATCCCTCTCCGCCTGTTCCGGTTTGGTAACACACACCGGAGAGGCTACCCGTCACTGCACCATCGACACACAGCGACCGACGGAATCCGCCGGGGCCGCTACCCGTCGCGCATTGCCGAGGCGGGGTTCGTGCGCAGCACCACCCGAGCCGGAACCAGGACGGCCAGCAGTCCCACGGTCCCGAGCGTTCCGATGATCGACAGGTAGACGATCGGGTCGCGGGTGTCGACTCCGTACATGATGATCTCGAGCGACCCGGCGGCCAGGCCGCCGGCTACGAGCCCGAGCACCATTCCCATGCCGAGCTGCCGCACCCCGCTCCCCATGACCGTCGTGAGCAGTCGGGCTCCGTCCGCTCCGAGCGCCATGCGGACGCCCATCTCGCGGGTCCGCTGTCGTACGGAGAAGGAGATCACCCCGTAGAGCCCCGCCGCAGCGAGGAGGAGGGCGACGAGGCCGAAGGAGGAGAACATCCCGCCGAAGAGGCCGATCGCCCAGTTCGTCTCGCGGATCGCGTCGTCCAGTCGATCGAGGTTGTAGACCGGAAGGTTCGCATCGACCTCCGCGACGGCCCGTCTCAGCGCCGCGGCATAGTCGGAAGGGTCGCCCTCGGTGCGGAGGTGGAAGGAGACGAACCTCGGGACGGATCGGTAGGAGAGCGGGAGGAATAGACGCTCGGGGGTGAGGTGGTCGTTGCCGATGCCCCCCGTGTTTCCGCCGACGTAGAGATCGGGCACGACACCCACGATCCGTGCCCACCGGTGCTCGGAATCGGGAGCTCCGAGCTTCACCCGGGCCCCGAGGGGCGACCCCTGTCCGACGAAGCGGTCGGCGAAGCTGCGGCTGACCACGGCCACCGGCTCGGTCCCCTCGGGACGCACCTCGAGCTCGTCGAACTCGCGGCCCTCCAGCAGCTCGACCCCGAGGGTCCGGAAGTAGTCGGACCCGATCGTGATCACCGACGCGACGGGCTGGTCCGCCTCCGTCTCGTAGACCTGCCCCTCCACACTGGTCCAGAGTTCGGGGCTGCCGAGTCCCGGCGTCTCCGTCCCCAGCGCGGCCGCCCGCACCCCGGGGATCTCCGCCAGCCGCCCCCGGATCTCCTCATGGAAGCGGTCGCGGGCCTCTGCGTCCGGGTAGTCGGTCTCGAAGAGGCCCACCCGTCCCACGAGGACGGGCGAGGGATCGAAGCCGTACTCCACCGAGTTCAGCTGGACCACGCTTCGGACCATGAATCCGGCCATCACCAGGAGGGCACAGGAGACCGCGATCTCGGAGACGACGAGGAGGTGGGTCAGGCGCCCGAGTCGAAGCGAGGAGCTCCCGCGGCTCTCGTCCTTGAGCGTCTCCCCGATGCGGACGCCGGTGGCGCGGAGCGCCGGGAGCACGCCGGCCAGGAGCGCGGCGAGGACGGAGACCGCGACGGTGAACGCGAGGACGAGCGGGGGCGTGTCGAACCGGATCCAGTACGGCTTGTAGATCCCCTCCACCACGTCGATGTAGGCCGCCGACCCGATCTCGTTGAGCGCGAAGCCGACCACGCCCCCGACGAGCGCGAGGATCCCCGCCTCGATCAGGAGCTGCCGCACGACCCGCCAGCGGCTCGCCCCGAGGGCGGTCCGGACCGCCACCTCCCGCGTGCGCACGGAGGCACGCGCGAGGAGGATGTTCGCCACATTCGTGCAGGCAATCAGGAGGACGCCGAAGGTCGCCGCCAGCATGATCCACAGGACGGTGGTGATCGACGCCGGCATGTAGACCTCGTCGTACGGCCCGGCCCGGAGGACGACGTCCTCGTTCGTCTCCGGGAAGGCCTCGGCGATCCGTGCGCTGATCGCCGCAAGCTCCTGGTTCGCCACCTCCCGGCTCACCCCGTCTCGCAGTCGACCGAAGGCGTGGACGTCGATGCCGTAGCCGCGCTCGGTCGCGGCCGGGTCCTGACGGATCGGGAGCCAGGCGTCCTCCAGGAAGGGGAACTTCGCCCCCTCGGGCATGACGCCGATGATCTCGGTGTCGAATCCGTTCGCCCGGATCCGCCGGCCGATCACCCCCGGATCCGCGCCGAAGCGATTCCTCCACAGGTCGTACCCGATCACGATCTGGTGGGGCGCGTCAGGGCCGTCTTCCCCCGGTAGGAACACCCGGCCGAGGAGCGCCTCCACCCCCACCACGGAGAGGGCGCCTGCGGTGACGTAGGCGCCCTGGACCCGTTCGGGCGGCGCCTCCTCTCCCGCGAGGTTGATCGTCCCCTGGTAGAAGCCCTCCAACCGTTCGAAGGAGGTCTGGGCATCCCGCACGTCGAGGTAGGTGTGGTGCAGGATGTCGTCGGGCGTCATCCCGCCCTGCTGCAGCGATCGACCGACGTAGTGCAGCTCCTCGGCGTCCGGAATCGGGAGACCTCGGATCGAGGCCCCGTAGAC
Organism: Longimicrobiales bacterium; assembly: GCA_028280525.1. Taxonomy (GTDB): domain Bacteria; phylum Gemmatimonadota; class Gemmatimonadetes; order Longimicrobiales; family Gaopeijiaceae; genus Gaopeijia. The sequence continues at coordinate 7,384 of JANQLR010000199.1, forward strand.
GCTCGAGAACATGTGCGTCGTCACCCCCACCCCCATGCCGAGGGTGAGGATCGCCACACCCGACATGACCGGCGTCTTGACCAGCATCCGAAGTCCGAAACGGACGTCGCCCCAGAGCGAACTCATACGATCCCTCCACCCATATCCCGTGGCGCCGAGTGCGGGTGCACGCCCGTCGCGCACCCTTCCCGTCGCCCGCTTCATCCCGTACCGCGCGCTCAGGGCGAGCGCGCTCCCCCAGTACCACCAGCCGGACCGATCCGTCGAATGGAACTCTTCGTGCAGATCCCCGCGGATCGACTCCCCCACGACCCCCGGGGGCAGGCAGAGCCGGAGGATCCGGTCCGCCCAGATCGGCGGACGTCGGCGCGGAGACCGGCGAGACGTCATCTCACCCGCCGGGCGCCAGCACCGAGTCGAGGCCCCGCCAGAGCTTCTCCAGGGCCTCGCGCGAACGACGCAGCTCGGCGATCCCCTCCGGCGTCACGCGGAAGTGCCGCTGGGGCAGTCCGGCGCGATCCGATCCCGCAGCGCGACTCTCCCAGGTGACCCACCCCTTCTTCTCCATCCGGTCCAGGGTGGTGTAGAAGGCGCCCTTCGAGACGGTGCGTCCCGCGCTGCCCTCGAGCTCCCGGCGGATGTGGTACGCATTCGCGTCCTCGCCCCCCTGCAGGATCGCGAGGAGGATCATCTGCTCGAATTCGCCGATGTAGCTGTTGCGGCCCATGACACGTCGCGGGGTCGAGGATCGGTGCGCCCTGCCGGCGGTCTACGTTGTAGACCTCAGTACGGTACACATTGTGGACCGCCCCGTCCAGCGCCGCATCGTTCGAGGCCACTCCTCGCCTCGCCGGGCAGTTTCCAGCGTCTCGCCGCTCGCCTTACGTTGGCGCCGACCCGCAGTCCCCCCTGGAGCCCCCATGCCGCGACATCCGACGCCCTTCTCCAGCGCGCACGAGGCGTCCGCCGCCCTCCTCCCCTCCTTCCTGGTCAAGTCGGCCTTCGGCTGCTCGGTCGTGGTCCTCATCCTCCTCGTACCCTTCACGATCAACAACTTCCTTCAGGGACGCATCGTGATGGGACTCGCGACCTCCTCCATCGGCGTCGCTGCCTGCTTCAACATCCTGGAGGGCCTCCGCGGGCGGTACTCGGTCTGGGTGAACACCTGGCTGATTGCTCCGACCGGCGCGTTCACGATCACCTACACCCTCGTCGTCCTCGGGCCCGTGGGGAGCTACTGGCCGGTGCTCCTCACGCTCTCCTACTACTTCGTCCTGCCGGAGCGACGCGCCTGGGTCCTCAACGGCCTGACGCTCCTCCTCATCATCCCCGCGGCGTGGTACGCGCTCGACCCCTCCGCCGCGACCCGCTTCACGGCCGCGCTCCTCGGCGTCAGCCTCTTCGCCTTCATCGCGATGCGGCAGATCTACGCCCTGAGCCGACTCCTCCGGGAACGCGCCGTAACGGACGCGCTCACGGGCCTTCTCAACCGAAGCCTCCTCGAGGACGGACTGAGGCGCGCGATCGCACAGAACGACCGCTCGCGGATTCCGATGACGGTCCTGACCCTCGACATCGACCACTTCAAGTCGATCAACGACGCGCTCGGACACGAGGCGGGAGATCGGGTGCTGCGCGGAGTCGCCAGGATACTGCGGGATCGCACGCGCGGCGGCGACCGCACCTTCCGGATCGGGGGCGAGGAGTTCCTGATCCTCATGCACGACGCGGACGAGTCCGCCGGACGCATCCTGGCCGAGACCCTTCGCCGCGCGGTCGAGGAGGCGGGCCTGCTCCCCCGGCGATCCGTCACCGTGAGCGTCGGCGTAAGCCAACTCGCGCCCGGGATGACCCCCGCGGAGTGGGCCCGCGAGAGTGACGAGAAGCTCTATCGAGCGAAGCAGTCGGGACGAAACCGGGTCGTGGCCTGAGTGGGCCGCGCACGATCCATCCCCTTCCCCTCAGAAGATCGCCCGACGGATCCAGATGTCGGCGTCCGCCCAGGACGCCTCGAAGTCCCTCCGGACGAGTCCCGCCTCTCCGTGCCGCCCCTGCCCCCGCAGCGCCTGCTCCAGACCGAAGAGACTCCACCCGTTCCGGGGATGATCCTCCAGCGCTGCGCGGAAGACCGCCTCCGACTCCCCGGGCTGTCCGAGCTCGAGGAGGAGATCCCCCAGCCAGTGTCGGGCGCTGAAGTTGAGGGGCTCAGGCTCGTCGTATCGAAGACCATCCTCGATCTCGATGGACGTCTGCAGCACCGCAACCGCCTCGGCCCCCCGCCCCCTGGACCGGAGGATCTCGGCTTCCAGGATCCCGCCGACGACGCCCAGCAGCTGGGTGGTTGCATGTCCGCGGAAGGCCGCCTCCGGCTCCTCGGCCGCGATCTCCTCCAGCTTGGCGAGCGCCTCGGATGCGGCGCCTCCGTCCCCCGTGCGCAGCTGGGCGTAGCCCCTCGCGAAGGTCCAGAGGCCTCGGAAGACCGGGTTCTCCGGTGCTTCGTCGATCTCGAGCACCTCGTCGAAGCGCCCGAAGCGGAGGAGGGTGAGGGCGTGATAGAACTGGCCGCCGTCGATCAGCTTCGCATAGTCCTTCCCGGCCTGAATCGACACCGCGCTCTGCCCGGCCATCGACCCGGCGAAGAGGAGCATGTGCAGGTTGTGCGACGGGTAGATCGCGAAGCCCTCCCCGATCTCCGCCTTCTGGTCCGAATGCCACGCCTGCTGATTCGCGCGGACCGCATCGGCCCAGCGGCCGACCCGGTTGTAGGTGTGCGAAGGCATGTGGTTGATGTGGCTCGCGCCGGGGATGCTGTTCCCCAGGAGATCCGCGCACGGCTCGGCGAGGAAGGCGTTCGGCGTCGACTCGGTCGCGTGGATGTAGAGATGGCAGGCCCCCGGGTGCGTCAGATCGCGGGCGAGGACCTCCTCGAGCGTCCGGTGGATCAGCTGGACCGACGGCTTGTCGAGGGGCCAGGTACCCCGACGCGGCTCGAGCAGCATGAGCGCCTCCCCGTACAGCGTTCCGACCTCGAGGTCGTCCGGGAACTCCGCGTACACGCCGGCCATCGCATCCGCGTACGCCTGGTCGCGCTCACGGCGACCCTCCTCGGCCTCCTCCTCCGTGGCCGCGTAGCGGTGCTGCATCGCCTCGATCAGAGCGCGCTCGACCGGCCGCACCGCTCCCGGCGCTTCGGTCAGCCGGAGCGCGCGAGTCGCCGCCTCGTGCGCCGCCGGTTCCTCCGAGGGGCGCATCGGCCCGTTCAGATACGGTCCCCACCCCCACGCCTCGCCCCACGCGCACATTGCGCAGGAGGGATCCTCTCGCGAGGCCTCTTCGAACGACCGTCGCCCCTCGTCGGTCGCAAAGGCGTACATGAGCTGAAGCCCCTGGCGGAAGTACGCCTGCGCCCGGGGGATCGTCGTGGCGACCGCGCGGTCGAGCGTTCCGAGCCCTGCGCGGTAGAGGGGGAGTCGCTCCTCCTCCTGCTGCGCGACGAGGGTGCAGGGCGCCGCGGCGACGGCAAGGGTCAGGAGTAGACGGAGCGACGGCTGGAGCCGACCCATCTCGTCAGCGCTCCCCGCCGATCCCGTATCCCGCCGGCGTCTCCGCTCGCTCCATCGACCACGAGATGAAGTCCCGGATGTCCTGATTGGAGCTCTCCAGGTCCTCCATCCGGAGGTACATCATGTGCCCCGACCGGTAGCCCTTGAACCACATCCGGTCCTGCAGGGCTCCGCGCTCGTCGAGATTCCACATCGTGTACTTCGCGGAGAAGTAGTCCGTGCCGCCGTCGTAGTAGCCGGCCTGGACGAAGAGGTGCAGGTACGGGTTCTCGGCCATCGCGCGACGGAGGTTCTCCCCGGTGTCGTCGCCCGAGCGGTTCCACGGTCCGACCGGCCCGAAGAGGTAGTACTGCAGGTCGACCGAGAGGCCGAGCTCACTCCGCATGTACTCGTTGATCGCGGGGCTGAAGGCGTGGTTCCAGGCGGAGAGCGCCGGGTCGTAGTCGTACCCCTGCCCCGCGTTCATCCCGTCGAGGCCCTGGTAGCGGGCGTCGAGTCGCCCGACCGTCATCCCCCGGTCCCGGAGGAGCTCCTTCCGGAACTGTCCGACGCTCGGCCGGAGGTTGTGGTCCATCACCCACTGCGGGTCCGTCCCGGACCAGCGTCCGAACTCCTCGGCGATCGACTGCCGCTCGCTCTCCTCGAGCGATCCCCCCTTCGCCAGCGCGGGAAGGAGGGTGTCGAGCGTCCACGCCTCCACCTCCGGGAGGATTTCCTCCAGGTCGCGGCTCTGGAGCGACGGCTCGAGAGCGTCATGGTACCAGGCGGTGGCGGTGTAGTTCGGCAGGGCGAGCGCGTCGTCGACCGGACCGCCCCGCTGCACGCCGAGGCCGGTCGGTGAGACGAGGACGACGCCGTTCAGGTACATCCACTCGCTCCCCTGCAGCTCCCGGGCGAGGCCGGAGACGCGGGTCGTACCGTACGACTCGCCGATCAGGAACTTCGGATTCGGCCAGCGCTCCATCCGCGTCACGAAGAGGCGGATCCAGTCGGAGAGGTAGCGGATGTCCTCGTTCACGCCGAAGAAGTCGGTGCGGTCGGCCCCCGGGAGCATCCGCGAATACCCGACGTTGACCGGGTTCACGAAGACGATGTCGGTGACGTCCAGGATCGAGTGAGGGTTGTCGCGCACCCCGTACGGCATGACGGGATACCCCTCGTCATCGATCCGCAGCTGGCGCGGACCGGTGTAGCCCAGGTGCATCCAGAGCGAACCCGACCCCGGGCCTCCGTTGAAGGAGAAGGTCAGCGGGCGCATCTCGCTCTCGGGAAGGTCGGTGCGCTCGTAGAAGGTGAAGTGCAGCGCCGCCGTCGTCTCGCCGTCCGCGTCGATCACCGGCATGAACCCGGTGTGGGCGTCGTAGGCGACCCGCTCCCCGCGGATCGTCACCTCGTGCGAGGTGGTGACGATCGTGTCGACCGGAAGGCGGGCGTCCTGCGCCAGGACCGGCGAGGCGAGGGGTGCCTGAAGCGCGATGAGAGCGAGGAGGAGGGAGCGGAGTCTGCGCATCGGTTCGGACCATCCGGGAAGGGGTGTGAGGCCGGCGAAGCTGTCGTCCCGCCCGGTCCTGCGCAACCTGGATCCGCCCCACGCGGACGCCCGCCGCTTTCGCTTTACACCCGCGGGGCGCTCCGTCAGCTTTCGCCATCATGAATGTGCTCATCGTCGGCGCTGGCGAGGTCGGATTTCACCTCGCGAAGCGCCTGTCCGAGGAGAACCAGGACGTCGTTCTGATCGAAGCCGATCCGGAGCGAGCCGAGTTCGCCTCCCAGCAGCTCGACGTTCTCACGATCGTCGGGAACGGCGCCTCCCTCCCCGTGCTCGAGCAGGCCGGCGCCAAGGGCGCGAAGCTCCTCCTGGCCGTGACCTCCCTGGACGAGGTCAACCTGATCTCCTGTCTGGCCGGCAGCCGGATGGGGGTCGAGTACACGGCGGCACGGATCTCCAATCCCGAGTACTACGCACAGGGATCGGTCCTCTCCGGCGAGGCGATGGGGATCGACCTCCTCATCAACCCCGAACGCGAGTGCGCGTGGGAGACCTTCCAGCTCCTGCAGAGCGCGGCAGCCACCGACGTCGCCCAGTTCGCCGATGGCCGGGTGCAGCTCCTCGGCATCCGGGTGAGGGAGGGCGCGCCGGTCGCCGACCGGACCCTCGAGGAGATCGCGGCCGTCCTCGGCGAGGACCACTACGTGACGGTGGCGATCGTGCGCGACGGGGTCACGATGATCCCGCGCGGGACCGACGAGGTTCGGGTCGGGGACCAGCTCTACCTCCTCGCCCCCACCGAGGACGCGGTCGAGATCCCGCGACTGGCCGGGTGGGAGCGTTTCAAGCTGAAGCGGGTGATGCTGGCCGGAGGGAGTGCCGAGGCGGAGTACCTCGCGGAGCTCCTGGAGAATCACGACGTCGAGTGCACCATCCTCGACAACGACCGCCAGCGCTGCCTCGAACTCGCCGAGAAGCTCCCCAAGTCGCTCGTCCTGCACGCCGACGCGACCGACCTCGAGCTCCTCGAGATGGAGGGGGTCGCGGGGATCGACGGCTTCGTCGCCTCGACCGGGCACGACGAGACGAACATGCTCTCCTCCCTCCTCGCCAAGTCGGTGGGGGCGCGGAAGGTCGTCAGCCTGATCCACAAGTTCGACTACCTCCCGATCGTGCCGAAGGTCGGAATCGACGCCTCGGTGTCGCCGCGCATGGCCACCGTCAACGCGATCCTGCGCTACATCCGTCGGGGGCGGGTGATGACCGTCGCATCGCTGCGGGGGAACGAGGCGGAGGCGATCGAGTTCAACGTCTCCGTCGCCTGTCCGATCGCCGAGCAGAAGATCGCCGACCTCGAGTTCCCTCGGGGGGCGGTCATCGGGGCGATCGTCCGCGGGGAGCAGGTCATCCTGCCGCGAGGCGTCGATGAGGTGAAACCCGGGGACGAAGTCATCGTCTTCGCCCTCCCGGACGCCATCAGCGGGGTCGAGAAGCTCTTCCACCGCTAGGGCTCACGCCGCAGCGCGAACAGGTCCCGGATGTCCCTCTCCCACGTCGTCCACGTCGTCTCGCTCCTCCTCGTCTTCGTGGGGCTGTCCATGCTGGCGCCGCTGGGCGTGTCGCTCGCCTATGGAGACGGCGACGCCCTCGCCTTCTTCATGGCGATGCTGATCGTCGTCCCGACCGCCGGGTGGTTCCACATCGCGACGTCGCTGGAAGGGGAGATCACGCCCCGCGAAGGGTATGCGATCGTCACCTTCGCCTGGCTCGGGACCGGACTCGTGGGCGCCCTGCCCTTCTGGTTCACGCAGACGGCACCGCTCTCCGCCTCGATCTTCGAGTCGATCTCCGGCTTCACGACGACCGGAGCGACCGTCTTCTCGGACATCGAGGCACTCCCCCACGGGATCCTCCTCTGGCGCTCGCTGACCCACTGGCTCGGCGGGATGGGGATCATCGTCCTCGCCATCGCCGTCCTCCCCTACCTCGGCGTCGGCGGGATGCAGCTCTTCCGCGCGGAGGTGCCCGGGCCCACCCCCGAGCGCCTGCGTCCGCGGATCGCCCAGACGGCCAAGCTCCTCTGGCTCGTCTACTTCGGGCTGACGCTCGCGCAGACGCTCCTCTACCTGATGGGGGGGATGGGGCTCTTCGACGCGATCAACCACGCCTTCTCCACGCTGGCCACCGGCGGCTTCTCCACGAAGAACGCCTCGGTCGCCGCCTTCGACTCCCCCTTCATCCAATGGGTGACGATCGTCTTCATGTATCTGGCCGGGGTCAACTTCGCCCTGCACTTCCGGGCGGCGACGGGGAGGCTCGCGTACCGGGCCGACGTCGAGTGGCGCTTCTTCACCAAGGTGGTGCTCGGGTTCGGACTGCTCCTCACCCTCGTGCGGTGGAGCGCGATATCCGGCGGCCCGGAGGGGGTCGGCCTCGGCCAGTCGCTCACCGAGGGCGTCTTCCAGGCCGTCTCGATCGCCACCACCACCGGCTTCGTCTCCGCCGACTTCGAGCGGTGGGTCCCCGCCGCTCAGGGGCTCCTCTTCCTCCTCATGTTCCTCGGCGGGATGGCCGGGTCGACCGGGGGCGGGGTGAAGGCGGTCCGCGTCTACCTCCTGATCAAGCGCACCGGGATGGAGTTGCGCAAACACCTGCACCCCCGCGCCGTCTTCATCTCCCGAATGGGCCGGCACGTCGTCTCCGAAGACGTCATGAGCAACGTCGTCGGCTTCCTCCTCCTTTACCTGATTCTCTCGCTTGCCGGGGCGCTCGCGATGGCGGCGCTCGGCGCGGATCTGCTGACCTCGATCACGGCGAGCCTGGCGAGCGTCGGCAACATCGGCCCGGGCTTCGGCGACGTGGGCGCCACGGACAACTACGGGTGGATGAACCCGCTGCAGCTCGGCGTGCTCTGCTTCCTGATGCTGGTCGGGCGACTCGAGATCTTCACCGTGCTCCTCCTCTTCCTCCCGGAGACGTGGCGGAAGCGGAGGTCGAAGGTGGTGCGGTCGGGAGAGCTGTAGGGCTCGCCGGGCCCTCCGTGGGGAAGCGGAGGAAGGGGGTCGGGATGTCGAGGAAGGTGCGACTCTCGCTGGAGAACCCCAGCTGTTCGTCCTCGCGGCGGGTCAGCGTGTCGGCGGCGAGCACGCCTGCCACCATCCCGAGTCCACCGCCGAAGACCGCCGCCGCGAGCAACCCCGCCAGGATCCCGCCCATCGAAGAGGCAACGCCGGGGAGCCCGAGCACGCCTGCTGCCCCGTAGAGGACACTGAAGAGCCACCCGGTCCGCCACACACCCCCCTCCGCGACGCGACCCGTGGTCGATCTGCGGAAGCTCTTCGGGAAGAAGCGCTTCCACCCGAAGAAGAAGCCCCATCCACCGATCAGCCCCCCGATCGCCGCACGGATCGGCCCCACACCGCCCAGGAGGCTCCACTGGAGCGCCCCGGCGAGGAGGCACCCGAGGAAGATCGAGGACGAGAGGATCCACGAGAGCCGCCCCGAACGGAACTCCCGCGCCGCGTATGCCCGCAGCGCCGCGTCGAAGGGTCGACTCAGGTAGACCGACTCGAGAACGTTGCCGTGTCGGACGACGTGCCGACGCTTCAGGAAGGGCGACGCCTCCCTCGGCGCGAACCTCGCAGACCCTGCGGGGGCGAAGAGGAGCTCCTCCCCGACGCCCAGTACGAGGTATCGATCGGCGGCCTCCCCGGGGGGGCTGATCACGTCCCCGTGGAAGATCGGGGTACCGGATCGCGTCCGGAGCGGTAGAGCACGCAGCTGGACGTTGTGCGGGATCACCTTCCCGGAGTAGGCGGCCGCGGTCTTCGACCACATCAGGCTCGAACCGATGCGCTTGGCGAAGCCGACCGGTCGCTCGCCCTGGTAGAGGCGCCAGACCTCGGGAGCGGCCAGGGCGGAGGAGATCGGGTGGTGTTCCACGAATCAGCGATGTCGACAGGTGCCTCGAAGTGCAGACCGGGAGTCTACCCCCCGAAGGTCACCCGCGCTCCGATCTGCATGCGCCACTGCGATTCGGGCACCACCGGCACCCACGGATCCGAGGGGAGAAGTCGACCCTCCTCGTCGCGCTGCGGCAGCACGCCGCTCCCCCACCTCGCGATGGGGGCAAAGGGATCCTGGCAGCCGAACTGACACAGCTCCAGAAGGGGAACGAGTGGAGAGGTCCGTTGCACCTGTCCCCAAGACGGATCGAACAGGCTGAGGAGGTTGAGGAGATCCGCCTCCAGACGAACATCCCGTCCACCCACCTCGAACCCGTGCGTGACGCGGAGATCGAGCCGGTGTTCGAAGGGGGCGCGGCAGGCGTTCCGATCCACGATCTCCCCCGGGGCGTACTGGGAGAGACAGGCGTCGTTCTCGAGCGCCGATTCCAGCAGCGCCCTCGTCAGGAAGCTGACGGGAGGCGGAGGAAAGAGCTCCGGGATATGCACCGGATCGTTGTTGCGATCGAAGGCTCCGCCGATCCCGGGGTAGCCGTCGCCATTCACATCGCCGAAGTAGACGTAGCTGAAGGGGAGCCCGGACTGGCCCGAGTAGAGGAGCGAGAACTCGGTGTTCGGGAGGGCGGGGATCGGTGCGCCGAAGATCGAGGCGATGAACTTGTGGGGTCGGTCGAAGTTCGATGTCTCGAGTGGGGGTCGATCGATATCGCTCACCACCGGGGTGTTCCCGATGTTCGAAATCATGTCGGTGTGCACCAGACTCGTCCGATCCCAGCTCCGCGTGAGAGAGTACCCCAGCCGATAGGCGAAGCGCTCCCCGATCCCTCCACGGAGTTCCGCCGTCGCCGCGAGCGCGATGTTCTGGCCCTGGTTCGTGATCCTGAGGATGTGGTCGTACTCGTCCGACACGCGGCCGTAGTACCGCCGGTCGACCCCACCCAGCGCGCTCAGCCTCCCATCGGCGGGCGCCCCCGCGGCGAGGTTCAGGTCCTCGATCCCCACCTGATTGAAGGCGGTGTTGAAGAGGAGCCCGAAGGAGGAGACGGTGCGGTCCGTCAGCTCCTGATCCACCACGACCGAGAAGCGGAGATCCTGGGGATAGCGGAAGGTCGGATCGAAGACGACGGCGTTCCGGACGGTGTTGAAGGGCACCACCTCATCGTTCCTCCCGATACAGCCGGACGGAAAGCTGCCGAAACGAAGTGCCGGCGACACGGCCCCGGGCCGCGGGTCATCGGTGAGGCGGTTCTCGCAGAACTGCACGACGGACCGGAGCCCATTGTCGTGGAAGGCGTTCGAAAGCCAGACATAGGGGATCTGTCCGGAGAAGAGTCCTCCACCACTCCGCACCTGCGTCTTCCGCTCCCCATCGCTCTGCCAGTTGAACCCGAAGCGAGGCGAAATCAGGATATTGCCGCTCGGCAGATCGGAGCTGTCGATCCCGTAAAACCCTTCGAGTTCGACGTTTCGACCGGGCCGCCCGAAGACGAAGGGGAAATCGACCCGGACTCCCAGATGCATGGTCAGCCCCTTCCCCGAGTTGATCTGGCGCTGGACGAAGGCGCCCGCCTCCGCGACCGAAAAGTCGATGGCGTCGGACTCCCCGGGGGCGAGGACGGTGCGCTGGAAGCGGAAGGGCGCGTTGTCGCGGAGATCGGTCAGCGATGCGAAGAACCACTCGCCGTCCGCCGCGGGCAGGAACTCGTTCCGCACGCCGAGCCACGCCCCGGAGACTCCGAGAGTGAGAACGTCGTCCCCGACCTGGATGTCGACGCTGTTCGTGAGTCGGAGCGATGTCTGCTCCAGATCGTTCGCCTGTGAGAAGAACTGTCCCCCCGCCCTCACATTCCGCTGGAAGCCGACGCCATCGACG
>JANQLR010000245.1 GCA_028280525.1 Longimicrobiales bacterium
AAGTCGAAGAGGAAGATGAAGGAGACGACCAGGTCGAAGCGCGCGAGGAGGATGCGCGTCTCGGAGTCGAGGTCGGTGGTGGCGTCCACGGTCAGTACACCCAGCACGACGATGCACAGTACGAAGATGAAGAGCGAGTACGCCCCGCCCGTCCACTCCTTCGAGTGTCGGCTCACCGCGTTCCGGGGCCGGCGCCCTTCGGCGGGAGCTCGATCCGCGGGAGCGACCTCCACTGCAGCGGCTCGACGCGGGTGGCGCCGGTGAAGACGTCGTAGCGCTCGGCGTCGGCCTCGGTGGGCCGGATCTCGAGGTCGATCGTCACCCCGGCGGGGACGGCATACCCGACCACGGGGGTCGGACCGACCTCCCGCCCGTCGATGAAGAGGATCCCCGACGGCTCGGAGTTCACGTCGATCGAGCCGAAGGGGGTGATCTCGGCGTTGAGGGTGACGCGCTGGCCGGGCGTCGGCGTGACGGTTCGTTCGAAGACGGGGATCGAGTACGACGAGCGATCGGGGACGCCGAGGACGACGATCCGGTGCGGCTCCTCCTCGGTGAGGCTGAGCCCGGAGATCGGGAGGGCGGTCGGCGATCCGTCCACCTCCACCCGCACGAAGTCGGCGGCCTCGGCCGGGGAGATGGTCAGCGTCAGCCGGCCGGGGCCGGTCGCGCGCGCGGGCGCCGGGGTCGGGGTCTGCGTCGCGGGGCGACTGACGGTCGCACGCGGCACGACGCGGAAGGCGAGTTCGGCGGGGGTCGCGGCGAGGCCGGTCGAGGCGAGGAGCGTCGAGTCGACGACGACGACGTAGCGCCCGCCCCGGTCCAGCGAGGCGGTCGGCTCGACGCTGACCTCGCGGCTGTCGGAGGAGAGGAGGAGTCGGACGTCGACGGGCTCCCCGGCCTGCGTGGTGAGCCGGATCCCCGACTCGAGCGTCGAGGGGTCGAGCTCCTCGTCGAACTCGACGGGGATCGGGCCCTGCGCCGAGACGCGCTCGGAGTCGAAGTCGCCGGCGAGCGTCGCGCGCGGGTGCACGCCGTCCGCGGGGACGGGCTGGGTGCGGAACAGGAGCTCGGCCCCGGGGCCGGTCTTGTCGGCGTCCCAGACGGCGAGCCCGTCGTCGCCCTCGAGCCCCTCGACCACGAGGCGGTACTCCGAGCCGTAGGCGAGCGGGGCGCGGGGGTCGATGCGCACCCGATCCCCGGAGTCCTCGACGGAGACGGGCGCCGCGACGGGTTCGCCGTCGGCGTCGAGGAGGCGTACGGTCTCGGAGGAGGCCGTCATGGGGTCGACGGCGCCGGTGAGGACGAGCTCGATGTCGCCCTCCACCGTGATCCCACCCTCGACGATCGGGCCCGTCACGTCGTCCACGGTGACGCCGCGGAAGAAGATCCCCTTGTACGGATCGAGGGTGCGGGTGACCACGCCCCCGGGATCGAGGAGCGCGACCGCGAGCCCGCCCACGAGGACCCCCGAGGCGATCATCCAGCCGACGCCGCTCCCGGAGTCGGTCCCGGCGCGGGCACCCCTCCCCTGCTCGGCATCGACCTCGTCGGTGACGTCGAGCTCGCCGTCCTCGCCCTCCTCGAAGGTCCACGAGAAGAAGATCGCCGCCGGGAGCCCGACCAGGATGTAGAGGCCCATGATGAGCCCCTGCACGCCCTCGCTCAGCCCGACGCCGAGCCCAAAGACCTCGAGCATCCCGAAGAGGGCACCCGCGGAGCCGCCCCAGGAGGCGACCGCCTTGAAGACCTTTCGACGCTGGAGCTCCCGGATCAGGGAGCGCTTCTTTCGTGCCACGTGTGCCTCTACAGGATGGGGCCGACCCGGCGGAAGTGAGCCAGCTGCTCCTCGGTGAAGATCGAGAAGCCGAAGAGCGCCTCGAAGGCCGCGACGTTCTCGTCCAGATCGAAGTCCTCGTCGATGTCGAACACGACGCGGAAGGCGTCGTCCGCCTCGTCCTCCTCGCCGAGCGAGTAGAGCGCCCAGGCGTGGGCCTGCGCGGCGATCAGCTTCTGCGCGTCCGTGAGGAGCGGGATCTCCTCGGAGAAGAAGCCGAGGGCGTCGCGGAAGAGGCCGTCGCGGACGTGCTGGAGCCCCGCGCCGATCTTGAGCTCGGTGTCGGTGCGGAGGGCGACGGTGTCGGCGCGCGCCTCGACACCCGCCCACATCTCCTCCGCGCCGGTCGGCATGCGGGTGGCGAGGGCGGCGAGGAAGTCGTCGGCGGTAACGAGGACGGGCGGCCAGTCGGGCTCCGGCGCGGCCTGAGCGTCTGCGGCGAGCGAGTCGGCGGCGGCCCCGGCCGGGTCGACGGCCCCGCCCTCCGCGTCGGTGGTGGTGTCGTCTCGCGCGGCATCGGCGTCCGCTCCCGCGTCGCCGGCGGCGGCGTTCGGGGTCTCCACGGCCTCCGCGCCCGCCCCGCCCTCGGTCTCCGAAGTCGCCATCGCCTCCGGATCGCGCGGCCCCTCCTCCTGCACCATCGCCCCGTAGATCCCGAGGACGGTCTCCCCGAAGCGCGGCCGCAGGAGCGGCTCGGCCGGAACCGCGTCGCCGAAGAGGAAGAGGAGCTCGGCCCGACTCTCGGACACCTCTCCGGTCTCGAGCCGGAGCTGCGCGAGGGCGAGCTGGAAGTCGGTGAAGAGGCCGATCGGGATCGACTCGCCGATCTCCTCGACGTAGCCGAGCGCGGTGTCGACCTCTCCGGCACCTGCGGCGGCCATGAAGGCGAGGACGGAGAGTTCGCGCCGCGCGGCGGGGTCGACCTCGGGGTCCTCGAGGGCGATCTGCACGAGGTCGGCGCTCCGGGCCATGTCACCGGTCTCGTAGTGCGCCCGCGCGAGCGAGGCGAGGAAGGCGCCGGTCGCCTCGAGCGGCGCGGCCTGGATGAGCGCCTCCCCGGAGGAGGCGACGTCGGCCCAGTTCGCGGTGGTCAGCCCACCCTCGTAGACGGCGCGGTGCAGGTCGACGAGGCGCTCGGCGGGCGGGCGCGGACGGGCGAGCCGCGCAACGCGCAGCGCCTCCTTGGCCCGGACCACTGCGCGGTCGTCCTGCCGCAGGCCGGTGTGCGCGGCCGACAGCCGGGAGAGGTGCTCGAAGGCCTGGTCGGCGAGGATCTCCCCGCCGAGCGCATCGTGCCACTCGAGGACCTCGGCGTGCCGCTCGAGCTCCGAGGCGGAGTAGAACCCGGCCCAGCCGAGGAGATCGCCGAGCTCGGGGTCGGCCTCGACCGCGCCCGAGCCGATCGTCTCCCACGCCGCCGTCGTCGAGGTGAGCGCACCCTCCCACTCCCCGTTCCCGAAGTCGGCGAGGGCGGCGAGGTGGTGGAGCGGGATCGGCTCGGAGGGGTCACCGGTCGAACCGGTCAGGGTGAGCGGCGCGACGCGGAGCCACCCCGGGCCTCCGGCGCTCGCCTCGAACTCGGCCTCGTCGACCTCGAGCATCGTCTCGTACGGGCCGTCCTCGGCATCCGACCCTTCGACTCGATAGCCGGTGACGAAGGTGCCCTCGACCGGGGTCCAGCGGAGGCGCGCAGCCTGGGCCGTCCACGTCGCGTTCATCCCCTCCAGCGCGGGGATGTCGATCCCCCAGTGGAAGGCGGTGGCGGCGCCGGGGCGCAGCTCGGTGAGGAAGAGATTCCCCTCCTCGTCCAGGGAGATGCGGTCGGCGCGCGGCATCGCCGACTCGGCCCCGATCCGGGCGAGGAGTTCCTGCTGGCGCGCATCCATGATCGCCACGCGGGCCACATTCTTCTGCACGACGTACAGGTTGCCGTTTCCATCGAAGTCGAGCGACCCGATCCCGCCGATCGCGACCGGCGCGGGGAGCGGGATCATCGACCCGCCGGCGAGCGGGACTTCCCCGGCCAGGAAGCCCTCGTCGTCCCAGGCGAAGAGGCGGTCGTCCGGCGTCAGCCGCACCCCGCGCACATCCGGGAAGGGATAGGTGCCGAGGAGGGTGGCGAGGTCGGGCGAGAAGACGGCGATGCGGTCGTTGCCCCGATCGGCGACCGCGACCCGGCCGTCGGCGAAGAGGGCGACCGAAGCCGGATCCCGGAGCCGCCGCTCGTCGCGGTAGTTGTCGCCAAAGGTCCCGATCGACTCTCCGGTGCGGAGATCGAAGACGTGGAAGCGGTGCCGACGCTCCTCGGCCACGACGGCGAGGGTGTCGTTCAGGGCGACGTCGGTGGCGCGCTCGACCTGCGTAGCGAAGCTCCACGAGACGCCGCCCGCGGCGCCTCCGGGCACGCGGAGCGTCTCGCCGCCTACCCCCTCCGCCGGGCGCATCTCCGCCTCGAGGATCTGCAGGCCGTTCCCCTCGGAGTTGGCCGTGGCGAACCAGGCACTTCCCCGCCCCGTGGGCGCCGTCGCCAGGATGGCGCCCGCGATTCCCGGCGCGATCCGCTGGACCACGACGGGATAGTCGAGCACCTCGAGCGGCTCCCGGTCGCCCTCCAGCAGGAGGCGGACCCGCTCGACCTTTCGCGCACCGCGGTCCAGAACGAGGAGCTCGTCGCTCCCGGCGACTGCGACGTCGACGAGCGTCTCGAAGGACCCGCGCCCCGTCCCCTTCCCCCCGTACAGGCGGTCGTTCGTCCCGACGGGCGGCCCGCCGGCCGCGTCCGCCGTCCAGAGCACGCCGTCGCTCTCGTTCGCCACGACCACGGTGCCGGTCGCGGTGGTGGCGAGGGCGACGGGGTTCCGCAGATCGGCACCGCGAAGGAGCAGACGACCGCTCTGCAGCGGCTGCCCATCGTAGACGAGCGCCTCGGTCAGCGGCGGGAGGGTGACGACGGCGGTGTTCTGTCGCCGGTCCGCGATGAACATCTCGCCATTCACCCCGACGGCGATCGCGCGTGGGTCGCCGGCGTCCGGCGGGAGGACGAAGGTGTGAATGGCGGTGCCGTCCCGGGAGTAGAGCTGCACCTGCTTCCGGTCGCGGTCGAGGACGTAGAGACGCCCGTCGGGGTCGACCGCGAGGTCGACGGGTTCGTCGAGCGACCCGGTGCCGTCGCCACGGTATCCGGCCTGGTGCCGCAACTCCCCGTCGGGGCCGAAGATGCGGACGGTGCGGGCCCCGGCGTCGAGGAGGTAGGCGTTCCCCTCCCCGTCGATCGTGATCGCCTCCAGACGGTCGATCGACTCGGCGCCATACCGGCGGAGGAAGCTCCCCGACCGGTCGTAGACGAAGACCCCGTTCTGCTCGCCGAGGACGTGAACGGTCCCGTCGGGCCCCAGCGCGATCCCCCGGGCGATCTCGGGTCCCGACCCCTCCGGCCCCGTCCACCCGGGCAGGGTGAAGGAGCCGTCGTCCACGAAGCCGGCGCGTGCGACCGGTTGCGCCGCGGCGATCGCGGGGAGGGCGAGGAGGACGGCGAGCGCCGTGAGGGCGACGCGACCCGAACGGGTCGGGCGTCGGGGGGGTGCTGCACGCACGATTCGATCTCCGGTGACACCGGGGCGTTTCCGTTTGGAAACCGGCCCCGCGGTCCAGCAAACACGAATAGGCAGCGTAGTTTAGGTCTGGGGTGGCGCCGGGGAAAGCACGACGGGTCGCGGGAGCGGGCGCGCTCTCCTAGACTCCCGGGCCGAGTCCGGAACCGCCCGCCTCACGCGCTGGTACCGGACTCGTCATCCCCCGACCGTCCACCCGACCCGACGCACATGCGCTCGATCCGTCCCCAATCCGTCGCCGTCCTCACCTTCGCCGCCCTCCTCGCCCTGTCGACCGGGGCGGCCGCGCAGACGCCGCCGACGCGCACCCCGGTCACCGTTCAGGCCGGCGCCCCGGGGGAGGCCTCGACGCGGATCGAAGCCCAGAACCTCTCCGAGCTGGGCGGCGTGAACTGGGTGGAAGAGGACGCGCGCTTCATGCAGGGGATGATTCCGCACCACGCGCAGGCGCTGCAGATGACCCAGCTCGTGCGGGAGAAGAGCCGGGACGGCGACATCCGCCGCGTCGCCCTCCGCATGGAGATCTCCCAGCGCGACGAGATTGCCCTGATGCGCCGCTGGCTCGCCGACCGGGGCGCCGAGGTCCCGGCCTCCGCCCTCTTCACCGAGCCGGACACCGTGCTCGCCTCCCTCGAGCGGGTGCGCGCCGGGACGATGCCGGCGATGGACCACGGTGGGATGCACGCCGGCGACCACGCGATGGCCGGAGGAGGCGACGACCACGCCGCGATGGGCCACGGCGACGGGATGGAGATGATGCCGGGGATGCTCACCCCGGAGGAGCTGCGGCAGCTCGCCGAGGCGGAGGGGGAGGAGTTCGATCGTCTCTTCCTGGAGTACATGATCCGACACCACGAGGGGGCGATCGTCATGGTCGACGCCCTCTTCGCCGCGGATGGCGCGGGGCAGGAGTCGGAGATCTTTCAGTTCGCCTCCCACGTCGACGCGGATCAGCGGGCGGAGGTCGCCCGCATGCGCGCGATGCTGGAGGCGCGGATGGAGCCCGGAGCGCGCTGAGCGACCGGGACGGAGTTCACACTTTGAACACGCAGGTGAAGACCGAGATGCAATCGTTCGAGACCGTCGTTGGAATCGGGGAGGCGCGTTGCGCGGCCCCCGTGTCGGGCCGAGTCGGCCGCCGTGCCTCTGGCCGCGGGCCGCTCGGGTCGCGGGCTCTGGTCCCCGCCCTCGCCGTGGCGGCGTGGGGGATGCTCGCCGGGGACGCCGCTCCCGTGGTCGCGCAGGAGGCGATGGACGAGATGGCACCGCCTCGGCTGGAGTGGGATCCGAACGACCCGCGCATCGGCCTCGCCGCCGGGTGGCGGGACGCCGGTGAGGCGATCTCGGGAATGGAGAAGCTGGCGTCGCTGACGCGGGCCGAGGGCTTCTTCAACCCAGAGACGCCGGGTGATGGTCGTTTCAGCAACACCGACCTCGCCTTCCACGGCGACCTGATGTACCAGGGCAACTACCACGGCTTCCAGGTCTACGACATCTCCTCGCCGGCCGACCCCCAGCTCATCGTCTCGGTGGTCTGCCCCGGCGGTCAGGGCGACGTCTCGGTCTACGGCGACCTCGTCGTCATGTCCGCCCAGGAGACGCGCGGTCGCCTCGACTGCGGCGTCGGCGGGGTCGAGGAGGCGGTCTCCGAAGAGCGCCTGCGCGGGATTCGGATCTTCGACATGTCCGATCTGACCTCGCCCCGTCAGGTGGCGGCGGTGCAGGCGTGCCGCGGGTCGCACACCCACACGATCGTCGAGGATCCGAACGACCCGGAGAACCTCTACGTCTACATCCAGGGGACGAACTCGCCCCGCCCCGGTGAGGAGCTCCCCGGATGCTCCTCCGCCTCTCCGGACGAGGACCCCAACACCTCGTACTTCCGCATCGAGGTCGTGCGCGTGCCGCTCGCGAACCCGGCGGCCGCCGAGATCGTGAACATGCCGCGCATCTTCGCCGACGAGGAGGGCAACATCGCCGGTCTCTACGGGGGCGGCGTGTCGCAGCCGGGCGCGCAGAACACGCGGACCACGAACCAGTGCCACGACATCACCGCCTACCCGGCGATCGGGATGGCGGCGGGTGCGTGCTCGGGGAACGGGATCCTCCTCGACATCTCCGATCCGGCCAACCCGGTCCGCGTCGGCGAGGTCTTCGACCCGAACTTCGCCTACTGGCACTCGGCGACCTTCTCGAACGACGGCTCGACCGTCGTCTTCACCGACGAGTGGGGGGGCGGCTCCGCCCCGCGCTGCCGCGGCACCGACCCCGCCACCTGGGGCGCGAACGCCATCTTCCGCCGGAGCGGCAACGAGATGGAGCTCGCCGGCTACTACAAGATCCCGGTCCCCTCGAGCGACACCGAGAACTGCGTGGCGCACAACGGGTCGCTGATCCCCGTGCCGGGTCGCGACATCAAGGTCCAGGCCTGGTACCAGGGCGGGATCTCGCTCATGGACTTCACCGATCCGGAGAACGCCTTCGAAATCGGCTACTTCGACCGCGGTCCGCTCTCGGACGAGCAGCTCTACACCGGCGGCTACTGGTCGACGTACTGGTACAACGGGCGCGTCTACGGCGCCGAGATCAGCCGCGGCATCGACGTCTTCAAGCTCGTGCCGTCGGAGCACCTCTCCGAGGCGGAGATCGCCGCGGCCGAGTCGGTGATGCTCGAGGAGTTCAACGCGCAGATGCAGCCGAGGATGGAGATGCCGGCGAATGCGCACGTCGCCCGGGCCTACCTCGACCAGATGGTCCGGCACAAGCGGATCCTGAACGAGACCGCGCACGAGATGTACACCCTCCTCGACGACTTCGAGGCCGGCTCCAAGACGGTCGACGACCTGCGCTCCGCGGCGGCCAACGCCCAGCGGATGCACGACCGGATCATGGACGGGGAGATCGGGGGCGACGCCCACCGGATGATGCTCCTCGCCCGGACCCTCGAGGGAATGGCGACCGAGATCGAGATGAATCCGTGGTGATTCACGAGAGGGCGACCGGTCGCTGAGCGACGGGTCTCCTCCTCGTGCGGTTCGATTCGTCGGGGCCCGTTCGCTCCCGACCCGGCGCAGCTCCGGGTCGCGGGGCGGGCGGGCCCCACGCCGTTCGCGGATCCGGGTACGTGGACCGGCGGGGGCCCACCACGCCGCCGTGAAGGGACGAGTGTGGGAGCCTGCGAGTGACCGGTCGCCCGCAGGGGGCGGCCCGATCGACGACTTGTGACATGAAACAGATGGCGCGACTCACCTCGACACTGTATCCTGTGGGCCTTCCCGCCCACTCCTACGAGATACGGTATTCGACCGGTGTCCTCCCCCGTCCCCTCTCCCTGCGTGCGCCGGTGCGCCCTCGACCCGAGCGGCGCCACGTGTCAGGGGTGCGGTCGCACCCTCCGCGAGATTCGCATGTGGACGAAGATGAGCGCGGAGGAGCGGCAGGCGGTCGTCGACCGGGTGACGGGTCGACCGGTCGGGCCCACTCCACAGCCGTCCACGCCGTCGAGACGTTCGGCGTAGCCCGCGGCGACCGGGAGAGGTCGCGGTGATGTCCCGGCCCCCGCCCCCCGTTCGGCTCTGGTCGCTCACGCCGACCGAGGTGCGCGCGCGGCTGGGCGACCCCGGCGCCTGTCTCGATGCGGACGAACGCGAGCGCTGGGCGCGCCACCGCCACCCCGAGGACCGGGAGTCGTACGCGACCGCGCACGCCCTCCTCCGGCACACGCTGAGCGAACGGGAGCCATCGGTCGCCCCCGCCGACTGGCGCTTCACCACGGGGGAGCACGGTCGTCCCGAGCTCGTCCCCCCGTCGCCCGACGCGCCCCGCCCCCCCGACTTCAACCTCTCGCACGCGCGGGGACGGATCGCCTGCATCGTGGCGTACGGCGCGCCATGCGGCGTCGATGTCGAGCGCGTTCGGGCCCTCCGGCGCCCGCGTGAGCTGGCCGACCGGATCCTGGCCCCGGGTGAGCGCATCGGACCGGGCGGCCCGACCCGCGAGGAGGAACTCGACCTCCTCCTGCACTGGTCGCTCAAGGAGGCGCTCCTGAAGGGGGTGGGAACGGGGCTCGCGCTGGGCCCGCACCGGGTGGCGCTTCGGATCGGTGTGGACGGACGCGCGGAGATCACCGAGGGGACGGCGCCGGAGGTCGAGGCACAGCTCACCCCCGTGGCCGGAATGCGGTGGCATCTCCGGTGGTGGCTGCTCGGCGAGCCGAGGATGGTCCTGGCCGCGGCGGTGCGGAGCGCCCCCGGCGCGGCGGAGCCGCACCTCGAGATCGATGTGGGGGACGCCCCTCTCGCCTGACCCGGAGGGCGGACTATCTTCGGGTGCCGACGGACCGTCGCCCCGTCGACGCATCGGACCCCAGACCTCCCACCGGAGTGCACCGTGCACCGCCTCTCCGCTCTCGCAGCCCTCGTCGCCGTCGCCGCCTGTTCCTCCGCCCCCGCCTTCGAGGGTGATCCCTACGGCGAGCCGCTGACGCTCTCCGAGGTCACCCCGGTCTCCGAGATCCTCGCTGCGCCGACCGAGTGGGTCGGCGAGCGCGTCCTGATCGAGGGCGAGGTGAAGGAGGTCTGCGAGAAGAAGGGGTGCTGGATGGACATCGCCCACCCCGAGGGGCTCATCCAGGTGAAGGTCGCCGACGACGTGATCGTCTTCCCGCTGAGCGCGCGCGGGCGCACCGCGGTGGTCGAGGGCGTGGTCGAGGAGCTCGAGCTCTCGCCGGAGGAGGCCTTCGCCGCCGCCGCGCACCGCGCCGAGGAGCAGGGAATGCCCTTCGACTCGACGGCGACCTTCCCGGCGGAGACGGTCTACCGGATTCAGGGCATCGGGGCGGTCATCACGGACGGCTGACGCGGGGGGCGAGCCCGCCTCAGAAGGGCAGGTCGCTCCACCGCATCTGAACCCGGAGCGCCCGCGGGATCCCGGGCGTCACGAAACCGGACGACCGCAGCTCGACGAAGCGCACGCCGAGGACGTTGGTGACCTCCACGTCGAGGGCTCGTCCCTCCCCGAGGGAGAGCGAGCCGCCCAGATCGAGGATCGAGAAGGGCTGCGTGCGCACCTCGGGCTCCCCGATCGGGGTGTGCGGCCCCACCACGCGCAGCCGCATCGTCCCGTCGAGCCCCTCTCGAATCGGCGCCACGAGCGCCGCGTGGGCGCGGTAGTCGGCGAGTCCCGGGACGCGATTTGCACCCTCCACCTGCGTCGCGCGCTCGGTGGTCGGGTCCTCGAAGGTCTCGTGGGGGTGGTCGTCGTGCGCGTCGACGTAAGCACCGCTCAGCCGGGCGTGGTTCCAGTTTCCGCCCAGATCGAGCTCGATCCCCCGCGGCAACGAGAGGTGGAGTTCGCCGTCGAATCCCTGACGCGTGCTCTCGCCCGCCCCGGTGCTGCGCTGCGTGATCGGGTCGAAGACGCGCTCGTTCGAGACGTCGACCCGGAAGGCGGTGAGCTTGGCGTTCCAGAGCCGGCCCTCCCGGCGGACACCGACCTCGTGGGACCAGGCGATGTACGGCTCGCGCGAGGGGTCGCCGATGATCCCGACCGGGGAGCGGAAGCCTCGCGCCGAGGTCCCGATCAGCGACCAGTCGCCGGAGGCGCGCCAGGCGAGGCCGACCTTGGGCTGGACGATGGTGTTGACGGACGACTGCCGCTCGGCGTCCGCTCTCAGGAGGGATCGGCTCGCGTGTTCGACCCGGTCGACACGGGCCCCTAGATCGACGGCCAGCCGACCGGCGTTGCGGCGCCAGCGCAGGTAGGCCGCCTGCGAGGCGTACTCGGCGTCGAGATCGAGTTCGGGGCTGACGACGCCTCGGTCGAGCGTCTGCGCGTGCTGGTAGGCGGCGTCGTCCGTACGGGCCGAAACGCCGAGGACGAGGTCCCCACCGCCCGTCACCCGACCGACCTCCACGCGCCCGCCGACCCCCGTCCGCTCGTCCCACTCGCCGGACTGCTGCACCGGCGTGCCGGGCCCGCCGTGCGCGTGCCCGGGGATGTGGAGGAAGAGGGAGTAGTCCGAGGCCATGAACCACCCGGTCGTCTGGAGCGTCGTCCCGTTGGCGAAGGCGCGCGCGAAACGTCCGTGCGCTACGGCACGGCGGGAACGTCCCCCGTCCGTCGCATCGAAGGGGATCTGGAAGGCGGACTGGTTGAACTGCGGGATCGAGACGAAGCCGGGCGAGTCCCACTCGGTGGCGTAGAGGGAGAGGCCGCCCTCGATCCGCCCCCCAAGCGCCTCCCGCCATCCGCGCACGAGCCCGTTCGCGAGCCAGAACCCCGCGCCCTGGCGCCACCCCTCGTCGCGCCGTCCCTCGGCCCCGACGAAGAGCCCGGACGACTCCCGCCGGAATCCGGTCGACATCGCGCCGCGGGCGTCGCCGAAGGAGGTGCCGCCGACGCGCGCCTCGGTGCGGTCGGTGTCGGCGCGGGTAAAGACCTCGACCGTCCCGGCGAGGGCGAAGTCGCCGTAGAGCGGGCTCGCATTCCCGTGCAGCACCCGGGCGGAGCTCACCGACTGCCCCATGAGGACATTCCAGTCGGCGTACCCCTCCACATGTCCGTGGGCCGGGAGGTTCACCGGCACGCCGTCGATGACGAGGAGCACGTCCGAGGAGTGGTCCGAGGTGAAGCCGCGCATCGAGACGTTCGAGGCGTACCCGGGTCCCTGCCCCTGGTCGTGCAGCTCGAGCCCGCCCAGATCGCGGAAGAGGGCGTAGGCATCCGGCGACTGCACCTGACGGAAGGCCACCGGATCGATCGTGAGCGCCCCGACCGGCGGCGGCGCCGACCGCTCCCGCTCCACCGTGACCTGCAGCGCCGGGAGCCGGTACCG
>JANQLR010000273.1 GCA_028280525.1 Longimicrobiales bacterium
GCCGTGGGTGACGAGGGTGTAGAAGCGGTCGGCCCCGAGTGGGGCCCATTCGCGGACGATCCGCAGGTCGACGTCGCCCCGGGTCGTCTCGAAACGGACGGTGAACTCCGCGGGCGCTTCGGTGTGAAGCCGGTCCGGCGCGTAGAGCGGGTTGAGGGCGATCTGCTCCTCGGTCGGCCGGTCGCCGCACCCTGCGAGGAGGGCGACGCCCACCAGCGCGGCGGCCGGGAGGGCGCGTCCGGCCCTCATCCCTCCTCCACCACGTCGATGCGGTCCTCCCGGTTCGGCACGGTGCAGAGGAACTCGAAGGGCTCGTCGCCCACCGAGGTGTAGCTGTGCGGGACGCCGGCGGGGATCCAGACGACGTCGTCCGCGCGCACCGTGTGGCGCTCCTCGCCGATGACCACCTCCGCCTCGCCGCGCAGAACGTACTGCTCGTGTTCGACGAGGTTGGTGTGGAGCGGCATCCCGCCGCCGGGCTGAATGATGAACTTGCGGAGCGCGAAGTTCGGGCCGGTCTCGGGACCGATCAGCACCTGTCGCTCGGTGCCGCGACCGGCGGCGACGGCTTCCCGGGGGATCTCGGAGGAGGAGCGGACGGACATCGGGCGCGCGGGGTGGCGGGTACGGTGGGGCACTTCCGCGCATCGTCGCGCGTACTCTCGCCCGGGGCAACCGGTTGCCGGCCCGTCGAGCCGACGGGATCTTCCCGACCGGCGCCCGCTCCGCGGGGGAATCGCTCCCCACCCGTCTCCACCTCGCCGTTCCCCGTCGTGTCCACACCGCTCCTCGCCACCAAGCTCTTCCCGCCGACGGCGGGGCCCGTGGTCCTGCCCCGCCCCCGGCTGGAGGCGACGGTCGCGGAGGCGGTCCAGCGCCCGTTGACCCTGGTGGTGGCGCCAGCGGGCTACGGGAAGACGACGCTCGTCACCCGTTGGATCGACTCGACCGAGGACCGCGTCGCCTGGCTCTCGCTCGACGCCGCGGACGACGACCCGCACCGCTTCTGGGAGTACGTCGTCTTCGCTCTCGCCTCGGTCGCACCCGAGGCGGTCGAGGAGGCGCGACTGAGGCTGGAGGCGCCGGAGGCCGACCTCGGGGCGGTCGCCGTCTCCGTGCTGAACGGCTTCGTCGACCCCGCGACCCCGCGCACCGTCCTCGTCCTCGACGACGTGCACCTCCTCGAGCGGCCGGATGTGATCGAGGGACTCGCCACCCTGATCGAACAGGCCCCGCCTGCGCTCCGCCTCCTCCTCCTGACCCGCAGCGACCCCGCCCTCGCGCTCGGGCGACTGCGGGCGCGCGGGATGCTGACCGAGCTCCGCCAGGACGACCTGCGCTTCCGACCCGAAGAGGTCGCCGCGTACCTGTCGGAGATGGGCGTCGTCGTCTCGCACGAGGCGCTCGGACAGCTGTCGGAGCGCACCGAGGGGTGGGCGGCTTCACTGCAGCTCGCGGCGCTCTCGCTCGAGCGGATGGAGGACGCGGACCGGGCGGGGTTCATCGCCGACTTCAGCGGGAACGACCGCTTCGTCGTCGACTACCTGGTCGACGAGGTGCTCGCGGATCGGTCGCCCGAGGTCCACGACTTCCTCCTGGCCACCTCCATCCTCGACCGGATGTGCGAGCGCGTGTGCGCCGTGGTGGCGGAGGCGGCCGGGGTGACCGGTACGGCGCCCGAGCTGAGAGAGCTGGAGCGGAAGGGGCTCTTCGTTCTCCCGCTCGACCGGGAGCGTCGCTGGTACCGCTATCACCACCTCTTCGCCGAGCTGCTCCGAGTGCGCGCCCGCGCCCGTTTCGACCTCGACGCCGCCCGGGTCTCCGCCGCGCGATGGTTCGGGGAGGAGGGCGAGGTGGAGGAGGGGATGGACTACGCGCTCGCCGCGGGCCGCACCGACGTCGCGCAGGAGATCCTCACCGCGGGCTTCGCGCTGATGCTCGGTCGAGGCCAGCTCGCCGCGATCCGGCGCGCCATCGCCCGGCTCCCGCGCCCCGAGGTCGAGAAGAGCCTCGAGCTGTGCATCGCGATGGGCTACGTCGAGCACCTCTCCTCGAGGTTCGAGGAGGGGAAGGTCTGGGCCGACCTCGCCCGGGTCGCGCCCCGCCCGGAGCCCCGTCCGAAGAACGAGCACGAAGCCGGTCAGGCGGAGGGGCATCTGGCCGTCTTCGAGTCGATGCGCGCCGCGGCGGCGGGCGATCTCGACGGGGTCGCGGAGGCGTGCGCGCGCGCCCGCGCGGCCTTCGACGGCGAGTGGACGGAGCGCGACTTCATGATGTCGGTGGTCGAACAGTCCGAGGCGCTCCACGCGGTGGCGGTTGGAGCGCTCGACGAGGCGATTCGGCTCGGCACTTCGGCGTGGCGGCGCGGCTTCGCGACCGGGAACCGCCACGCCGGCTCTTCGGGGGTCCAGGCCGCGGCGCTCGCACACGAAGGCCGGGGGGACTTCCACACCGGGCTCCGCCTCATCGAGGCGGCGGCGCAGTCGCTCGGCGGGGAGTGGGGTCGACACCCGATCGTCACCGGGTATCTGCAGACCCGTCGCGCCGGACTCCTGATCTCGCTCGGGCGGCTCGACGAGGCGGAGGCGATTCTGGCGGAGGGACTCTCGGCGGCGCTCTCCGCCGACGTGCGCAACGTCATCGTGCAGGCGCGCGCGGAGGAGGTCCGGCTCGCCCTCGCCCGGGGCAAGATCGACCGGGCGGCGGAGACGGGCGCCGGACTCCTCGACCTGCTCGAGAGCTGGACCGTCTCTCTCCTCGACCGCCCACGGCTGGAGGGGGTCGCGCTGCAGGGGATGATCGCCGGCGGCCAGACCGTGGACGCGATCGCCTGGCACCGCCAGCTCGAGGACACCGTCGAGTCCCGCGGGTGGGATGTGGCCTCCCGAATGACGCTCGCGCGGGTGCACCTGGCCGAGGGCGACGCCCGGCGCGCCGAGCAGACCGCCGCCGAAGCGGTGCGCCGGTCGGAGGCGATCGGGGCGTGGGGATGGTTCGATGCCGCGACCGTCCTGCGCGCCGAGGCGCTCGAGCAGCTGCGGGACGGGAAGGCGGTCGAGGTGCTCCTCCGCGCCTTCCCCGGGATGCGCGAGCGGGGTCATCTGGCTCCCCTCCTGATCGCGGGCGCTCCCCTCCTCCCCGTCCTTTCCCGGTCGCTGGCCACCGACGAAGCCGCGGTCGGGGCCCGCTGGGTCGCCACGCTCCAGGCCCAGATCGAGGCCCGCGGGCCCGGGGACGAAGAGAGACTTCTCTCCGACCGCGAGTCGGAGATCCTCGCCTTCCTGCAGGCCGGTCTCCCCAACCGCTCGATCGCCGATCGGCTCTTCCTCTCGATCGGGACGGTGAAGAAGCACACGCACAACATCTACTCGAAGCTCGGCGTCTCCTCCCGAACGGAGGCCGTCGCGCGGGCGCGGGAGCTCGGGCTGGTCGAATAAACCCCCGAATAAACCTTCGTCCCGCGAAAGGCCGGGGACGGAGCCGGTAGACTCGGATCCAGGATGGAGATTCCCTCGGATTCGAGTCGCACATGCCCCCCTCTGCCCTCCTCGTCGAGATCCGCCTTCGGGACCGCCTGGGCGCGGTCTGGGCGGACCGCTTTCATCCTCTGAACGTCGACGCCGGCGACGGCGTCACCCGGATTCACGGTCGCCTCCCGGACACCGCCGCCGTCCACGGTACCATGTGCGCGCTGCGGGATGTCGGCGCCGAGTTCGAGTCGCTCGTCATCCGGCGGGAGGAGGGCGAATGACGACGCGCCGCCTCGCCCGGCGGAGTGCGCCGCCCCGCGTCCGGCCCGAACCGCGCCTCTTCGCGGCCCGACGGACGCTCGGAGGGGCGGCGTCGTCGATCGTCCTCCTCTCTCTGGCCCTCCTCCTCCCGTCCGCCCCCGTCGCCGCGCAGTCCGCCGACGACATCGCCGACCGCTATGCGCGCCTCGCCCTCGAGCGGAGCCTCTCCCTTCGCGCCTCCGAGGCCTCGCTCGCCGCGAGCGCCGCCCAGCTCGACGAAGGGCGCGCCGCCTTCCGCCCGACGGTCGGCCTCCAGGCCCGGTATTCCCGAGCGGACGGAGGGCGCCAGATCCTCTTCCCCGTCGGCGACCTCCTGAACCCGGTCTACGACGCGCTGAACGGACTCGTCGGCGACCCCGGGCAGCCCGGGCCCTTCCCGCAGATCGACAACGTCCAGGAGCCCTTCCTCCTCCCGCAGGAGCAGGACACCCGGCTGCAGGTGACGCAGCTCCTCTACTCGCGGGCCGCGGGCGCGAACGTCCGCGTCTCCGAGGCGGGACTCCGCTCGACCGAGGCGAGCCGCGACGCCGTCGCCGCGACCGTCCACCGCGACGTGGCAACCGCCTACCACCGCTGGAGGAATGCCGAGCGGGCGATCCAGATCCTCGACGAGGCGCTCGTCGCCGTCCTCGAGGCCGAGCGCGTGACCGAGCGCCGCGTCGAGACCGATCTCGACACCCCCGACCGCCTCTTCCGCGCCCGCGCCGAACGACTCTCGGTCGAGCAGCGGCTGCAGGAGGCGACGGCCGCCGAGCGCGACGCGGCCGGCCTCCTCAACTACCTCCTCGATCGCGCGCCGCAGGAAGAGCTCGACACCCCCGCCGAGGAGGAGGTCCCCGCGGACCTCGTCACCCGAGCCGAGGCCCTCCTGGCCGAAGTCGGCGCCGGGATGGGACCGGGCGACCGCGCCCCCGCCCGCCCCGAGCTCGCCGCCGCCACCGCCGCGGTCGAGGCCGCAGAGGCCGGACTCGCCGCAGCCGACGCCGAGCGCTGGCCGACGCTGGTGCTCGCCGTCGACGCCGGGATCCAGGGGCCCGAGTACGGCATCGACTCCCAGGACCGCTTCGTCCTCGGGTCGCTCGTGATGACGTGGCGGCCCTTCCAGGGCGGGGCGATCTCGGCCCGCCAGGCACGCCGCGCCGCCGACCGCAACCGGCTCGAGGCGAACCGGCGCGACACCGCCCGGTCGCTCCGCCTGGCGCTCGAGCAGGCGGAGCGCAATCTCCGCACCGCCCTCGCCTCGGTCGAGACGGCGCTCGCCCGCGAGCTCGAAGCCGAGCGCGGCTTCCGCCTCGTCGCCCGCCGCACCGAGGAGGGGCTCGGCACCCAGCTCGAGTTCCTCGACGCCCGCTCCACCCTGACCAGCGCCCGACTGAACGTCCACCTCACGCTCGACGCCGTCCGCATCCGGATGGTCGAGCTGCGCTACGCCGCCGGGACCCTTCGCCCCACCTCGGAGACCGACCGATGACCGCCCGCACCCGACCGACCGTCCTGTTCCCCCTCCTCCTCGCCCTGGCCGCGTGCGGCGGGGGCGATGACGGGGCCGCTGCCGGCGACGCCGGGGGCGCCCCGGCCACCGAAGGCACCGCCACTCCGCCCACCGCCGTCCGCGTGGAGACGCCCCGCGTCGAGATCGTTCCGGACACCCTCGAGGTCACCGGGCACCTCGTCGCCGAGTCCGAGACCGCGCTCGCCTTCAAGGTCCCCGGGTACGTGGACGAGCTCCGCG
>JANQLR010000284.1 GCA_028280525.1 Longimicrobiales bacterium
TCTCCCAGTCTGGCCTGGAGTTCCGCCACCACCGTGTCCGGGAGCGCCCGGCAACTCTCGAGAGCGGTCGCGAAGCGGGCCGCCTCCAACGCCCACTCCAGGGCGGACTGCAGCTCGCCCTCCGCGGCGGAGAGCCGGGAACGCATGACCAACGCACCCATTCGGGCCTGAACCTCACCGTGCCTCGTCGCGATTTCGAGGGCCAGATCCGCATGATGCCTCGCCCGGGTCCGCTCATCCCGCTCGTACTCGACCCCCGACAGCATCGTGTGCACGAGGCCGGCACCCGCGAGGGGTTCCAGCCCCTCGGGAGAGGACAGGGAGAGCGCGTGCTGGTAGGCGCGCTCCGCCCCGGCGAGCTCGCCGCACTGCATGCGCTGCCACCCGGCAAAGAGGATGGGGGAGAGCAGGTCGACTCCTGCGCGCTCGGCAGAAACCCGGGCCTCCGTGCTCAGCCGGACGGAATCACTGCGGTTGCCGAGGATCAGATGGGCAACCGAAAGGAGGGAGAGAACCCAGGCACGAAGCCCTGCGTTCCGCGAGTCGAGACGCTCGAGGGCGGCATCGCCCAGGGCGAGCGCCTCGGCGGTCCGGCCCTCGTACAGCGCGAAGTAGGTTCGAACCGCGAGAACCAGTCCCGCGGCCTCGGGGGAGGCGGGCTCGGCGTATCCGGCACGCGCCAGCCAGCGCTCGGCGTCGGACCGCAGGCCTCGTGAGAGGAGCAGCCAGGCCTGCACCGCGGAGTGCACCGGGCTGACGACCGACGCCCTGGGCGAGGAGGTCGACAGCCACGCGTCGAGACGCGAGAGGTCGCCCTGGGCGAGAGCCACACCGAGGCCCTCCCCGTCGGCATCCGCCAAGGCCGCCTCCCGAGCGGGAACCGGGTGCTCGTCGGTGGTCTGGACGCTCAAGGTGGTGTACCTCCTGCGGTGCCATGGTCGGGTCCGATTCGCGCGGAGGGAGTACTCCCTTTGGCGGATCGACGGTGGGCCCGGCGACCGTACCATTGCGGTGTGCTTAATGATACGGGCCTATCATTTGTTCGGCGACCGGGCGGCGTCGGAAGGGGACTCCTCTTCGGAGTGAGCCTGGTGTGCGGCTCCGCCGGGGTGGGCGCCGCGCAGGAGGTCGGACGGATCGCGGGCGTCGTCGTCGAAGCGTCCTCAGGTCAGCCGCTCGTCGGCGTGAACGTGTCGGTACGGGACATGGGCCTGGGCGGGACGAGCGATTCCGAGGGTCGCTACGCCGTGCACCACGTCCCCGCCGGACTCGTCGTGCTCGAGGTATCCGCCATCGGGTACGCCGCCCGGACGCGAACCGTGCGGGTGGTTGCGGACCGGACGACTGAGGCCTCGTTCGAACTGGAGGTCGCGCCGGTCAGCCTGGGGCAGCTCACCGTCGAGGGCCGTACGACCGCTCGGGAACTCCGCGAAAGCCCCTTTGCGGTCACCGTCCTCGAGGCGCGGGATCTCGCCGGACGCGCCCTCACGCTCGACGACGCGATCGGTCGGGCGGCGGGTGTCCGCATCCGCCGGTCGGGTGGGCTCGGCTCTGCGTCCTTCTTCAACATCCGCGGCTTCGAAGGGCAGCGCGTGCAGGTCTTCATCAACGGCAACGCCGCCGACGTGGTCGGAGACGCGCTGACCCTGGACGACATCCCGATCCAGCTGGTCGAGCGAGTGGAGGTCTACAAAGGGGTCGTGCCGGCGCGCCTCGGCGGGGACGGGCTCGGCTCCGCCATCAACGTCGTGACCGTCGAGCCGGAGGATGGCTACGTCGACGTGGGGCTGACGACGGGGTCGTTCGGGCAGCAGCAGCTGTCCGCGACGATCGTTCGGCCCATCGGTCCGGTCTCCGCCGAGGTGACGATCAATGTGGACCGTGCGCGCAACGACTACGTCATGGAGAGCCCCTACGAGCCGGGCCTGGTCGTCAGACGCGATCACGATGGGTTCGAACGGTCCGTCATCGGGCTGGGGATCGGGACGTCGCAGCTCGGCTTCGACGAGGTGGAGCTGGAGGTCGCGCTCATCGACACCGGGAGCGAGATCCAGGGCGTCCAGGCGAATGTGCAGCATGCCGAGAGCTGGAGCGGATTCCGCTCCCTCCTCCTGCAGGCCTCGTCCGAAGGTGCCCGCGACGGGCGCCTCGACATCCGGAGCGCCATCGCGATCGTGGGCGCGCGCGCGGGTCTCGTCGACACATCGACAGTGCGCTACGACTGGGGACGGAACGCCTTCCCAAGCCCCGTCGGCCGGGGGGAACTCGGCTACATCCCTTCGGACTCCGAGAACCGGACGCTGTTCTTTCGACAGCGAAACGCGCTGACCTACCGCGCCGGGGATCCCCGGGATGGCATCTTCGAGCACACGGTCAACCTCACGGGCGTCTTCGATGTCACCCGCTTTCGACCGAGCGACCCGACGGCGAACGAGTACGCCGGCCGCAACGTCAGCGACTTCCCGGGGGATCTCGCATCGGCGGTGGTCGGCCTCTCCCACGAGTGGCGCCCGCGTGGCGAGGGCGTGGTCGCCGTTACGGGTCTCCGGGGCTATGCAATGCGGTCACGCGGTACGCCGTCGACCTTCCTCAATCCGGTCGTCGAGGCGCCTCCCGAAGCGGAGACCGACCTCCTCGCTGCAGGCATCTCCGAGGCAATCCGCGTCCGGATCACGCCACAGGTGCTGGTCAAGGGGTCCGCGGAGCTGGCTCGTCGCCTGCCCACCTCCGAGGAGCTCTTCGGCGACGGTCTCTTCGTCTTTGCGGCGCCGACCCTCCGGCCCGAGGACAGCTTCAACGTATCGGGGGGGCTCCAGTGGGATGGGCCGGTCGGAGACGTGCTTCACGTCGAGGCCGGTGTCACCGGGTTCTGGTCGAGCGTCCGCGACCTGATTCGGCTCGGGGGCGGCGTCGCGGGAGGAGCCTTCACGAACGTCGGTCGCGCCCGCATCGCAGGTATCGAGGCCGACGTCCGGGCCGACGTTTCCGACTGGATCTCCGCTGGCGCCTCTCTCACCTGGCAGGATGCGCGCGATGCACTCCGCTTCGAGCCCGGGACGCGCTCACCCAGTCCGACCTACGGCCTGAGGCTTCCCAACATCCCGTGGTTGTTCGGATCGGCAATCCTCGAGGCTTCCCGCGTTGGCCGGCCCGGCCGTGACTCGCGCACTCGGGTCTTCGTCGAGGCGGACTACAGCGCGGAGTTCTTCTACGCCTTCGAGGTCAGCCGCCGGCAGAGCCGCCGAATTCCCGAGGTCTTCACCGTCGGGTTGGGCGCCGAACACAGCTGGCCCCGGCTCGGTCTCTCGGTCTCCGCGGAGGCACGCAATCTCGCGAACGCTCGCGTCCTCAACGTGCTCAACAATCCGCTCCCCGGACGTTCGTTCCACCTCAAGCTGCGCTACACCGCAGTTCCCTCTCTCCGATGAAACCCATGTCCGCACCTCTCAAGCGTCTCATCCTGGCCGCCGCCGCGCTGGTCACCCTCCCCGCCTGCGGCGACGACCCCACGACTCCCGAGCCGACCGAACCCGGAACGTTCTTCGTGGCGACCTACCTGCCGACGGACGCACCCCTCACCGGCTCGTCCTTCTTTCAGAGTACCGACCTCGATCTCGAGGACGGGTCGACGCTGTCCAACGCGGACGCCTTCGAGACGACTCCCTTTGCGTACACCTACGTGCGGGGCAACAGCGTGATCGTCACGCAGCACAACTTCGGCAACCAGGTGATTCGCTACGAACTCGATTCGGGGGGGCGCCTCGTCGAGGCCGGACGATTCTCCGCCCCGTCGGGCAGTGGCCCGTACAACGTGGTGTGGGCGAGTGACACGAAGGCGTATCTCTCCCTGCACTTCGCCGGTCGGATCCTCGTCTTCGATCCTCAGACGATGACGGTGACCGATGAGATCGACCTCACGACGCTGGGCATCGCCCGCAACCCGGACAATCCGGACGATCGGAACCCGGATCCGGGCGTGATGGCCGTGCATCAGGGCAAGCTCTACGTCGCCCTCTGGCAGGTCACGACGAGCTTCTTCACGGCGGAGGGCTCGGATGTGGCGGTCTTCGATGTGGCGACGGACGAGTTCGAGCGGGTCATCTCCGACCCGCGGATGTCCACGCCCGGCCGCATCGGGTACAACGAGTCGATGTTCGTGGACGAGTCCGGAGACCTCTACGTCCATGGCATCGCCTCCTTCGGCTTCGTTCCCGGCCAGCGGTCCGGGTTCCTCCGCATCCGCAACGGTGCGTCGGAGTTCGATCCGAACTACTTCTTCGACCTCACGGAGGTGACGACCACCCTTCCGGGTGGGAGGGTCACCTACTTCGCGGGCCTACGGTACGCCGGGAACGGGGAACTCTACGGTCAGATCGAGGTGCCCGGACTTTTCTCGTCCCCTCCCGACTACGTCAGAGACCGCAACTATCAGCCGGTGCGGCTGAACATGGCCACTCGTACGCTCGAGGTGCTGCCGGTCCCGCCAGGCAACGGCTACTCGGCCGGTGTCGCCCTCGAGGGGAACCGCGTCCTCTTCGGGCTCGCCGCCGAGGCCGGTAGCGGGATCTACGCGTACGACCGCGTCTCAGGGGAGGGGAGTTCTCAGCCTCTCATTCGCACGACCGGTGTTCCGTCCAGCATCGCACGATTGGAGAGCTGAGGAGGGGCGTTGTGGCGATCGTCCGGGGTGAGCTGTGAGCTGCGCCTTGCGGCCCCGCAGCGGCGCTCCTCAACCTGTGGGCACGCTGCACCCTGGTGTCCCCCCGTCCGTTCCGAACGCCGGGGGCCGTTGCCCACGGAGAAGGCATGTCGGCGATGACTCCCTACCCCGATCCCGCGCCCGCACCCTGCTTCACCCGCGCGGGTTCGACCACCGCGGGGATCGGCGTCGCCGCCGTCGTGCTCGCTGCGCTGGCTGCCTGTAGCTCCGGAGATCCCGGAATTCCAGCGGTGGCCTCTGCGGACGGGGTCGGACGAGTGGCCGGTTGCATCGAGGACTTCGAACCGGGTCGGGATTACTTCCCCGAGAAGGCCCAGCTTCGGCACGCGACGGGGTTCAGCGTCACCTATCACGACCACTACAAGGTGCTTCGCATCCACCCCCCGTCCGATCAGGGCGGGGGCGGGGACGTCATCGTCCTGTCCCTCTGCGGCACTCCAGCCCCCAACCTGATGGACGATCTCGAGGGCGCGTCCATCGTCTCGATCCCGGTGCAGACCGCCGCCGCGAACGAGGACCTCACTCTCACGAGGTTGCGGGTGCTGGGGCTCCTCGAGCGGGTTGTCGGGGTCGGGGGGCGAGGGATCTACGACCCTGGACTTCGAGGGCGTTGGGAGACGGGGGCAGCGGTCGAGATCGGCGCCTCCTTCCACGGTCCGCCTAGGTTCGAGGTCCTGCTCGAGACCCGACCAGGTGTGACCTTCCTCTCGACGGCCTCCCTGGAGCGCGCCGCCCCGTTGCGCCGCGCCCGGGAACTTGGGCTCGCCGCGGCTCCGTCCGTCTCGTGGGTGGAGCCGACTCTCCTCGCGCAGGCCGAGTGGCTCCAGCAGGTGGCCGTCTTCTTCGATGCCGAGGCGGTGGCGAATGGACGCCTAGGCTCGATCCGTGCGCGATACGACTCGTTGGCCTCCGCCGCGGTCTTGGCCGAGCGTCGACCGACGGTCCTCTGGATCGACCCGGCCCAGCAGGGGGATCGCTGGATCGTACCGGAGGCGCACTGGAAGGCGGGAGCGATCGCGGATGCCGGAGGACGCTCGATCTTCGCGGATCCGGATGGGCGTCCGACGCGCGAGGTGACCTCGGAGGAGATCCTCACGGTGGCGGACTCCATCGACTTCGTGCTGACGGAGAGCATCGCCCTCGACGACGAGGGGTCGGCCGGAGTCCTGGAGTCTCTCCCCGCAATCCGCGAGGGGCGCCTCTTCAGCGTTCACCGACGAGCGCGGCCCGAGCACGGGGCGTACGACTGGTACGAGTCGGCGGTAGTCGAGGTCGATCGGGTTCTGGAGGATCTCGTGGCATTGCTGCATCCGGAGGTGCTCGCAGATCACGAGTTCCACCACCTCCGACCGGCCCGGGCCTCCGGGTTGGAGTCTGGTCGCAGAGGACGGTGAGGGTGCGGCGAAGTTCGCCGGGCACACTGGACATGAAGTGAGAATGCGATATCAATAAGAGTCTGGGGATCCGCCACCACCTTGGGCGCGGACGCCTGCAGATGGTCGGGCCGGTGTCCGCTGCTCGACTTGCGACGCAAACCGTGCAACCGAGGAGCTTCCCATGGCCCGCCGCTGCGATATCTCCGGCGCTCGCCCGAACGCGGCGAACAACGTCTCCCATGCGAACAACAAGTCGAAGCGGCGTCAGCTGCCCAACCTCCACACCAAGCGGATCTTCGTGCCGGAGCTGGGTCACCGCGTCCGGGTCCGAGTGACGACGAAGGTCCTGAAGACCATCGACAAGGTGGGGCTCCACCAGACCCTCAAGCAGCACGGACTCACGCTCCGGGACCTGCTCTGATCTACCCGCCGGAGAACTCATGCGTCTAAACTGTGCATCCCCACTCGCGCGTGTAGCGTTCGATACGGCGCCCCTCATCACGATCGCTCTGGCGTTCGTCGCGGCCCCCGCCGACGCGCAGCGCATCGACCCGAGTCCCAGGGGCTCGTGGGAGCAGGATGTCTCGGGCACGGTGATCTCCGCTGACTACTCCCGGCCGTCGGTGCGCGATCGCGACATCTTCGGGGCCCAGGTCCCCTTCGGAGAGTTCTGGACGCCGGGCGCGAACGTCGTCACGAAGCTCCGGTTCTCGAAGGACGTCACCCTGCAGGGACACGAGCTGGCCGCGGGCGCCTACGGCCTCTGGGTCGAGCCGAGCGGGGACCCCGAGACGTGGCGGGCCATGCTGACCGCCGACACGACACTCTGGCACTACCCGCACCTGACCGAGGACGACGGCTTCCTGGTGATGGAGGTGCCGCACGAGATCGTGGAGCTGCATCAGGAGACGCTCGAGATCTCTCTGGACTCGATCCGGACGGAGAGCGCGCTCCTGCGGATGCACTGGGGACGGGACCGGATCACCCTGGGAGTCGAGATCGACCTGGGGATCACCTTCACGGTGACCCCGGACGAGGCCGCCCCCTACCTCGGGTCCTGGATGCGGGAGATGCTCCCGTGGCCGGAGGAGGAGCGGACCCGTCGTCGGGCGGCGGCCGAAGAGAACGGGTCGGTGGAGGCCTTCGACGCGTGGTACGACGGGCAGTTGGGGAGCCGCGCGTGGGAGGTCGAGCTGCTGGAGAGCGGCCACCTGGTCGTGGACGACGGGGGAGCACCGGAGTTCTACAGCCTCCTCGTGCCCCGAGGTGGGGGCTTCTTCGTCGCCGGCTTCCTCTTCCAGGGCGAGCCCGCCTTCTTCGATCCGACCAAGGGCAACCTGATCGAGTTCTTGCCCGGCGGCGACGGCGTCGCGGTGGAGGCGGAGGAGCGCGACTCGGACGGCGTGCTGCGCTATCGGATGACCCGCTCCATGGGTTGAAGCGGAGCGTCGCCCGCCGGGCCTTCAGATCCCGAGCGCCCGACGCGCGTCGTTCTCCTGCCTAACGAGCCCGCGCGCGTGCCTCCTCGAGCGCCTCGCGGAAGCGACTCATCGGCTCGTTGCCGAAGAAGCTGACGATCTGGGCAGACTCGGTGGCTCCTCCCGGGATGAAGACGAAGGCCGGCGTCCCGGCCACCTCGAACCGAGCCGCCAGCTGCGCATCGGTGAAGACGAGCGGCGCGGGGACGTCGCGGTGCAGGCAGTCCGCGTAGAGCGCCTCGTCGAGTCCGAACTCTACGGCCCACCGTACGAAGGGTTCGGGCCCCGCGCCCTCACGACGCCAGGCGAAGGTGTTCCGTGCGAGTCGATCGTGCATCGCGGCCCATCCCTCTGGCCCCCCGACGGCGCCGGCGCAGAGGGCGGCTTCCGCGGCCGGGTATCCCCTGGGCAGACGCGGGATGACGTAGCTGTGCATCGAGAGCGCCACCCCCTCCTCTTCGAGGAGACTCCGGAGCGAGTCCCCGCGCTGAACGTGAAACTGCTGGCAGGTCGAGCAGGCGTAGTCGAAGAACTCCAGGATCGTGACCTGCTCCGGGTCGTCCACGATGCCGATGAGGCGGGCTTGAGCTGCTCTCTGGACCCACTCGGTGTCGGTCACCGTCCCCTGCGCGGACACCGGGGAGCAGCAGAGGAGGACCGCCAGGGCGATCGACAGGACCACGGGGAGATGCATCCGGTGCACTCCGTTTCGTTGAGCCGGCTCGGACGCCTGGCGGTTGGAGGGGTGGCGAGGGCGCGTTCACGACGGGGCTCGCCTGTGTGCGTCTGAGAACCAATTATCGTTAGGGAAGGGTCCAGGTCGTCGCCACACCGGAGCGGAGTGCGTGTGGCGCCGGAGGGTTCGGCGCGCCGACTTCATGTCGAGGGGGGAAGTGATGCGGACGGGTGAGAATCGCGACACGCCGGCGGCCGTGCCTCCGTCCGGTCGATCTTTGACGGAGGCCACCGCCGGGGGCACGCACAGATGCCGACGGTAGTCCGCGCAGCAGCGGACTCCGCGCCGCCATCGGTCGACGCGCGAGGGACGGGTCGGTCCGTGACTCCTCCGTCCCCAGGTGATCTTCGCGCCTCGCTTCGGCCGCTCACCTTCGGCCTGCTCCTCGCCGGGGTTGTCGGCCTCTTCCTCCTCGAGCTGATGATCGGCTCGGTGCACGTCCCCGCCGGCGAGGTCGTCCGCTACTTCCTGGGTGGCGAGACGACTGCGCCGGCGTGGGCGACGATTCTCCGGGAACTCCGGTTGCCCCGGGCGCTGACGGCGCTGATCTGCGGCGCCGCACTCGGAGCGGCCGGGCTCCAGCTCCAGACGCTCTTCCGGAACCCACTCGCAGGTCCGTGGGCGCTCGGGCTGACCGCCGGGGCGCAGCTGGGGGTCGCGATCGTGGTCGCCACCGGGAGCGTGGTCGGGTCGGAGTTCCTGCGGCGCATCGCCTTCGTAAGCGACCTCGGGATGGTCGCCGGCGCCTTCCTGGGGTCGGGAACGGTGATGTTCATCATCGCCGTCGTCTCGCGGCGCGTGAGCACCATCACCCTCCTGGTGCTCGGGCTCATGCTCGGATTCTTCGCGCAGGGCATGGTGAGCGTCGTCCTCCACTTCACGACCGAAACGCAGGGGCGCGTCTTCGCCTCGTGGAACGACGGGAGCTTCGCCGGCGTCCACTGGGAGCACTTTCCGGTCCTCCTCCCCCTGCTGGCGATCGGCCTTCTCGGTGCCCTCTCGATCGTGAAGCCGCTCAATGCCCTTCTGCTCGGGGAGCGCTACGCCGCGACGCTTGGCCTTTCGGTGGAACGTGCGCGCCTGATGGCTCTGGGCGGCGCCGTCCTCCTCGCCGCTCCCGTGACCGCCTACTGCGGTCCAGTGCTCTTCATCGGGCTCATCGTCCCACACATGGCGAGAGGGCTGTTGAACACTTCGGATCATCGGGTCCTCATGCCCGCCGTCCTCCTGATGGGATCGCTCCTCGGACTCTCGGCCGACTTCGTCGTCCATCTCCCGTGGGAGCGACACTTCCTGCATCTGAATGCCGTCAACGCGCTCATCGGCGCGCCCGTCGTGATCTGGGTCGTGCTGCGGAACCGTCAGATGCGCAGCATGGCGGTGTAGCCGATGTCGATGCTCCAACTCATCGATCTGTCGGTCGGCTATGGACGGGGAGAGCGTGCAACGGTCGTGGCGTCCGGGATCGACCGGCGACTGCACGCGGGGGAGCTGGTCTGCCTCCTCGGCCCCAACGGGGCGGGGAAGTCCACCCTGATGCGCACCGTCGCCGGGATGCAGGCGCCGCTGCGGGGCCGAGTCCTCATCGACGACGGCGATGTCCACGCGATGGACGCCCGCGAACGCGCGAAGCTCCTCAGCGTCGTCCTGACCGACCGGGTCGAGGCCGGCCTGCTCACCGGATACGCGCTCGTCGGACTCGGGCGGTACCCGCATACGGGGTGGTCTGGGAAGCTCTCGGATCGCGACTGGGAGGTTGTCGAGGCGTGCATCGACCGAACCGGGGCCCGCGACCTCGCGCACCGGCACGTGAGCGACCTCTCCGACGGGGAGCGACAGCGGATCATGCTCGCCCGGGCTCTGGCGCAGGAGCCGCGCCTGATGGTCCTCGACGAGATCACGGCCTTCCTGGATCTGCCGCGGCGGGTCGATGCGATGCGCCTCCTGCGAAGGCTGGCCCGCGACACCGGCACGGCGATCCTCCTCTCCACGCACGATCTCGACCTCGCGCTGAAGGCGGCCGATCAGGTCTGGCTCCTGCCGAGCGAGGGGCCCATGGTCGCAGGCGCGCCGGAGGACCTGGTCCTGAGCGGCGCCTTCGCCGCCGTCTTCGAGAGCGAGGGGGTCGAGTTCGACGCCCGCCTCGGGTCGTTCCAGCTCCACCGCAGATCGATCGCTGAGGTCGAACTCGTCGGGGGCGGGCTCGTCCGCGAGTGGACGGCCCGGGCGATCGAGCGACAGGGACTGGGCATCTGGGGCGGGCTGGGCGCGACACCGGGGATCCGCGTGGAGGTGCTCGACAACGGGGGAGGTTGGGAGCTGGAGATCGCAGGCGTCCGGGGTCGGGCGAGCTCGCTGGCCGATCTCGCGGAGCGGCTCCGCGGCGCGGACGGCGCCCGGGACGCGGACGTCGAGGAGGCGCGATGAGCCTCCGGGCGGAGAGGGCGGCTTTGGCGGGGTTCCTTCTCGCCGTCCTCGCCTGCGGAGGGGAGGAGACGGTGTCCAGGGGGGCGCCGGCCACCTCCGAGGCGCTTCCAACGCCCGCCGTTCCGTCCGTCGACTACGCGACCGGATTCCGCGTTGAGGCGGGGCCGGGGTACCGCGTCGTCTACGCATCCGCCGCCCCGGAGGCGTTGGAAGCTGGCGCCGAGCGAGAGTGGACGACCGCGCCCGATCGCATGGTCCTCGTAGCACGGGGGACCCGTCCGAGTCTTCCCTCGGAGCTCGAGACGCTCCCGCGTTTCGAAGTCCCTGTCGAGCGCGTGACCGTCAATCGCGACGCGGACGCGCTTCGCGTGAAGGCGCTCGACGCCCTCGACCGTCTCCGGGGGATCGGA
This sequence comes from Longimicrobiales bacterium, assembly GCA_028280525.1. Classification (GTDB taxonomy): domain Bacteria; phylum Gemmatimonadota; class Gemmatimonadetes; order Longimicrobiales; family Gaopeijiaceae; genus Gaopeijia. The sequence continues at coordinate 11,148 of JANQLR010000284.1, forward strand.
GGCACAGGGATCTACGACGCGGACATCTCCGAACGGGTTCGTTCGGGCCGCCTCGGCGCGGTCGGCAGCGCGTTACACCGTACGACCAACACGGAGTTCCTACTCCTGGAAGAGATCGAAGCGGCCTTCTTCCGGGTGGCGAGCCTCGCCCACGCTCAGCAGTTCGAGCGGCTGCGGGAGACGGGTGTGCCCGCTGTGCCCGTCTTCACCTGGGCCGAGCGCAGCTACCTCGGTCGGGCCGAGTGGCTGAAGTACATCGCGCTCTTCCTTGGTGTCGAGGAGGAGGCCGATTCACTCTTCCGCGACATCGAGGCACGGCGGGATGCGCTCCTCTCGATCGTGGCCGACCAGCCCCCGGTGCCGGCCGTGTGGGCCTATCGATCCGGGGATCGATGGATCGTGCACCGGAACTCCCTCGAGTCCGAGCTGCTGCGGGATGCCGGGGGCGCGAACGTCCTGGAGGATGCGGGCGCGGGCGTCTCCGAGGGACGCCGAGGCTTCACGGAGGGCGTTCCGATGACCGACGAGGAGTTCCTGATCGCGGCGCAGGAGGCCCGGTACTGGATCACCTGGGATCGCACCGACGCCGAGTGGCCTTCGCGCGCCTACCTGGAGCAGATCCCGGCCTATCGGGACGATCGGGTCTTCCACCACCGGCTCCGACTACGCCCCGAGCAGGGGGCGACGATTGGTACGAGGGCGCCCAGGTCGACCCGACCGGGGTGCTCGCCGATCTGATGGCCCTCCTGCACCCGGACCGTCTCCCGGGGCACGATTTCGCATGGCTGGGGCCGTTGGGGCGGACGCGGTGAGCCGCTTCACCCGTGCCCACGTCGTACACGCCCTCGGGGTCGTGCTGGTGGCGTGGGCGCTCCCGAGTGCGGGACAGGCGGTCCCCGAGCGCCTCGACGGTCTCGTGCTCGACGGTCGGCTCGAGGAGTGGGGCGAGCGCGCTCGCGGCGGGATCGCACGGACGCCCTCCGGACGGCACCTCGTCCTCCTCGCCCGGACCGAGAGTCCGATCCTCGCGCAGGCCGAGGGCACCCTCGCCGCCGTCTGGACCCCCGAGGACCCCGACCGCGAGGTGCGGTGGGACTTTCCGCGACGCCAGGGGTGGGGAGGACCGGACCCGCTCGTTCAGTCCGACATCGGACTCGGCGTGCACCCCAACGTCCGCTCCTCCTCCTTCGAGCTGGCCTTCGAGGTCGGCGCTCTCGGACGCCGGCTCGGCGTCCGCCCCGGCGACGCGGTACACGTCCGCCTGCGTGACGGGGAGCGCACCCTGGTCGATCGCGAGATCGCGTGGCCCTCTCTCCCCTCTCCCCTGCCGGCGCAGGAAATCCCGGAGCGCTCGACGGGCGCGCTCCGCATCGTCGCGTGGAACCTCGAGAGCAACGCCCTGTTCGAGGCCGAACGGCGCCCTGCCATCGCCCGCGTCCTTGCGGCGCTCGACGCCGACCTCCTCGTTCTGCAGGAGGTGTACGACTCGACCGCGGCCGTCGCCGGACGGGCGCTGGACACCCTTCTTCCGGGAGCCCTCGCCTGGCAGGCCCGCAAGGCGACCGACGTCCTTATCGCGGCTCGCAGCGAGCTGGGTCGCGGCCTCGACCTCGGCTACACCGACTGGGGTCGAGCGCTAGGGACGGTGTGGAGTGCTCCGGGCGGACCGGTCGTGGTCGTTGGGGTGCACCTCCCCTGCTGCACCGGCGGGGAGCCGCCCGCGGACCTGCGGCGCGCCGCCCTGCTCGAGGGCGTCGCCACCGTCGCACGCGCCCTCCCCCTCGATTCCGCCCCCGGGGCTCCCGCTCCGGTCCGTCTCGTCGTCGGCGACTTCAACCTCGTGGGCGCTGCGGACGCGCTGGCCCCCCTGACGGAGCCGCGCGACGGAGACCTTCGCTTCACCGTGCTCGACGCCCCCCACCTCGACGGAGAGGAGACGCACACCTGGCTCCGTGCCGGCGGGCAGTTCACCCCCGGCCGGCTCGACTACGCCCTCGTCGACGCGGCCTCGGCCACCCGCATCGAACGCGTCTTCGTCCTCGACGACACCGATCTGAATGTGGAGACGAGTGGCATCCGTCCCGGAGACGTCCTTCGCGCGAGCGACCACCTCCCGATCGTCGTCGACCTGCTCCCCGGGCCGGACGGAGCGCCCGACCACCCGCACCCGAGGAACGCGCCGTGAAGATGCCCCTGGATCGAACCGCCGTCGGCCTGCTCGCGTTGGTGTTGAGCGCCGGGGGCTGCCAATCGGAGGCCGGTGACCGGCCCGGTCCCGTCCCGGGCGGCGAGGCCACCGCCTCGACCGCGGACGCGAGCTGCCCCACACCGCGCCACGCCACGCACTTCCGAGTGACCTGCCGGGAGGGCGTGCGGGTCGTCGAGACCTTCGGAGAGATCACCTCCTTCCGTAGCCGGAACGAGGTCGAGGCGGTGAGTGATGTCGTGGTTCTCGTACCGCGCGGAGAGGCGATTCCGCCCTTCGTCTCCGAGCTCGACGACGCGCACGTGATCCGGGTCCCGGTGGAGAGCTACGCCGTCAACAACGACGACATCATGGGGCTGACGATGGATCTCGGTCTAGCCGACCGGATGCGGGCCGTGGGCGGACGGTCGATGTACGACGACGGGATCCGGGCCCGGGTCGAGGCGGGGGAGCTGGCCGAGCTGGGCTACTCGTGGCACCTTCCGCCCGACCTCGCCGTCCTCCTGGAGCGGGCACCCGAGGCCACCTTCCTGGCGATGGATTCGCCGCACAACGTGCCGGGGCTGGGACGCTCCCGGGAGATGGGCCTGCAGGTCGCCCCCACCTTCGTCTGGGCGGAGCGAACGGTGCTCGCCCGCGCAGAGTGGCTCCTCTTCTTCTCGATGTTCTTCGCGATCGAGGAGGAGGCACAGGCTCGCTTCGATGCGATCGAGGAGCGCTACCAGGCGCTCCGGGATCGGGCCGCAGCGGTCCCGGAGCAGCCCACCGCGATGTGGGGCTACTACGGGGGCTCGGGAGTCTGGTTCGTCATGACCAACAACCTCGAGTCCGGGCTCCTCGAGGACGCGGGAGCCCGGAACATCTTCGCGAACGATGGCGAGCTGCGCGCGGACGGAGAACGGTTCACCGGTGAGCGTCTACTGGTGGAGGGTGCCGGAGCCGAGCACTGGATCATCGGGGACATCCACCAGGCCGATCTTCCGGCTGGCGACTATCTCGACTCCTTCGTGGCGTGGCGGGAGGACCGTCTCTACCACAACTACCTCCGTACCAAGTGGGAGCTGAACGGCTACGATTGGTACGAGGGCGCGACGGGGCGTCCGGACGAACTCCTCGCGGATCTCATCCACCTGATCCACCCCGATCTCCTCCCCGACCACGAGCTGAAGTTCATGGGTCGGTTCGACAGGGAGGCAGGGCGATGAGGAAGGTCGCGGCCCGGAAAGTGCCGCAGGCCCTCGCCGCCCTGTCCGATCTGCGGATCGTCCCCAGGGAGCTGCGACGCTCGCCCTGGGTGATCCTCCTCACCCTCGCAACGCTCGGTCTGGGGCTCGGCGCGGCGACCGCCGTCTACAGCGTGATCCGAACCGTTCTGATCGCGCCGCTGCCCTACCCCGAGGCCGATCGGCTCGTCCGGATCCACTCCGTCCGCGGCGGCTCGGAGGGGCACATGTCGATGCTCGATCTTCAGAGCATCGAGGAGACCAATCTCTTCGTCGACATCGCGGTGCACACCGACGACGGTGGTGGATACACGATGGCGGACGGCGAGGGTGTGCCCCATCAGGCGTCGGCGATTCTGGCGAGCGCCAACCTCTTCGAGGTGCTGGGCGTCCCGCCGGTTCGCGGCACGACGTGGCCGGAGCTGTATGATCGCGAGCGCGCCTACGGCATCGTCCTCGGTGACGACCTCTTCCAGAGCCGGTTCGCGGGAGATCCGGAGATGCTGGGGACCACGATCCGGTTGGACGGGTCCCCCGGGTATGAGATCCACGGGGTGATGGGACCGGACCTCGACTATCCCTATCGCACCGACCTCTATCGCTCCCTCTTCATCACGGACACGAACCCCGGCTATACGGATCGCTCCTCGCGCCGGGTACGTGGCCTCGCCCGCCTACGGGCGGGCGTCGCGGTCGAGCAGGCCCAAGCGGCCGTCGATCGCGTCGCCGATCAGCTGGCGGCCAACGAACCGGCGACCAATCGAGGCGTCTCCTTCCGGCTGATCCCGCTGCGGGACTGGTACGTGGGCGATACCGTCGCGCACCTGGTGCTCGCGTCCCTCGGCTCGGTCCTCCTCCTCGCGCTCGCGGTCGCCAACGCCTCCAACCTCCTCTTTGCGCGTGGATTCGCCCGCGAGAACGAGCTCGCGATGCGCCTCGTCCTCGGGGCGCCGCGATCGCGGATCGTGACGATGCTCGTGCTCGAGGGTGTGGGCATCGCCGCCGCCGCGGCGGCGCTCGGATGGATCGTCGCCCGGGCCGGCGTCTCGGCGCTGGTGTCGATGGTCCGTCTCGACCTTCCCTCCTGGATGGTGGTCGAGGTGGACGGCGGTGCCCTCGGTGTGGCACTCCTGGCTGCGTGTCTCGTCGGCGCGATGGCCGCCGCCGTGCCCGCGCTCCGGCTCTCGCGACCCTCCGCACTCCACGCGGCGCGGAGCTCCGCTCGCGGCGGGCTCGGTCGTTCGCGGGCGCTCAGCGGCGCGCTGGTAAGCGCGGAGGTTGGGCTGGCCGTGGCGGTCCTGACGATCGGGGTCTCCGTGGCCCGCGGCCTCGACGGCGTGCTGCGCGTCGACCTCGGCTACGACTCGGAGAACGTCCTCGCCTTCAAGGTCAATCTCCCCTGGTACCTGTACGGCGACGACGCGGACGTCCACACCTTCCATCGCGAGGTGATCGCGGGACTCGAGGCGCTCCCCGGTGCGGTGGCGGCGACCTCGAGCACGAACCTGCCCCTCGCGGTCCCATCCCCGACCGACCACGTTCGCTTGCTCTCGGGCTCGATCGACGTCGAGGTGGCGGAGACGGGCGCGCCGACCGCGTGGAGCCTCGTCGACCCCCGACACTTCGAAGCGATGCGGATCCCGGTTGCGCAGGGACGCGCCTTCCGAGCGACCGATGCTCCCTCTTCGGAGTTCGTGGCGATCGTGACGGAGGACGAGGCGGCCCGCCTCTGGCCGGGTCAGGACCCGCTGGGGCGCACCGTTCGCGCGGTGGCCGGGGCTCGTTGGCCCTTCCTCGATCGCGAGTTCCGGGTGGTTGGAGTCGTGCCGGCGGTACGTCACGACCCACGCGGGTCGGCAGTCCCGCACATCTACCTCTCCTCCACGCAGTTCGTCGCCGAGAACACCCACTTCGCGGTGCGATTCGCTGCGGGTGAGGCGGCGACCCGCGCGAGGGCCGTCGAACGGGTGGTGCAGACCGTCGACCCTCTGCAACCCGTCTGGGATGTCGGCACCCTCGAAGCTCGGCGCTCGGATCAGGTGTGGCGGGAGCGGATCGTGGGCTCACTCCTGACGGTCTTCTCGGTTTTGGGACTCGGTCTGTCTGCCACGGGCGTCTTCGGCCTCGTCGCCTTCTCGGTCGCGCAGAGGCGACGTGAGATCGGGCTCGCGTCGGCGCTCGGAGCGGGGCGTCGGCGGATCGTGGTGTCCGAGATGCTGCGGGCATGGAGGGTAATCTGGCCGGGGCTCGTGGGTGGCCTGCTCGGGGGGATGGCAATGACCGTCGCAGGCTCGTCCCTGATCCCCACCATGGCGCCCTGGGACATCGTCGTGGCCGGCGGAGCCATCGGACTGCTCGGGATCGTGGCCGCCCTCTCCGCGCTGGGGCCGAGCCTCAGGGCGGCCCGGATCGAGCCGACGGTCGCGCTGAACGAGCAGGGCTGAGTGGGCCGGCGATGCCCTCGGCTCCCTCAGCGCGTCGCTCGCGAAGCCCGGAGCGATCATGAAGGTCGCGTGATGACGGGACCATGGTTCCCAGCTACCTCTTCAGCCTCTCGTCGAACCAGCGGTCCATCTCGCGCCGCACCTCCGGGAGGTGTTCGATGAGCGCGTGCGATCCGCCCTCCGCCACGACGAGTCGGAAGGTCCGCCCCAGCCGGGCGAGGTGACCGGCCATCGTCAGGCTTCCGGAGACCGGGACGCGATCGTCGTTCGCGCCGTGGAGGAGGAGGATATCCGTGGATGCGGAGATCTCCTCGGGCCAGTACATCGGCGAGATGCGGCGGAGCGCCTCGACGGGGTCGTCTTCCCACCCTTCGAGGACGCCCGGGTAGACGAACTCCTCGAACTCGGCCCGGCGCGCGCTGTTCACCGCGTCGCTCCCTCCTCCGATCAGAACCGCGGCGCGGATCTCGTCCGTGGCGGCGAGCACCCGGTAGCCGAGCCCCGCTCCGCGCGAGAAGCCCCAGTAGCCGAGGCGGGACGGGTCGGCCCCGTCGAGCGTCTTCGCGAGGGCGAGGAGGTCGAGGATGTCCTGCCGATCCCCGGAGCCGAGGTTGGGCGTGCCTTCGCTGCCGCCCTCCCCGCGGAGCGCCGATGCGAGAACGATGTAGCCGCGCTCGGCGAGCCGATACATCTCGAGGATGTCGACGAAGGTGATCCGGCCCCATTCGGCGGTTCCGCCGTGGCCGAAGAGGACGACGGGGAGCGGGCCGTCGGACTCCCGGGGCGCGAAGGCGTACCCGCGGATCTCCAGACCGTCGCTGAGGTAGCGGATCCGCTTCGCCGTCACGGTCCGGCCCGAGGCGTAGCGCTCCCAGTCCTCACGAGGGATGACCGCCTGCATCGCTTCGGCCTGCCACGCGGGGTCCGGCGACTCGTCCATGAAGGCGAGCCACTCGTCGTAGTGGTCGAAGGGGAAGGTGTACGGTTCCTGCGAGCTCCAGGGAGACTGAGCGGAGACGGGGAACGCGAGGAGGAGGAGGAATGCTGCGCGAAGGGGAGTCGTCATGCCGTTCGGACGAGCGCGGCGGGTGGACGGGTTGCCCGGATCCGGAGAGGGTCCCGCGCCCACGACACCGAGTCCTCGACCCGTTGATCCACGCCGCGTTTCTGTTAGTTTCGTAGGCTCAACAGTCGAACCACGGGAGTATCGACGACGTATGGCCAAGAAAGCCAAGATCGAAAAGAACAACAAGCGGATCGCGCTCGCTGCGCGGTTTGCCGAGAAGCGCGCCGCCCTCGTGGCCGTGGTGAAGGATCCGGAGGCCACGCCCGACGAGAAGCGCGAGGCGATGGCGAAGCTCCGCAAGCTTCCCCGCGACTCCGCCGCGGTGCGTGTCCGTAACCGGTGCAACTTCACCGGTCGTCCGCGGGCGTACAACCGCGACTTCGGCATGTCCCGGATCGCCTTCCGCGAGATGTCGCTTCAGGGGCTCATCCCCGGCGTGCGGAAGTCCAGCTGGTAAGAACCGGCGAGTCGGACACTCCCAGTGCGTTGACGGCGGCTCGATCTTCGGATCGGGCCGCCGTTTGCCGTTTCCGGCGTGTGACGTCGCGGGGCCGAGTCGGGTGTCGATGAGCACCGTCCCGGATCGTGGGGGGCGGCGGAAGACCTTCCCTCAGCCGATCTCGACATCCTGAACGCCGGTCTGCGAGCGACGCGTCTCGACCCGACCGCGCATCAGGTCCTTCACCGCCTCCACGCGCGGGATCGCCACGAGGTGAAGGATCGGCTCGGACCGGTCGGCGGTGTGGAGTCGCAGGTGACCGCGACCCACGAGCCGCAACAGGAAGGGCTTCGCCACGCGGTAGTCGCGGACGCGGTAGAGCTCGACCTCGTCCAGGTTGCGGCTGAAGACACCCACGTACCGCTTCACCCGTTCGCTGGTCAGCTCGTACCGGGTGGAGTGCGTCATCAGCGCCCGCTTCCCGACGGCGAAGACGGGGAGCGCCAGCCCGAACCAGACGTAGGCATGCGTCACGGCGGCGACCCCGCCGATGATCCCGCACCAGAGGGCCTGCCCCGCGAAGTGACCGGCATTCGTCCACTGCGAGGGCCGGCCGACCCAGATCGTCTCCTCGCCGCTCATCGGTAGATGAGTCCGTCCAGGTCGGGTGGGCCGGCAGAGACCCCGTCGTACTGGAGGAGGTCGTACAGAACGAGGTCGGCGGGGTCTTCACTCGCGCGGATCTCCCGGTACCGGGCGACCCAGCGCTCCGGGAGCGACGTCTCCAGAGCCGAGTCCGCCGCACCCGGGGTGAGGAGCCATCGATAGCGGTACGCCAGGACGCCGCCCCCTTCGCTCCGCAGGCACTGCGAAACCGTGCCCGCGAAGTGACGGCAGTGCTGCGTCAGCAACCTCGCCATCGCGGGGCGCCGGCGGTCGCGCACCAGTCTGCCGAGCGCCGCCTGCACCGTCAGCTCGGCGAGGGCGACCGGCATCTCCGGGTTGTCGATCGCGAGCGACAACGCACCGACATCGAGAGTCGGCACGGGTGCGGCCGGACCCGGGTTCGGGGACATCCGCCCCTCCGGCGCGCCGAAGTAGATGATCCCCTCGGGGTCGTTGAAGAAGGCCGTCGTGCCGTACGTCGAGGCCGCGGCCTGGAAGAGATCCCAGATCGGCCGGTAGGCGTCGGCGAAGGCGTTGCCGCCGAGATCGAACTGGATGCGCGCGTTGCAGATCCAGCCGCCGTCGGGAGCCCAGATCGTCCGGGTACTCCGGTCGAGGATCCGGTTGTCCTGGACCGTCGTCCACGTCCGATCGATCGCGAGCGTCCGACGCGCCTCGCAGTGCGTCACCGAGAAGTCGGTCAGTCGCGCCGTGAAGCTCCCGAAGAGGGCGCGGAAGATGTCGCCCAGGCCGCTCATCCGGCAGAAGGCCGCCGCGACGCCCCCCGCCGCGCCGTTGTCCGCGAGCGCCCCGCAGAACTGACCCATCTCCCCCTCCGCCCCGGGGTCGTTTCGCACCGCGCCCATGTAGCGCTGAAGCAGGTCGTCGACGCCGGCGCACAGCATCAGCCAGGGCACGACGGTCCGTGGTCCGGCCGGCACCACCCGGTTGGTCGGCTCCTCGCCGCACCTCCACCCGCTGGTGAACTCGAGGAGGTGTGCGCGGTCGTTCGCCAGACCGACGAGGTGAGCGGCGCGCGGCAGCTGGCGGTCTCCGGTCACGGCGAAGTACCGGTCGACCTCCGCCGTCAGCGCCCGCGCGTTCCCGGCGCGGGCGAGCGCCTCGGCGACGACGGGCCACTCCGCCTCGAGGTCGGAGGCGCGACGCGCCCGCAGCCGAGAGACCAGGTCCCGCGTGGGCTCGCTCGAGCGAAAGCGCTCGGCCTCGATCTCCGCCGCGACCCGCGCCCCCTCCAGGAAGGGACTCTCCGCCTGGTCGAGCCGAGCGACCCGCGCCGCGAGCCGATCCACGGCGGCGGCTTCGAGCTCGCCGATTCGCCGGTCGAGTCGCGCACCTTCGCGTTCCCAGGCCTCCGGCGAGACGAAGCTCCTCATCTCCTCCCAGCCGATCGCGAGCGAACGGGTGCGTCCGGTGGTGGCGGCGTCGGAGGCCGCCCGGCTCTGCCCATCCGCGGCGGCCGCGGCCCGGCGGGCTCGGCGAGCGGCGGCCGCTCGGGCGGCGCGGGCGGAGGAGCGGGCCTCGCGGACCTCGTCTCTCTCCTCCTCGGCCACCGAGACGATCGCCTCTCCCTGGATGTCCGGCGGCGTCACCATCGCCCAGCGCGCCTCGCGCGTGTCCCCCGCGGCGAGGAGCGCGTCCACGTGCGCGGCGAGGATGGCGTCGCCCGAGGCGGACATGACGTTGGCCCGGATCCGCTCGAAGGACGCGCGATCCGCGGGCCAGAGAAGGAGGTCCCGCTGCGCGTCCTCGATCGTCGAGACGTTCTCCCAGGTCGTGCCCCACGCCGTCCAGAAGGAGCTCTCGGAGGCGGGGAGTGCGGCGAGTCGGGCCACTTCGTCGTCGAAGGCGGCGCGGGCGGCGTTGATCTGCTCGACCGCGGTCTGAAAGCGGACCACGTTGCCGCGTCCCAGCGCCCCGTGGATGTGGTCCCACGCCCCCCGCTGCCCGCCCCCTCGCATCGACAGCGGCAGGATCTCACGCCGACACTTCGTGGCCTTCTCGTCGAAGTTCCTGCGGTCCTTTCGCGAGAGGTCGGCGTACCTCTTCTCCGCCACCGGCTCGAAGCGGCTGTCGGAGAGGAGGACGAGCGCGGCGATGCGCCGATCGCCGCGCGGCCCCTCGGGGAAGGCCTCCTCGTACTGCCGGAGCCACCGCGCGAAGACGTAGCACCACTGCCGGTCCCCGCGCGCGCTGCGCCAGGTTCGGGTCGCGCTCTCCTCCCAGTCGCGCATCGCGTCGGCGTAGTCCTCGACGATGCCGCGGGAGCGGCGCTCGTCTCGTGCCAGGTCGACCGACACGAGCGAGGCGTTGCTCGGGAGCTCCCCGATCAGCCGCTGCTGCGCGGCGTCGAAGTAGAGCTCGCCCCCACGTCCCCGCCCCTGCCGCAGCACCATCAGGCCGGTCCCGGGATCGTACTCGCCGAAGAAGTCCCGGTGCTGATTCCGGCCGGTCTCCGCGCGCATCCACACGGTGCCATCCGGATTCCCGCGCAGATCGAAGTTGATCTCCTGCGCGGCGATCAGGCTCGTGTAGGCGCCGCGGTAGCGGCCGAGGACCGATTCGAGCGGAGCCTGTGCGGCGGTCCCCTCGGCGAGCGGGAGGAGCACGGCAAGCGTGAGGAGCGCGAGGGGTCGGACACCTCGGTGGCGAGGAGACGGAGAGACGTTCACGGACATCGGCGGCCTCGGAAGATGCGGGAGGGCTTCACACGGCATCTTCAATGCTCCGATCCGGCTTCGGCGCCGACCATCCCGTATTCGCGGGATATTGTTCGGGCCGGCGTGCCGGGCGTACGATCGCACCCCACGCCGCCCCCGCGATGACCGATGCGCCCACGGATCCCCCTCGTTCTCGGTGTACTGACCGCCCTGATCGGGGCGCCCGACGCGAGTGCCCAGGATGCGCTTCCCCCGCTCTCCGAGTACCAGGTCCGACGCTTCCTCCCGGAAGACGGCCTCCCCGTCCGATGGACCGGAGGACTGTCGCAGTCGCCCAGCGGAGAGCTGTTCGTCGCGACGGGGGACGGGCTCTATCGCTTCGACGGCTATCGCTTCTCGTCGGAGGGCCTGGACGCCTTCGCAGGGGTCTTCCTGCTCCAGGACCTTCTCTTCACCGAGGCGGGCCGGCTGTGGCTGCGCGCGTCCGACCGTCGGATCGGCTTCCACGACGGGCGCCGCGGGGCGCTTCTCGACGCCGGACCGGACGGCATCGACGCGGTCTTCAGCTTCTCTTCGACCCCGGGCGCGACCTGGCTCGCCACCGAGAAGGGGTTGATGTGGCTGCCGGTCGGGACGTCCGAACCGGTCCCGGTCGAGGCGGATCGAGTGCTGGACGACCTGAGCGTGGCCATCGTCGCCATGCCGAACGGGGAATGGCTCCGCATCGGAGAGGAGCGCCTCGCCCGCGTGGAGCGGGATGCGGCCGGTGCGCCGACGGCCTTCCATCCGTTCGGCCCGCGCTACCGGATCCGGTCGCCGAATCGGTCGTCGTACCTCCCCGACGCCGCCGGACTCTGGCTCTTCACCGAGGACGGCGTCCTCCGGGTCCGCGATGGCGCGCTTCGCGACGAGGCGGTGGAGGTGCGGGGAGGTGGGGGGCGGGTTCTGCCCTCGGAGATCGATTGGCTCCGCGATCGCTCGACCGCGATCGGCGCGAGCGCCGCGGGCGGCCTCGAGCTTCCGCCGGTGGCGCTCCCCGAGGGTGGGACGGCGGACCGCGCCTCCCTCGCGCTCCGCGCCCGGACCGGCGATCTCTGGGCCGTCATGACCAGCCCCCACGACGAGCGCCAGCGCAGCCACCTGATTCGCATTCGGGAGGGGGCGGCCGAGCGGATCGTCCTCTCGGACTGGGCGCCCGCGACCGTCGTGAACGGGCTCCTCGAGGACCACGAGGGCAGCATCTGGATCGCGACCGACCAGGGCGCGCTCCAGCTGGTCCCCCGCAGAGCACGCGCACTCGACGCAGCCCAGGGAGCCGTCGCGTCCTTCACGACCGCCGTCCTGGCCGAGGACGATCGGCTCTGGATCGGTTCGTGGGGCGGCGGTCTGCAGCGATTCGAAGGCGGGGTGTCGTCGACCTTCCTGCGCGAGGATGGCCTCCCCTCGGACCGGATTCGCGCCCTCTTCCGTTCGAGCGACGGCACCCTCTGGGTCGGGACCTCGAAGGGCGCGGCGCGGCTCAGGCAGGGGAGGTTCGAGGCAGCTCGACACGCCCCCGACATGGCGGATCCGGGCACCCTCGAGGTCCGGGCCCTCGCGGAGACCCCGGACGGGAGCCTCTGGATGGGCGGTGCAGCGGGGCTGCGCCGCCGGAGCGCGGACGGCTGGGTGCCCGCGGCGGACCCGGCGCTCGAGGACGTCGACATCTGGATGCTGCACACCGACGCGGAGGGCGTGCTCTGGATCGGAACGCGCAACGGCCTGCATCGCTTCGCCGACGGCGTGTTCGAGCGGGTGGCCGACCCCGATGCACCGGCGGGCGACCTGGTCGTCTCGGCGTACGAAGAGCCCGACGGCACGATCTGGTTCGGGAGCTACGGGAGCGGGCTCTACCGTCACCGCGCCGGCACCTTCGCGAACGTCCGCACCGACGACGGCCTGCACCACGCGGGCGTCTGGAAGATCCTCCCGGACGACGCCGGCGGGCTCTGGATGTCGAGCGACCGGGGCGTCTTCCGGGTCGAGCGCTCGACGCTCCATCGGGTCGCGGACCGGGCACCCGGCGCGATGCTTTCCCCCGTCGTCCTTCAGGAGGCCGAGGGTCTCCCCAGTCGCGAGTCGAACCGCGCCTCCCCCGCGGGCGCGCGCCTGCCCGATGGTCGCCTCGTCTTCAACTCTCAGGACGGCCTCTCGGTCATCGACCCGGAGGTGGCCCAGGGCGCACTTCCGCCGCCCGTGACCCGGATCCGGTCCGTCCTCGCCGACGGCGAACCGATCCCGGACGGCGCCGACCGCCCGACCGTGCCCGCGGGGACCCGACACCTGAAGTTCGAGTTCTACGCCCTGTCCTACCGAGCGCCGAATCAGATCCGGTACCGCTACCGGCTCGAAGGCTACGACGACGCCTGGTACGACGTGGGCAGCGACCGGCAGGCCGCCTACACCAACCTCCCACCCGGCGACTACACCTTTTCCGTCCAGGCGGCGGGACCGGGCGGCCAGTGGCAGGCCGGCATCTCCTCGCTTCCGGTTCGTCTTTCGCCCTTCTTCTGGCAGCGGGGACCGGTGCAGCTCCTCGGCCTGGTACTCGTCCTCGCGGGTCTGGTCGGCGCCTGGCGCTACCACCTGGAGCGCCGTCTGCAGATGGAGCGGATGCGACTCCGCATCGCCGCGGACCTCCACGACGATGTCGGCTCCAGCCTTAGCTCCATCGCGCTCCTCGCGGAGATGCTCCGCGCACGACCGAGGTCGGAGCGTGTCGAGCGGGATCGGCTGGAGCGCATTCACCTCGCCGCCTCCGACACCATCGAATCGCTTCGGGAGATCATCTGGCTCGTCGATCCCAAGCACGGGAACACGACCGAGCTGATCGCGAAGCTCCGGAGGATCGCGGCGGATCTCCTCGAAGGGACCGACTTCGAGTTCCACGTCGCCGAGGTCGAGGAGGCCCCGCTCTCGATGGCCGTGATGCGAAGCGCCCTCCTCATTCAGAAGGAGGCGCTCCACAACGTCGTGCGTCACGCAGGGGCGGACGCCGTCCAGATCGAGGTGTCGCAGCGACGTGGCATCCTGCGCCTGGACGTTCGAGATCGGGGCCGCGGCTTCGACCCCGAAGCGTCACACGGCGGCTACGGCCTCGAGAACATGCGGCGTCGAGCGAAGGAGGCCGGCGGGCGACTCGCGCTCGAGTCCGGGGACGGCGGGACGCGGATCGTCTTCGAGGCCAGGATCGCGTGAACGCGGGATGGCGCGGCCCGGTCCCCAGGCGCACCGTCCGATACGCCCGCCGCCCAACCACGAGTCCTCTCTCCGCCGGACTGGAAGCGCGCCGTGAGTGACGCCCCGATTCAGGTATGGATCGTCGAGGACAACGTCCATCTCCGCGACACCATCCGGGATCTCGTGGACGAGGCCCAGGGGATGGCGTGCGCGCTCGCAGCGGGGTCGTGGGAGGAGGCGCTCGACGCGCTCGGTCGAGGTGACGTCCCGCAGGTCGTCCTCACCGATCTCGGACTGCCGGGGATGAGCGGGATCGAGGGCATCGCCCGGATCCGCGATCGATCGCCCAGCTCCGCCGTGGTGGTCCTGTCCGTCCACGAGGAGGACGACCAGGTGTTCGACGCCCTATGCGCAGGAGCGGCCGGATACCTTCTCAAACCGGCGTCGTCCGAACGGATCGTCGAGGCGATCCGCACCGCGCACGGAGGTGGTGCTCCGATGAACGCCTTCGTCGCGCGAAGGGTCCTGCAGACCTTCGCGGCGCAGCGGCCCGAGAACGACTACGGCCTCACGAAGCGAGAACGCGAGATCCTCGAGCTCCTCGCCGAGGAGTACAGCCAGAAGGAGATGGCGGCGCAGCTCTTCCTGAGCCCGCACACCGTCGACACGCACCTCCGGAACATCTACGCGAAGCTCCACGTGCGGACGCGTGCGGGGGCTGTGGCCAAGGCGCTGCGGGAGGGGCTGCTCTGAGGAAATGACCGGGAGCCGACCGCAGCTCACAGACCGGCCGTGCGTGCTCCCGGACCAGCGCAAGAACGGGCTGGACCGCCAGAAGCACCCTTCTCCTGGGCCATCTCCTGCGCGATCTCGCCGACCGGAGCACCACCACCGTCCTGCTCCCTCACGTGCTGGAGTCGCTCACGAGCATATGCGATGAGACTCACCTGCTCGCCAGGGGACGGATCGAGCGCTCCTTCGACAGCCATGAGTTTGCGGTGAACGGGAGCGCTTCGCCGACGTGGAGGAGGAAGCGCGGCTAGAGACGATCCGGGCCGGTTCACGGAGATACCGGACCTTTCGCCGTCGAGACGGCTGAGGTAGGGTCCCCAAGAGGACAGCTGAACCGCAACGCTGGGGTGACCTGCCGTGACTTCTGGGCCCTTCCTGCGCCTCCTGGGTCCACCGCGACTATTCCACGCGATCCGTTCGGACCTCGCTCCACTCTTGGGTCCTTCCAAGCCTCTCGCACTCCTGTCGCTTTTGGCTCTGGAAGTTCGTGTCACTCGCGCGAAGGCGACCCGCCTTCTCTGGCCGACCCATCCGAGGGATCGGGCTCGAGCATCGCTACGGAGTGCGCTGTCGCGACTTCGGGAGCGCGTTTCGGAGAACCTCGTCGAGGACCACGGAGACCATCTCGTGTTGCGGCAGGGGATGATCGTGTGCGACGTGACAGCTCTCGTCCAAGGAAGACTGCTTCCGCCGCTACCGGCCATCGCCGCCAGCGTCGAGGGTCGCTTCTTCGATGGCGGGTGGGGCACATACGGTCGCGCATTCGAGGCTTGGACAGAGGAACGCGAGGACGCTCTCACCCCGACGCTGGTACGGTCGGTGGATCGAGCGTACACGGCATACTCCCGGGCAGATCGCCATCGCGATGCGCTCTTCCTGGCCCGTGCAGCGCTGCGGCTCCTTCCCGATACCGAGGCGGGCATCGAGCGCTACGCCAAGGCCTCGGTGAAGGCGGGGTGCCCTGAACTCGGGCTCCGCGAGCTCGACGAGTTTGAGATGCGACGGAGAGTCCAGCTGGACGAGGAGCTGACGCCGCACATCGAGAGACTACGCGCAACGCTGACGGAGGCTGCCGGTAATCAGGATGCCACTGCCGAGCTTCTCGCCGAGATCCCGGTAGCCAAGGGCCCGATGCTTCAGAGTACCGAGGGCCCTATCGACGCGAGCGACCGGGTGGGTGACCGATTCGCCGCGCCCCCCGGCCGGCGGAGTATCGGCGGAAGACCCATCATCGGCGTTCTCCTTCTACTCACCGGGACGTTGTCCGCGGTCTGGGCCCTGGTCGACCGACCACGGCCTGTTCATCTGATCGGTGCGGATGCGAACAGAAGACCTGTTCGTATTCAGGTGCACCCCGGCCGCGCCGTGGTCCAAGGCCTTCTGGCTGATCTCCCGGGCGCGCAGTTCGTCTCAGGCGCGTCGGGTGAGCTTCTCGCGTATGCGGCACACGTCGAACCGCACGGTCACGACCTGGTGGTGCTTCGGCCCGGTCACCCACCTGATACCGTCCTGAGCGACCGGGCCGACGAGGTCCCCAAAGCCCTATCTCCGAACGAGCGTTCGCTGGTCTACTTCTTCGGGAAGCAGCTCGAAGACGGCACGTACTTTGGAGCGTTCAGGATCGTCGACCTCGATTCTGCGGAGAGTTCTCGGGAGCTGATCCGAGTGGATGATGGCTACAGCTCTTGGGCCGATTGGTCACCGGATGGGACCAAGATCGCTGTCATGGCCGTTCGGCACTCCGGCCCAGAGCTCTACGTCGTGAACCCGGACGGCACCATCCTGTTCAGGGAGCGGTGGCTGGAAGGCCGGGACGTCGCATGGTCGCCCGATAGTCGGTTCCTGGCTGTGCTCGCGGATGAGGCCGGGCAGGGCGGGATACTCGACGCCTCGGATTGGTCGATCCTGCGACCTTCGCCCGCGCTCCGAGGCGGACACTCTCCACTATGGGTTTCCAGCAGACGGCTGCTCTATCTCGCGAGGGGCAACGAACCCGGTCGGACGCTCCGACTCTACGATCTCCTTGAGGGGCGCGACACCCACGTCGCCGATGCCGCTGGACTCACCGAACTCATTGCGCTCGACCCCGGGTCCTGGGATCGGTGGGGATCCGAGGTGCGACTTCAGGCAATTGGCGCGGTGGATTCAGAGCTCGGCGACATCCGCCTTCGCGGTCCCCGTCTGGTTGGAGTCGGCGAGACCTTCCAGCTCACTCCGGAGGCCGAGTCCCGTGCAGGGACCTCACCCGTACCGGTGCCCGACCAGACTCGGTGGATCGTCACCAACCGGGAGCTCATCGCGCACAACGGTCCCAACCGGTTCAAGGCACTCGCACCGGGGCGGACGAAGGTCGAGTTCTCCTATGCGGGCTGGATGAATGACTCGGTCCTGATCGAAGTGCGCGAGGTGTTGTCCAGCGCTGCACTTGCGCCGGTCTTCGAGGAGTCTTGGGCCACGAACGGATTGAACAGGTGGGTCCTCGTCGGCGAGCCGCGGCCAACCATCGTGCCGGCGGACCCATCGGGACCCTCCCGAATGCACCCGAACGGTGACCAGAACTTCTTGAGTGGCACTCTTTCCCGCAGAGCGTTCACTGCGGTCCAGGGCCTGACGGTGAGCTTCCGCGCTCGGCTCGCTACCGCGGGTGCGCCCTCCGACAACCTCTTCGCGTCGATCCTGCCGGCAGGGGATGTCGGTGAGTGCCGTGATCACGCGGTTCATCCCATTGCTCAGTTCGTGGTCCACAGAGGAGAGGGGCGCACGCTCCTGCAGTACGGGGGGCCGGCAGACCATCTGAGGGTCGAGCTGCCGATGATTCCGGATCCGGGTCCATGGCAGGACTTCGCGCTCCAGATCTGGCCTGACGGTGCGGTCTGGCTCCTCATCGGCGGCAGGCTGTACGGGCGACTCGATCCACGCCCCCCGCCACCAGCCGTCTGTCTGTTCCTTGGCGGTCGCGGTGAAGACTCCCGGCTCGAGTTCGGCACGGTCCGCGTATACGAAGGCACTCGGTTCAGACTCGAGGAGGCTCCGCGGACCGAAGCGGGGACGGGCGAGCAGGCCTCCTAGTCGGTTCTCCTGGCAAGGCGAGTTGACGGCGGCGTGACGCCCGCGTGCGCATGCTCGCTACCCTCGCCCCAAGTATTCCCATACCTGGAGGTGAGCCGTGAACCGAAGCACACTTGCGCTCGTAATCTCGGTGGTGGCGGGCGCCGCCTGCGAGCCCCCAAGCCCTTCATCCCCGGTCGATCCGGATCCCTCGCCGGAGCCTGTCGCGTTCGAAGAGCTGGCCACCCAAGTGGCCGGGGCGATCATAGGCACTGTTCAGGCGAAGACGTTTCACGCTGGCGGTGCGGGCAGATACCGAGAGATCAAGACGGGGATCGCGGGCTCTGGCCGCACGGACGTGCAGCCAATGAACGGTCTGTCGAGCGTGAGCGGCGGGGCACTTGTCGTTTCGACAGACGCCACGCTCGGCCTCTATACGTCGGGCGGCGAGGGAATCGGCGCCCGCGGAGAAGGAGACTCGTCACAGACCCGGAAGAGCGTCGAGGGACCCGACGAATCGCTCACCTTCGAACTCGTTCCCGGTCTGGAGGGCCAGATCGTCGAGTTCGAGTTCGCCGCGAAGCTATACAACGGCGATGCGATCATCATCGCGGAGGCGGGTGTGGAGGGCTACACCGTCCGAAGCGATACACTCCAGTTCGCCGCAGCCAGCGAACGGAGAGTCCTGTTGGCGTACCACGACCGACCGGTGGATCGGATTACCTTCAGGGTCCCGGTCGGCCGAGTCTCGTTCACGTGGCATCGTCGGTGGGCGGCCATCCGGCTCGGCGATGTGATCGCGTACGAACCGCCGGTGGCGTATCCACCCATCGTGTTCAGCCGGTCATTCGGCCAAGGGGCTCGGTCCATCTGGGCCGTAAACCCGGACGGGAGCGGCGAGACGGTGATGCTCGATGTGCCCGGGGTGGACTATGGTACGCCACGATGGGAGTCGAATGGTGAGACCCTCCTCATCAGCTCCGACCAGGCTGGATCGGAAGATGTCTATCGTTTCGATCCGGCTACGGGCCAGATCACGCAGCTCACCTTCGACCCGGCCAAGGAGTACGGAGGGACCACATCTCCCGATGGGTCCATGATTGCGTTCACGAGGACCCGGAATGGTGTGGGGAAGATCGTGATCATGAACCCGGACGGCACCGGGCAACGTGAGATCACCGATGGCTCCTTTCGCGCTTCGAACCCGGAGTGGGCTCCCTCCGGGGAGTGGATTGCCTTCCTTTCGCAGCCCCTCGGCGGCGGCAACAATCAGGTTGCGCTGATCCGACCCGATGGCAGCGAGCTTCGCGTCTTGAACACTCCGATCATCGAGGGGAACAACCCCGCCTGGTTACCGGACGAGGAGTCGCTCATCGTCTCGGCCTTTCCCTTCATCGGTGCGCAGTGGGGGCATCTCTACAGAGTGCGGATCTCGGACTCAGCGGTGACTCAGCTCACGGATGACACCACCGTCGCGGATGGGGACCCCATGACCGCTCCCGACGGAAGCACGATCGTGTTCAACCGTTCACCCTCGGGAACCAGCATATGGAGTCTCTATCTCCTGGACCTCGGCACCAACGAGGTCACCTACCTCGCTGGTGATTCGAACGACTTCTTGTCTTGGCCAGACTGGCGGCGCTAGTCGAGGCCTGAGGATCCGACGCCCGCCCCCGCCGAACGGCGGAGGGGGCGGGCCGAGGAGTCCGGCGGACTCCGGAAGGCCGGTATAGGACCGCGATGCCAGCTGAGCGTATCGTGTCGTTCCCACCCCCGTCCCCGCCCTTCCGCCCATCGCATGGTCCATCCTCGACCGCATCCGTCGTCCGCCCGCCTCGCCTGCATCGTCGCCCTGCTCGGCCTCTCGTCGTGTGCCGACGCCGCCGGCCCTCCGCCATCCCCACCCATCACGGGCGCCTTCGAAGGCCCGCTCCGCGTCGCCACCTGGAACATCGAGGACATCCGGACGGCGGATGTCCTGAGCGGCGACAACCCGCGGCTCATCGAGGCGGCCCGGGTGATCCAGCGGCTGGAGGCGGACATCCTTCTGATCAGCGAGCTGACCTACGACGTGCCGGAGGTCACCGGGGACGACTCGCGGCGGCCGGGGAGCAACGCCTCCTTCCTGGTCGAGAACTACATCGCCCGAGCGTGGGAGGAGGGGCTCGCTCCCATCGACTACACGGCGTGGATGCCGCCGACGAATACGGGGCTCGCGAGCGGGTTCGACCTGGACAACGACGGCGTGGCGGTGGTCGACTACCCGCCGGTCACCCGGTCGGATTCGCTGGGGACGCCTCCCCGACAGACCGCCGATGAGCGCGCGTACGGGAACGACGCCTGGGGCTTCGGCACCTTCCCCGGGCAGTACGGGATGGCGCTCTTCGTGCGACCGGGGCTGAGCATTCGGGAGTCGGACATCCAGACCTTCCAGACCTTTCGATGGAGCGACCTGCCCGACCCGAACGTTCCGGTCGAACCGTCGGGGACACCGTGGTACTCGGACGAGGAGTGGGAGGAGATGCGGCTCAGCTCGAAGACGCACGTCGTGATCCCGGTCGAGGTGCCGGGCCTGGGGACGATCAAGGTCGTGGCGTCTCACCCCACGCCGCCCGCCTTCGACGGCGCGGAGATGCGCAACCGGATGCGCAACCACGACGAGATCCGGCTCCTCCGGGCGATCATCGACGCCGATCCGGGCGTCCGGAGCGACCAGGGGGAGGCCTCCTCGATCTCCGGGGACGACCTCTTCGTGATCGTGGGCGACCTGAATGCGGACCCGGACGAGGGGAGCACCTGGGGGAATCCGATTCTGGACCATCTGCTCACCCACCCCCGGGTCCAGAGCGATATCACGCCCACGGCCTCCGAGTCGACGCGGGCGTGGTACCCGGATCTCGACGCCGACGACACGGCCGGGTGGGGACTCCGGGTCGACTACGTGCTCCCTTCGGTGGGGCTCACGGTGTCGGGGAGCGGGGTCGTGCGGATCGACCCGGACGCCCCCGTGGTGGTCAGCGACCACTTCCCGGTCTTCATCGACATCGAGACGGGCGCGGGCAGCGCGAGTCGCTGAACCGGGGGCGCCCGCTCCTTGCGGGTCGCGGCCGGGTCGCGTCCCCCGGATCCGACCCCGGTCACCCCTGCGGAGCCTCGGAGGGGTTGATGAGTCACAGGTCGTATCACTACACTGCAGGTACGAATACTGCACTGTAGTTATCGAGGCTTCATGCGCGCTCTGGGCGAGTTCGAACAGCTGATTCTGTGGGCGATCCTTCGGGTGGGGGCGGACGCATACGGTGTGCCGATCGGTCGAGAGATCGAGGAGCGCAGCGGGCGGGACGTGTCGCCGGGCGCCCTCTACACGGCGCTCGGGCGGATGGAGGAGCGGGGGCTGGTGGAGTCGTGGACCGAATCGGGGGACGAGGCCCGCAGTGGCCGACCGCGACGGTACTACCGGCTCACGCCCGTCGCGGCGCAGGAGCTCGAGGCGTCGCGCGCCCGCCTGGCCGCGATGTCGGAGGGCGTGATCGACGCTCTGCGCGAGATCGCGGGTTGATCTCGGACGAA
>JANQLR010000338.1 GCA_028280525.1 Longimicrobiales bacterium
GCCCCGACGCGACCGATCAGCGCCGTCGCCAGCACCCCGGCCAGGATCAGCCCGAAGGCGAGGCCGATCTGGCCCCCGGTCGGCGTGAAGAAGGCGATCGGGAGATCCTCGATCTCCACCACCTCGCCGCTCTCCACGAAGCGCACGACCGTGCCCGTCGGCGCCCCGGGGATCGCCCCGACCCGAGAGGCCGCCTCCGCGTCGACGACGACCTCGACCGCCTGCGCCTTGATCGCCTCCCCCGACTCGGGGAGCCGCGCCTGCTGGAAGGGCCAGAGCCCGACCACCGCCCCCACCAGGAGGCCGAGGAGGACGCCGAGCGTCGCCAGCTGGTAGCGGTCGAAGAGCCAGCGCAGGGCGTGGCTGACGCCGGCGATCCCGGCGACCACGCCGAGGCCGACGGGGAGGACGACGCCGGTCCCGACGGCGACCAGCCCCCCCACGTCCCCCGCCGAGAGGGCCTCCTTCAGCGCCTCGATCCCGCCGAGGATCGGGACGTACGCTCCGAGAACGAGGAGGAGGTAGCCGCCCGAGACGCCGGGGAGGATCATCGCCGCCGCGCCGGCCAGCCCGCCGACGAAGAAGATCGCCCACCCCTCGCGCGAGCCCCCGCCGCCGCCCTGCAGCTGGACCCAGGCGAGCGCCGCCATGAGGAGGAAGCCGACCAGCGCGCCGGCCCAGACCGGGGCCCGCGAGGGCGCCTCCACCAGCTTCACGAGCCCCCACACCACCGGCACGCCGCCGAGCGTCAGCCCGATGAAGAGAGCGTACATGATCCAGCGGTGGTCGACGACGAGCCCCTTCACCGGCCCTGCGAGGAGGACGATCGCGGCAGCCGCCGCCCCGCCCACGCTCCCGAGGGTGAGGAGGGTGCTGCGATCGAGCTTCAGCGTCGTCGCGCGGGCCACCGCCTCGATGAAACGGGGGTAGATCCCGACCGCCAGGAGCATCGTCCCGCCCGAGATCCCGGGCACGAGGTTCGCGAGCCCCATCAGGACGCCCCCGAGGAGCCCGCGGGGGACGATCTCCGCGGCGCTGGACCCTTCCGCCGCCCCGGGCGACTCGCTCATCGGCGCCCCGAACCGTCCCGCCTCAGCGCTCCCCGGGCCGGTAGGTGCGGGTCGCGGCCGCCTCGACATCCTCGCGGTAGAAGTGGACCTCGCGCAGGTCTCCGGTCGCGTAGCGCTCGGTCTGGTCGTCGAAGTGCGGCGAAGCGGGGTCGTCGCTCAGCCCCCCGGCGGTCACGGCGCGCGCCCGGAGCCGGTCGCCGAACTCGACGACGGCGACGAAGGAGTTGCCGCTCGAGCCGTACCACCGATTCGTCCCCTCCCGCGGGCGGGCGCCGAAGGAGGCGAGCGAGCCCCAGCGCGCCGAGGTGAAGCCGACCGGCGTGCTGGGCGCGTCGTCGTCGTAGCGGAGGTCGATCTCGCCGGTCAGCCGCTGGAAGCGGTTGATCTCGCCCCACGGCGTCTCCCAGCTCCCGAACTCCTCCTCGAGTCGGGTCAGGGCCGCGTCGAGGGCGCTCAGACGGGCCTCGCGCGCGGCCGCGGAGAGCATGTACTCGGTCATCGACACCCCACTCGGGCGCTGCATCCCCTCCATCGCCACGGGGAGCGCCGTCGCCCAGAAGACGGCGACGGAGGTCGGGACGGACTCGACGCTCCAGCGCACGTCCCACGCGGCCAGCGCCTCGATCGCAGGGGCGATGCGCTCGGCCATCGGGTCTCCGGACGGGAGCGAGCCGGCGTCGGCGACGAGCGCCGGGATCAGGTCGTCGAAGAAGGGGACGCGGGTGCTGTACGCCGCCTCGACCAGGCCGTCCAGGGTGAAGTCGCTCCGCCCGGGGAGGATCTCGAGGGCGTGGATGCCGCGGGCGTTCTCCGACCCGTAGTCCATGTAGCGGGGGAAGTCGCCCGGTCGAGGCGAGGCCGATCCGGCCGCCGAGTAGGGCCAGTTGTTCGAGCAGAAGGCGAAGCCGGTCGAGGGGTTGATCGCATTTGGTGATTCATCGATCGAGTGGATTCCCGACCAGTCCGTCGCCGGGTCGGCTCCATCGACCGGGCGGGCGTAGTCGAAGCGGGTGTCGCGCTCGGGGACGAAGTTCGAGTGGAGGTAGGCGATGTTCCCCTCCGCGTCCGCGAAGAGGGTGTTGTTCGACGAGTTCGTATGGGCGTCCATCACCTCGAGGTACTCGTCGAGGTTCGCCGCCTTGGTGCGCGCATACGACTGCACGAGCGCCCGCATCGGCTCTTCCATCATCCCGACGGCGATCCAGCTCCCGTCGGCAGCCCGCACGATCGGGCCGTGGTGCGTGCGGTAGGTGGTGAAGACGCGGTCCGCCATCGAGCCGTCGTCCTGGCGGACCCGGACGGTGATCTCCTCGACCTCGACCTCGCGCTCCTCCTCGCCGTAGCGGTAGAAGAGGGTGCCGTCCCGCTCGAAGACCTCTTCCGCGAACTCGTCGATGTTGTCGACGGAGCTGGAGGTGTGCATCCACCCGGCCGTCTCGTTGAAGCCCTGGTAGATGAAGAACTGCCCCCAGGTCGAGGCGCCGTAGGCGTTCAACCCCTCCTCGGAGACGACGTGCGCCTCGTGGCGGAAGTAGAAGGAGGTGTGCGGATTGATGAGGAGGAGTGCGCTCCCGTCCGCCGTGTTCTCCGGGGCGATCGCGATCCCGTTCGACCCGCGCGGCTCGGCATGGGGATCGGGGACGTTCAGCCCGCTCTCGAGGCCGAGGTCGACCGTCGGGCCCGCGCGCGCCGCGGCCGCGACCCGAGCGGGGGCGTCCGAGCCCCGGCGTGCCAGGCGGCCTTCGTTCGGCGCCCCCGCATGCGCCATCTCCATGCGCTCGGCCTCGTCCGCCCCGTAGAAGGACTCGAGGCGACCCAGGTTCACCCGCTCGATGTCGCCCCCGATCGATCCCTCGGAGAAGGAGAGCGCCATCCAGGGCTCGAAGCGATCGAGGACGAGCGGCTCCACCTCGGGGTGCGTGTAGAGGTAGTAGTTGAGGCCGTCGGCCCAGCCATCCATGAGCGCCTGCAGCCACGACGGGCTCTCGCCGTACATCGCCTGCAGCTCGACCGGGTCGATGAACAGACGCTGCCGGAGGTCCTGCCAGAGTCGCGCCTCTCCCTCCGCCTCGGCTCGCCGCCCGAGCGAGGTGAGGAAGTTGCGCTCGATCCGGGCGAAGTCGTCCTCCGCCTGGGCGTACATCATCCCGAAGACGGCATCCGCGTCGGTCGGGGCGGAGATGTGCGGGATCCCCCACTCGTCGCGCAGGGTCTCCACCCGCTCCGCTCGCGCCTCCCAC
>JANQLR010000353.1 GCA_028280525.1 Longimicrobiales bacterium
CGGGGATTCCGGAGGCGGCGGCGCCACTCCTCGGCGTCGACGTTGATGTTCACATCCGGCCAGCGGCGCACGCGGACCGTGTTCACCCCGAAGATCTGCGACGAGAAGTCCTCCCGGATGTACCGGTCCATCCCCTCGACGACGCTGACGACGACGATGAGGAACATGACGCCGATGATCACACCGAGCAGCGAGAAGAAGCTCTTCAGCTTCTGCTGCACGATCTGCTGCATCGCGAGCCGGACACCCTCGAGGAGCTGCATCGCCCTACCTCAGCCCTGGTCGTCCTCTGCGGGGCCGTCCTGGCTCTGGACCTCCGCGCCGTCCGTCAGCGTGCGCACCGTCTGGTACGGGCCGGAGACGACGCTGTCCCCGACCTCGAGACCGGCCGAGATCTCGAAGTGCTCGATCCCGGTGATGCCGACGGTGACCGGGGTGAAGTGGGCGATCCCGCCCCGGACCACGAAGACGCCCTCCACGTCGACGACCTCACCGAACTCGTCCCGGGTCACGCCGATCTCGCCCTCGGTCGCCTCGTCCGGGAGGTCGTCCGGCTCGCGGACGGTGAGCGCGATGATCGGCACCGAGACCACGTCCGTCGCCCGGTCGGTGATGATGTCGGCGGTGGCCGACAGGTCGGGGCGAAGCTCGACGCCGGGCTCCGACAGGGTGACGACGACCTCGAAGTCGATGGCCGCCTGCTGGCCCGCCGCCTGCTCGCTCGGCGGCCGGATGGCGGAGTTGCCGATCTCGGTGACGACGCCGGGGAAGGTCCGGTCCGGGAAGGCGTCGATCGACACCTCCGCCGAGTCGCCGATGGCGAGGAGGGGGACGTCGGTCTCGTCGACCTGCACCACCGCCTCGACGACGGAGAGATCCGAGATCGAGAGGACCAGGCTGCCGGGGTTGTTCATCGTCCCGACGATGACCGTCTCCCCCATCTCCACGTTGAGGCGGGTGATCTTCCCGTCCATCGGGGCGGTGATGATGGTGCGCGAGAGCTGATCCTCCGCTTCGACCACCGAGGCCTCGGCCTGCTCGACCGAGAAGCGGGCGGACTCCACATTCGCCTGGGCGACCTGGAGGTTCGTCTCCGCCTGCTCGACCTGCTGGGCGCTCACCAGGAGGGAGTCCCTCGCCTGGAGCGCGGTCGTACGGTCGTACTCGCGCTGGGCGTTCAGGAGGTTGGCCTCCTGCTGCGCCTCGACGGCGCGGGACTGGCTGAGGCTGGCCCGGGCCCGCTGGACGGCGGCCTCGAACTGCGTGCGATCGAGGCGCAGGAGGACCTGTCCGGTCTGCACGTCCTCTCCCTCGGCGATCTCGAGCGAGATCACCCGCGCGGAGATGTCGGAGGAGATGTCGACCTGACGGCGCGCGCGGATGTTGCCGGAGGCGGTCACCGTCGACTCGAGGTCGCGGCGCTCGACCGCCTCGATGCGGACTTCCGTGCCCCGCCCGTTCCCGCGGTTGAGGGCGACCGCGGCTGCGGAGCCGATGACGACGACGCCCACGACGCCGAGGATGACTTTGGTGCTGGTCTTCATGGTGGTCTCGAAGGTTCGGTCCGATCGCCTCAGCGACCGCGGAGGGGGCGGCCGACGACCGCCTCCAGGTTCGTGATCGCGTCGTGGTAGGCGTAGATCGCGTTCAGCCGATCCCGATCGGCCTGCGCCTTCACCGTCTCCGCCTCGATGAGATCGAGGAAGGGGATTCCGCCGAGCCGATAGCGCTCGGTCGCCAGCCGGAGCTGCTCGTCCGCCAGCCCCACGTTGCGATCCTCGATCTCGGCGCTCTGCCACGCGGTTCGCACCTGGGCCAGATTGACCGCAAGGTCCGCCTCGAGTGCGAGCTCCTGCTCCCGCACCCGGTGCTCCGAGTCGCGCAGCTGCGTCTGGGCGGTCTCGAGTCGCTGCTGGCGCGACAGTCCCTGGAAGAGGGGGAAGGAGATGGAGAGCGTGGCCGAGGGGGGCGACGTCAGGAAGTTGAAGGGGAAGGCGTCGTTCGCATCGATGATTCCCTGCCGCATCGCGTCGGTGAAGACGAACTGGCTGCAGTCGATCGCCGGGAGCGGGTTGGCGAGGCGGCTGTAGAGGTCGTTGGTCGACTGGCAGCTCGCGACCTGGCTCGCAACGCCGGCCTGCGCCCGTTGGATCTGACCGTCCACATTCGAGGCCTCACGGGTGAAGCCGGAGATCCGCGAATCGAAGTTCAGCGAGGGAAGGTAGGCCGAGCGGGCGACCTTCACCCCGACCCGGTCCGCCTCGACCGTCTCCCGCCGGGTCCGCAGGACGGGGTTGTCCTCCACCGCCCGCCGGTAGAGCGCGTCGAGTTCGTACTCCGGTGCCTCCAGCCCGAACTCGGTCACGAGCTCCGGGCGAGCGGAGAGATCGACACCCATCTGCTGCAGGAGGCGGAGGTTCGCCGTCTCCTGCGCGGTCTCGGCCTGAAGGAGCGCGACCTCGGAACGGCCGACCTGCACCTCGGCCTGCCGTACGTCGAGGAGGGTGGAACTCCCCAGCTCGGCCTGCGCCTCGGCGAGGCGGAGGTTGAAGCGGGAGCGCTCCAACTGCTGGTTCGCCAGCTCGACCTCGTCCGACTGCCGCAGCACCTCGAGGTAGGCGGCCGTCACCTGGGACTGGAGGAGGATGCGCGTCTCGTCGATCCGGGACTCGGTGACGCGACGACCGGCCCGGGCCGTCGCGGGCCCGTACCACTCGTTCCCCGAGAGATTCCAGTTCAGCCCCGCCGAGTACCCCGACGAGTAGAAGTTGGGCTGGTCGGTGACCCCGAGGTCCGACCCGATGATCCCGCCGCCGAAGTTCTGCTCACCCGCGCCGACCCAGCCGACGTTTCCGCCGACGCTGAGGGAGGGGGTCAGCGCGCCGTACGCCGCCCGGACGTTCCAGTCGTCGACGTCGACGTCGTTGCGGGTGGCGAGGTAGTTGGGGTTGTTCTGCTCGGCGATCTGGAGCGCGTCCTCGAGCGTCAGCCGGGTGGGGACCTGCTGCGAGGAGAGGGCACTCGCCAGGAGAAGGGCGAGCGGAATCGCGCCCCACGCGATGCGCGTGAGCGGGCGACGTCGGAGCACCGTGGAGACCTCCGGTGGGGGTGTGGTGTGGTCGGCGAATCCTACGGGACGGAGGCCTCGCCGGTTTCGAGAAACCGAGGGGTACCCTCGACTCGAAAGCGGGTCAGCGTACGAAGTTCTACGGATATGAGCGTGAGGTGAACCCCTGGGGTCAGCGCTCGGCGACCCGCTCCGCCACGAACCCCTGCGCCTCGGCCTCTATACGGAGGATCCGGCCGTCCTCATCCCACCAGATGCGGCGAAGGTCGTTCTCCCCGGCCCGAAGGGTACCGATGCGCGCGGAGATCTCCCGGCGTCCGAGGCGGTAGCGCGTGCTCTCGACCGTCTCGAGGACGAGGGTGAGGCGTCCGCCGGTCTCCGGTTCGACGATGGGGATCTCGACCCCCGCTTCGGTCAGGAGCGGGGTGACGAACCAGTAGAGGGCGGCGACCCGGGGTTCGACGATGCGGGCGCCGGTCGTGGCCCTGAACTCCTGAACCGCCTCGCCCCGCTCGGAGAGGATCGTGGCGGCGAAGCGCCGTCCATTCCGACGGAGCGTCACCTCGGCGGTGCGGCTCCCCGAGACCACGTTCTGATAGCTGCTCGGTTCGAGGCGGGCGTCGGCCTGGAGCATCGGCCGCATGGTGAGGTCGCCCGGTCCGTGGTCGATCTGGACCGTGGCGAGGATCGTCGCGTCGGCACCGAGTCCGTCGCGCAGGATGGTGAAGAGCTCCGTTCCAGCCTCCCGTCCCTCGATCAGGATCCGGAACCGGCCCTCGTCCAGGGTGACCTGACTGGAGCCGGGCGTGGCGCTCGCCGGAACGAGAAGGAGGGCGGCCAGGAGCCAGGGAGCCCGGCTCGTGAGGCGACGGGATTGGGGCGCGCGGGGGAGGGTCGTCATGCGTGGGGCTACCCGCTGCCGAGTGCCGCGGATCCGGCTCCGCCCTCGCCGCTGCGGCCGGAGGGTCCGAGGTGGGCCACGAGTGCCTCGACCCAGCGCTCGAAGATCACCTCGCCGGAAGTCGCCTCCGCCGCGTACGTTGCGGCGTCCGCCGTCTCCGGGATCCGCCCGGGGTCCAGGTGGTAGAGAACGGAGCGATCGAGGGCGTGCGGGTCGGGAAGGGGACCCGGATCCGGCACCCCCTCCACGGGGACGGAGCCGAGATCGAACACGGTGGTTCGGGAGTGGGAGTTGAGCGCCATCAGGAGCGCGTCGAGATGGGATTCCGAGCTGTGCGCCGTCACCAGGACGAACTCGTGCACGCCGTGATCCTCCCACCCCGCCAGCAGGTCGTTCAGCGCCCGGTGCAGCGTCTTCCTTCGAAGCGTGGTGAGGCCGGAGATCCGATCCCACCCCGAGTGCGCGACGCCGTACGCCAGCCCCGGGGCGCGCAGCACACCGGTCCGCGCGGACGCCTCTTCGACGACCGCGCTCGCGATCCGGTAGCCGGTGCCGACCGGGAGGTCGGGGCCGTGGTTCTCCAGAGGTCCGACGGCGAGGAGGAGGCGGGGATTCCGGTCGAGCGCGGTGCGGATCTCGGAGGGCGTGCACGCCTCGAGGCGGGTCGGGGAGCGGTCGGTCATGGCTGAGGCCCGCCCCACGCTCGCGACCGTCGCGCCCTGGGTCGGGCTTCTCGGGCTGGCGCTGTGGGCCGCCCTCCCCGGGCCCCTCCCCCTCGTTCTCGGCGGGGCCGGCTTCGCGACCGCCGTCCTGGCCGCACGGCGGGGTCGTTCGGTGTACACGGCAGCACTCGCGCTCGGCCTCTTCGGGGTGGTGGTGGGGGGACTCGTCGAACTCCGGGCGGTCCGGGTGCAGCGCGACGACGACGCGGCTCGGGAGCGGCGGGAGGAGCGGGTCCGGCAGACGCTCGCCTCCGAACTCGACGGTCTGCTCGACCGCAGCCTCGAGGCCGCCCGTACGGTGGCGTCGGCATCGCACGGGGGCAATGTGGCCCCCCTGGGGGTGGTCGTCTCCGCGCGACGGCGGGCCGGGGTGGATGGACTCGCCGTCTACGACGCCGGGGGCGAGCCGGAGGTGTGGGACGGTGAACACCGCGGACGCGTGCCGGACCGGGTCCGCCAGGGCGGGCTCCGCTACGCCTTCGAGGATCTCCCGCTGGCCCGGCACCTCTACGTCGCGGTCCCGCGGGAGGGCGGGGGGGTCGTCATCGCCTCGACGCTGATGCAGTCGGATCTGCCCCCGGAGATCCGCACTCGCGAGGGCGACTTCGTCCAGCGCTTCGAGGAGCGGACCGGTGAGCGACTCTCCGTCGTGCGGCCGAGACGAGCGGGGGAGCAGCCGGCGTACGAGATGATCTGGAGGGGGGAGCCCCTCTTCGCCGTCCTCCTCGAGCGCCCGCCGACGGCGGAGCGGGTGGAGCGGTTGCGCATGGGGGGCGTCCGCATCGTCTGGCTCTTCGTGCTGGCGGTGTGGCTCCTCCTCCTCTCGACTTCGAGCGGCGGAGCGGAGCGGGAGCGTGCTCTCGTCGTCTCGGCTCCGGTTCTCGCGGCGCTCGTCCCCCCGGACATCCTCCCCATTCTCGGGGCCGACCCCGCCTTCCGATCCCCCGAGGCCGGCCTCGACCTCCTGCGGCTCGTCGCGCTGCTGGGCGCCGGGGGCCTCCTCCTCCCCGTCGTCCCGCGCGCGACCGAACGCGATCGCCTGCCGACGTGGAGCGTGGGTGTGGCGACGGCGATCGGGCTGCCCCTGCTCCTCCTCCTCCTGACCCGTCCGCTCACCTCCGATACCCTCGCCTCGGGGGAGGCCGGGTGGATCCTCTGGGCGGGGCTGCTCGGGGGGACGGCCACTCTCCTCTTCTGGCTCGGCCTCGCGACGGCGCGCCCCCGTCACGGCGGTCTCTCCGGCCCGGCGATCGGGATCGGGATCGCGCTCCTCCTGACCGCCCTGTCGACCGGCGCCGCCGTGCGCGCGGTCGGGGTGCCGGTCGTCCTCTTCGCACTCTGGACCCTCCCGCTCCTCCTCCTGCGGGGTCGCATCCCGACCGGGGGGGGCGTCGCGCGGGAGGTCGCACCCCTCCTGGTCGCCGGGTGCCTCGGGGTGGCCGCGACGCTCCCCTGGGCGTGGGGGACGCGGATCGAGGCGCGAATGGCCGCCGCCGAGGTCGAGCTCGCCCGCCTCGGGACGGGGGTCGACGCCGGGCTGGAGGAACTCCTCGTCTCGATGGGGGAGGGCGTGCAACGGCTCGACGCCGTGGGCGGGCGGCCCGTCGAGCTCCTCTACGAGGCGTGGCGGAACTCCGGCCTCGGGGGGGCGGGCTACCCGGTCTGGCTGACCCTCTGGTCGCCCGGCGGGCTCCCCGAGGAGGACCTCCCCGTGGGGACGGCGATCCGCTCGCGGCCGGGGGTGGCGGACGCCCGCCTCGACGAGGCGATCGAGGGGGACACGATCGCGCTCCGCCGCTACGACAACGCGGACGCCCACTACGTGCTCGAGGTCCCGCTGCGCGGCGGCTGGGTGGTGACCGCGGTCGTGCCGCCCCTTCGATCGCTCCGGGAGACTTCTCTCCTGGGTCCGCTCCTGGGCGCGCTCGGCGCCCCCACCACCGATCCCCTCACGCTGGTGCCGGTCCGCGCCGGTCCGCCCCTCCCGGTCGACTCCGAGGTGGAGTGGGTGCGAAGCGCGAGCGGGTGGAGGGGGGAGCTGACCGTCGCATATCCCGGTGAGACGACGCACGCCCACTTCGACGTTCCCGTGCCGGGGGTGGCGGTGACGCTCGCCCGCGCCGGCATCCTCCTCCTGACCGGACTCGCGACGCTCACCGTCCTGTGGGGCCTGGGCAGGACGGCGGCGAGGGGACCGGGGTGGGTACAGCCGGAGCTGGTCGGCCAGCTGCGCTCCTTCCGGGCGCGGGTCACCCTCGCCCTCTTCGGCTTCTTCGCCGTTTCCACGGTCGGCTTCGGCACCCTGGCCTATCGCACGATTGCCGGCGCCTCCGAGCGGGCCGCCGAGGTCCTCGCCGAACGGGTGGCCGGCGACGCCGAGGCGATCTACTTCGAGGTTCAGGGCCGCATCGACTTCCTGGCGCAGCGCGTCGGCTCGGAGCTGCTCGGCTACCGGGACGGTCGGCTGCAGGAGGGCTCGCTCGATCCCCTGGTCGAACTCGGCCTCTACCCCGGGTGGCTCCCCTTCGACCTCCATCGAGAGCTCGCGTCGCTGGAGGCGGTCCAGGCGACGCGTCGGACCGAGCTCGGCGCGGCGGCGTGGGTCACGGCGTACCGGCGCCTCCCGGACGGCGACGTCCTGGCCGCTCCCGTCCCGCTGCAGGCAGGCGCCACGGCGGTCCGCGCCCAGGAGGTCATCCACCTCCTGGCCTTCGCGATCCTGGCGGGCGCCGTCCTCTCCCTCGTCCTCGCGCTCCTCGCCGGACGGGCGCTCGCACAGCCGATCCAGACGCTGCGTGTGGCGTCGGAGCGGGTGGGTGCCGGGAATCTGCGCCTGCGTCTCCCCGACGATCGCGACGACGAGTTCGGGCGGGTCTTCGAGGCCTTCAACCGGATGGTCCGCCGACTGCGCCGGGCGCGCCGCTCCCTCCTGCGGACCACGCAGCGGACCCGGGCGATCGTCGAGGACTCGGCGACGGGGGTGGTCGCGCTCGATGCGAATGGCCGCGTGACGCTGGTCAACCCGCGGGCGGAGGAGCTCCTCGGTGCTGCGCTGACGGAGGAGATCGAGCTGACCGCCGCGATCGAGCGGACGGAGGAGGAGGGCGCGCGCGCGGTTCTGCGGTGGATCCGGGACTACCAGCTGAAGGGCCCGCTGGAGGCGGCTGCCGACCTGCAGATGGGGGGGCGTCGGATCCGCGCTCGCGGGCGACGGATCACCCGGGAGGGGCCGGCCCAGGGCGTGGTCGTGAACCTGGAGGACGTCACCGACGAGCTCCGGGCGGAGCGTGTGATCGCCTGGGGCGAGATGGCGCGGCAGGTGGCGCACGAGGTCAAGAACCCGCTGACCCCGATCAAGCTCTCGATCCAGCACATCCGCCGGGCGTGGACGGACGGGCGGCCCGACTTCCAGGACATCCTGACCCGCAACGCCGACGCGATGCTCAACGAGATCGACCGGCTGGCGGAGATCGCGTCCGGCTTCTCCCGCTTCGCCGCCCCCGGGGACGGAGAGGTCGCGCCGCTCGAGGGCGTCGACCTGCCCCGGGTGATCGACGACGTCCTCGCGCTCTACACCGGTCCCGAGGGGCCTGTCCGCTTCGAGGCGAGGGTGGACGCCTCGCTCCCCCTGGTGAAGGCCCGCAGCACCGAGGTGAAGGAGGTGCTCGTGAACCTCCTGGAGAACGCCCGCGCGGCGGTCGAAGGGCAGGGGCTCGTGACCGTTCACGCCTTCCGATCCGAGGTCGGCGTCACCGTCCAGGTAGTCGATGACGGGAGCGGGATTCCCGAAGCCCTTCTGGGCCGGATCTTCGAGCCTCAGTTCTCCACGCGATCGACGGGGGCGGGGCTCGGACTGGCGATCGTCCGCCGCCTCGTCGAGGGGTGGGGAGGGCAGGTGGCGGCTCGAAGTCGCGTCGGAGAAGGCACCTCGCTCCAGATCGACTTCACGCGCTGGCTCGGGGACTAGCCCGTACACCGGCGTCATCGCAGAATAAGGGGCTGCTCGTCACCCCCGTCACGGAGGCCTCCTGAACCCGCTCGATCTGGCTCGCTGGCTCACCGAGCGCACCGAACCGCTGCGGGAACGCTGGATGGCCGGGCTGCACCCGTCGCAGCTGCGACGTGACGACGGTCGGATCGAGCTCTTCCACGCCTTCATGGGGCTCTTCATGGAGCTCCTCCCCCGGATGCTGGGACCGTACCGCGATCCGCTGGAGCCGATCTGGGATCAGGCGGCCGAGCTGTACGGATCCTTCGCAGCGAATCGGGGGCTCGCCGCGGGCGAGGTGATCGAGGAGGTCCAGGTCCTGCGGGAGGCGATCATGCGCGCCATCTACCAGGACCCGCCGCGCGGTGCGATGGGGCAGATGGGGCTGCGCGAGGTTCTGCGTCTGAACCGCGTCTGCGACCGCCTCGTCCTGCACGCCTCGGTCGGGCACACCGACGCCCTCTTCTTTGCCCTCTTCCAGGGCTCCGGCGTCCCCGAGTCGCTCTCCGACGACGTGCGCTGGGAGATCCGGCAGCAGCTGGAGTCGCTGCGGGCCGAGGCGGACGCCTTCCAGCGCGTCCACGCCTTCTGAGCGCAACGACGCGACCGCAGATGGACGAGATCGGGGATCTGCCGCCGGAGGCGTTCCGACGTGCGCTCGCCGAGGTGAGCGACTGGGTCGCGAGCTACCTCGAAGAGATTCGCGACTACCCGGTCCTCCCGACGGTCCAGCCCGGCGAGGTGGCCGACGCCGTCGGGGCTGCGGCGCCCGAGGACGGGGAGCCGCTCGAGGCGATCCTCCGCGACTTCCGGGAGACGATCGTCCCCGGCATCACCCACTGGAATCATCCCTCTTTCCACGGCTACTTCTCGATCACCGGGTCGCGTCCCGGGATCCTCGGGGAGATCCTCGCGGCGACGCTGAACGTCAACGCGATGGTGTGGCGCTCTTCGCCGGCGGGAACGGAGCTCGAGATCCGGGTGCTCGAATGGCTCCGGGACGCCGTCGGCCTCCCCGGCGACTTCATGGGGCAGATCAGCGACACCGCTTCGCACTCCACCCTCTACGCGCTCGCCGCCGCGCGGGCGCGCGCCTTGCCGGAGATCCAGGAGGAGGGGTGGGCGGGGGTGCCCGCGGGGCGGGTCTACACCTCGGCGGAGTCGCACTCTTCGGTCGACAAGGCGGCGCTGACGCTCGGCTTCGGGCGGCGGGGGATCGCGCGGATCGAGGTGGACGCGGGCTTCCGCATGCGTGCCGACCGCCTGCGCGCGGAGATCGAGGGAGATCTCGCTCGTGGAGTGCGGCCGGTCGCGGTGGTCGCGACGCTCGGGACGACCTCGACCTGCGCCGTCGACCCGGTCGAGGAGGTGGCCGCGATTGCGGAGGAGTTCGAGCTCTGGCTCCACGTCGACGCGGCGTACGGGGGCCCCCTCGCCCTCCTCCCCGAGTGGCGGGAGCGCTTCCGGGGGTGGGAGCGCGCCGACTCGATCGTCGTGAACCCCCACAAGTGGCTCTTCACCCCGGTCGACTGCTCGATCCTCTGGTGCCGTCGTCCCGACCAGCTGCGGGCGGCCTTCTCGCTCACGCCGGAGTATCTGCGGACCGGGGAGGGGGCCGACGTCGAGAATCTGATGGACTACGGCGTCGCCCTGGGGCGGCGCTTCCGGTCGCTCAAGCTCTGGTTCGTGCTGCGCGCCTTCGGGTTGGCGGGGCTCCGACGCCGCCTCGAGATCCACCTCGAACTCGCACGTCGGTGGGCGCCGTGGGTCGAGGCGGAGCCCGGGTGGGAGATGTGCGCGCCGAACGTCATGGCGACGCCGATCTACCGCTACGCGCCGGACGGCGTCGAACCGGAGGAGGCCGACGCGGCGAACCTGCGGATCATGGAGCGGGTGAA
Source organism: Longimicrobiales bacterium (assembly GCA_028280525.1). GTDB lineage: Bacteria > Gemmatimonadota > Gemmatimonadetes > Longimicrobiales > Gaopeijiaceae > Gaopeijia. Next base: position 10,577 of record JANQLR010000353.1, read on the forward strand.
CCGGTCGGGCGTCGCCTTCCTGTCGCACACCGCGGTCGGGAGTCGCATCGCGCTGCGGACCTCCATCGGCAACCTCCGGACGACGGAGGACGATCTGAGGCGGACGTGGCAGGCGCTTCGGGAGGCGGCCGCGGCAGAGGCGTAGCCTCGTCCTCGGGAAGCGGGTCGACCCGCGCGGATCGCGGGTACACCGAGGAGGACCCGGGAGCCGAAGTCAGGACGTCGGCGAGCGAAGAGGAGGTCGTGCGATGGAGAAGATGCTGCGGCTGCGAGGAGCCCTCGCCATTCTGGCGGGGGGCATGATCAGCCTCGCTCCGGCGTGCGTCGATCGGGACTCGGCGGACCGGGCCGACCGGCCAGCGTCCGTCGGGTCGGAGGGCGGGCACTGGGCCCTGGTCGAGGATCTCCGCCTGGGAGAGGTCGACGAAGGCGACGGTGCGATCGGCATGATCGGATCCCTCGCCTCGGACAGCTCGGGTCGGGTCTTCGTTCTCGATCTTCAGGCCCAGGTCGTCCGCGTGTACGACTCCACCGGTGCCTTCTCTCACCTCGTCGGGCGCCGGGGACAGGGGCCGGGAGAGCTGTGGCGGGCGGCCGGGATCGCGGTGGACCGCACGGACACGCTCTGGGTGATCGATCCGGGGAACGGCCGGTACTCCCTCTTCGGCCCCGACGGCGACTTCGTTCGGAGCTTCTCGCGCGAGGTACGAGGCTCGCTCGGCGGGTGGAGCGAGGACTTCCTCCCGGACGGCCGACTTCTCGACTGGGGGCTGTCCTTCCCCGAGGAGGGGCCGGGGATGGTTGCCGGCCCGCTCATCGTCCACACGCCGGTCGCCGTCGGCCGTGACGGTTCGCAGGAGGTCTTTCCCTCGGTCGAGCTTCGGCAGGAACTGGCGGAGATCCGAGGCGCTCGCGTGCCGGTGCCGTACTTCCAACGATCCGTCTCCGCCGCGCTGGACCCCGCCGGTCGACTCTGGATCGCCAGAGGGGATCCCTACGTGGTGGTCCGGAGAGCGCTGCCCGGAGACACCTTGGGCACGATTGCGCGCGAGGAGGTCCCGGCGGTCGTCGACGCCGCCGACCGGAGCTGGGTCCGGCAGGGGCTCCGGAACCGACCCGATCTTCTGGACGGTTACCTCGACGCACTCCCGGAGACGAAGCCGCTCCTCCTCCGCGTGGTCAGCGACCGGGACCGGATCCTCGTCTTCCCGCAGACCGAGGCCCGCGCGGCGGGAGAGTCCCTCGATCTCTTCTCGATCTCCGGCGAGTTCCTGACTCGCCTGGAGATCCCGGTTCCCCTCGATGCGAACCGTCCGGCGAGGTGGGAGCTGGAAGCGACGCCCCGGGGGCTGCTGATGGGGACCCTCGACGGCATCGGCCGACCGATCGTGGTGCGCCTGCGGATCGAGGAGGGGTAGCGCGGGACGCCGACCCGCCACGGTTGCGGGGCGAGCGACGGGCGTCGAGTCTCCTCTGCGTTCTCCCGCCCGTCGGTACCTCCCGAACCCCCCTTCTGCATGCACATCGATCCGCCGCGATCCCACGAAGCTGAACGGCGCGTACCGGAGTCCGACGGCGCCACCGCCCTCGACCGCCGCACCTTCATGGCCTTCTTCTCCAGCCTCGGGCTCGGCGGCTCGCTCTTTCCCGGCGTCCTCTGGGCGCGGGCGCAGGGAGTTGCGGAGATCACGACGGAGATCGTCGCGGAGGCGGAGAAGGTCGCCGGGCTGGACTTCACCGCCGAGGAGCGGGAGATGATGCTCCGCGGGCTGAACTCCAACCTCGAGGCGTACGAGGCGATCCGGGCGCAGCCGATCCCGAACGAGGTCGCGCCCGCCGTGGTCTTCGACCCCGAGCTCCCGGGCCGGGCTCCCGATGTGGAGGATCGCCCCTTCCGGCGAAGCCGCCCCGGAGAGGTCCTCCGCCCCGGCACGGTCGAGGAGGTGGCCTTCTGGCCCGTGACCATGCTCTCGGAGCTCGTTCGGACGCGGCAGGTCTCCTCCGAGGAGCTGACGCGGATGTACCTGGATCGGCTCGAGCGACACGGGCCGACGCTGGAGGCGGTGATCTCGATCACCCGCGAGCGGGCGCTCGCACAGGCGCGTCGAGCCGACGAGGAGATCGGTCAGGGGCGGTGGCGGGGGCCGCTGCACGGCATCCCGTGGGGGGCCAAGGACCTGCTCGCGACGAAGGGCTACCCGACCACCTGGGGCGCCGAGCCGTACCGGAGCCAGTCCTTCGACTACGACGCCACGGTCGTCCGGCGACTCGACGAGGCCGGAGCGGTCCTGGTCGCCAAGCTCACCCTCGGGGCGCTCGCGATGGGGGATCGCTGGTACGGGGGGCGGACTCGGAACCCGTGGAATCTGGAGCAGGGGTCGAGCGGGTCGTCCGCCGGATCGGCGGCGGCGACGGTGGCGGGGCTCGTCGGCTTCTCGATCGGGAGCGAGACGCTCGGATCGATCATCTCTCCGAGCACCCGCACCGGCGCGAGCTCGCTTCGCCCCACCTTCGGTCGCGTGTCGCGCCACGGGGCGATGGCGCTCTCGTGGACGATGGACAAGCTCGGTCCCATGTGCCGCTGCGTGGAGGACTGCGCCCTGGTCCTCGACGCGATTCACGGTGCGGACGGGGCGGACCCGACGGCGCGGACCGTGCCCTTCCCCTGGCAGGCCGACCGGTCGCTCGCGGAGCTGCGGGTCGGGTACGTCCCGGGCTTCTTCCAGGACGAAGACGCCACCGACTTCGACCGGGAGGCGCTGACTCGGATCCGGAGCCTCGGGATCGATCCGGTGGCGGTCGCGCTTCCGGATGCCTTTCCGGTCGGCGCGCTGCGGGTGATCCTCTCGGCGGAGGCGGCGGCCGCCTTCGACGCCCTCACGAGATCCAACGAGGACGACCTCCTCGTCCGCCAGACGCGCGGTTCGTGGCCGAACTCCTTCCGCACCGCCCGCTTCATCCCCGCCGTCGAGTACATCCAGGCGAACCGGGTTCGTCGGATGGTGATGGAGTCGATGGCGACGGCGATGGACGGGATCGACGTCCTCGTCACCCCGAGCTTCGGTGGCGACGTCCTCCTGACCACGAATCTCACCGGGCACCCGGCGGCCGTCGTGCCGAGCGGGTTCCGTGACAATGGAACTCCGGTTTCGTTTTCCTTCGTGGGCGGACTCTGGAAGGATGCGGCGGCGCTGCGGGTGGCGAAGGCGTATCAGGACGCGACCGGGTGGCATCGGCGGGTGCCGGGGGCGTTCGCGGTCGGCCCCACATCCGGGAGCTGAGGCCCCGAGGCCTGCGGGGCGAACCGGTCGCGGTGCCGACTCGGAACCGGGTGTCGGAGCTCCGGTCCGGCTACGACCTCGCCGAGCCGGCGTGCGCTCGCGCCGAAGGGGTCGTGCACCCGACGATGGCCGGCGCCTCGCGGATCAGAGTGTCGTCGGTGAGGGCGTGGACCATGAAGAGCGCGAAATCGATCCGGCGCGTGAGGTTGCTTTCGAGGACCGGGTCGCCGACGTGGCGGCTCCAGACGGGCAGCCCCTCGCTCGGCCCGTCCTCCAGGTCGCTGCCGCGCACGACGGTCCACCGGGTGTCGCTCTCGAAGACCCGTCGGCACGCCTCGACCTGGTCGTCGAGGTCCGCGAAACGCGCGATCCGGGCCAGACGGCCGAAGAGGGCGACGAAGAGCCGGAGCTTCCACGGGTAGCGATCCTGCCCGTCCAGCGTGATGTGCCATCCGCAGGAGAAGACTAGCCGGGCGCCCGCTTCGGCGTGGTCCAGCACCGCCTGGGCCGTCCCCGTCGCGTACCCCTCGACGCCCCACGGGACGAGCACCGTCAGCACGCCGTCGCACCCCGCCACGGCGGTCCGGATGACGTCGGGATCGTTCGTGGGCCCCGGAACCAGCCGGATCCGCCCTTCGAACCGGTCGAGCTTGCCGACGCTCTGCTCGCGGCAGACCCCGACGACCTCGTAGCCGCGGTCGAGCGCGTGCTGGACCATGTACTGGCCGAGCTTCCCGGAGGCTCCCACGATGCAGACCCTCATGCTCCGAGCCTCGCGCCGCGCAGGGACAGGATGAGCCGGGGCGCCGCGAGGACGAGCGCGAGGAAGAGCACCCAGACCCGGCCCGCGAGCAGGTCGTAGTCCTGGAGGAGCCGGCTCCACGAGTGACCGGCGACGTAGTGGCCGAAGCCGAACTCGAAGGCGACCGTCAGCGCGAGCCAGACCGCCCCCGCCACCCACGCGGCACGAGGCGAGTCGACCTCCATCCATGGGAAGAGCAGCCAGGTGTAGCCGAGGAGGAGGACCGCGCCGGTGAGGGTGGAGAGCTGATGCGCGCCCAGCTCGCTCATCGTCGACCCGTAGAGCGACTGTCGGGCGATCCCATTCGCGATCATCACGGGGACCAGACCGACCCAGACCAGGGTGAGACGGAGCACTCGTCGCCTCCCGACGTGCGGCGTGGGGATCTCCAACCAGCACACCCGAAATCTAGCGCCCCCGGACCCCCACGAGCAGGGCCTCGTGCACCCGGCGCGAAGGTTCATGCGAGCCATGTCTCGGGGTTTTCCCGACTGCGCAGGCGGCCCGGTCATCCGGATGTTTGGGTATGTGCCGGTTCACGATGTACCTCGGTCCGCCGATCCGCATGGCGTCGCTCCTCATCGAGCCCGCGCACTCGCTGATCTTCCAGAGCGCGCATGCGACCGAGCGGAAGGAGCCGCTGAATGGGGACGGCTTCGGGGTGGGGTGGTACGCACCCGAGCTGACCTCGACGCCCGCCGCCTTCCGTTCCACCAGCCCGGCGTGGAACAATGCGAACCTCCGGAGCCTCTCGGACGTCGTCTCCAGCCCGTGCATCCTCGCCCACGTGAGGGCCGCCACCGCGGGGATGCCGGTCGGCGAGACGAACTGCCACCCCTTCCGGCACGGCAACTACCTCTTCATGCACAACGGGCACCTCGGATCGTTCCGGGGCGTGCGGCGGTCGCTCCTGTCCGGTCTGTCCAATGAGGCCTTCGACCTGATCCAGGGCAGCACCGATTCGGAACACCTCTTCGCACTCTTCGTGGACGAGCTGTCGGGGGCGAACACCGAAGAGGACGACGCCCTGGCGCTCTGCCTGAACCGGATCGTCTGGCGCGCCGTCCAGGTCGTCGAGGAGCTCGGCGGGAATCACCCGTCGTACCTGAACCTGGCGGTGAGCGACGGGGATCGGTGCGCGGCCTGCCGCTTCACGAGCGATCCCGTGAACGATCCGGAGTCGCTCTACGTCATCGAGCGGGAGCTGTACGAACCGGTCGCCCGGCACTCGCCGGCGCGACGGGAGCGGGAGGCCTCGAGGGCCGTCGTCGTGTCGTCCGAGCGGCTGACCTCAGATACGCTCTGGTGGTCGGTTCCGCGCAACCACCTCGTCTCCTTCGGAGCGACCGGCGGGCTGCGGCTCTTCCGGATGCGTCCCGAGCGTCCGGAGCCGACCTCCGTCCCGGGGGCAGCGGCTTGAGCGGGTCGGGTCCCGGCGCTTCTCCTCACCGGTTCGACGCGGGGCGGGCGGGCTCGTAGTCTTCTCGTCGACGCGAGCGCAGCGAGGTGGAGGATGCCTGTCCAACGGATCGACGAGTCCCGAGATGGGATCCGGCACGTGCAGCTGACCGACCCCTGGTCGATGCCGGAGGTGATCGAGCACGTCGAACGTCGGATGGATGCCGGCGCCACCGGACCCTCCGTGGCCATCCTCTTCGAGTACCGGAGTGAGCGGGTTCCGAGGCTGGACGAGGTGTATGCGTGGACGGAGTTCGTGGGTCGGAACCGCGATCGCGCGCCGCGCCTGCGTGCCTGCGTCGTCTCGCGCCCCGTTCTCTACGGCGTGGCTCGTGTCGCCATGGCCTACCTCGAGTATCGAGGCGCCGCCATGAACGTCTTCTGGACCGTGGAGGATGCTAAGGCTTGGTTGAGGGAGGCCGGCGGCGGAGCGGCGCCCGGGTAGGGCGGGTGCGGTCTAGCGGGCCGAGGGCCTCGTCAGGGGAGGGCGCCCGCCTCCCGTCCGGTCACCAGCAGACGAATCGCGCCCTTCTCGAGGCGGCAGCTCGCCGGCAGGTGGCCGACCGGTTCCCCATCGATCTGGACCGGGACCCGACCGGACGACGTCAGGTGGACGGTCTCCGCGGTCCCGTGTTCGACGCCTCCGGCCGCGGTGAGGCTCGACAGGAGCATCCGGGTGCCCGCCGCGATCACGCCCGCGAGCGACGGGTCCGGAATCGTCACGACGTCGAGCCGTCCATCGAAGGGCGACGCCCCCGGGTGAACCGTCCCGCCGAAGGCGATCTCCGGGACGTTGGCCAGGAGGACGCTCGACGTGGACGCGCCGTCCGAGCCGTCCACGGAGACCCGGATCCCCGGGGCCGGGTAGCGGGCGACGGCGCGCATCACCCGGAGGGCGTTCGCGAGCAGGCGCCACCGCCCCATGGGCCCCGTGCGCCCGGTGTTCAGTTCGGAGATCACGACCGCGTCGACGCCGGCGCCGCACCAGAGGAGGAAGGGGCGCCGCCGGCCCTCCACCTCGGCCACCCCGACGTCGACCGCACGGCCGGTCACGGTTGGAAGCTCCCGGGCCAGCTGCGCGGGGTCGGGGGCGAAGCCGAACGCCGCCGTCGCGACGTTCGCGGTGCCTCCGGGAAGGTAGCCGAGCGACGGGCGGGTCTCCGCCGAGCTCCCAAGGGGCATCAGCCCGGAGAGCACCTCGTTCAGCGTCCCATCACCGCCGATCGCGATCACGCGGTCGTGCCGCCCCCCCGAGCCGCGGGCCAGATCGGTCGCATCCCCTCGCCGCGAGGTCAGGACGAGCTCGACCTCGTGGTCCTGCGCGAGGCGCGACCGCAAGGCCTCCGCCCGGGCCGCCCCGCTTCCGTGTCCGGCGACCGGGTTGGCGATCAGGAGGTAGGAGGGACGTGTCACGGACGCGCCGAGGCGTTCGGGCTGACGCGTGGGAGCGCCCTCAGACCTCTCCGACCTCCCTCGAGAGCGTCCGCATCGAGTTCGCCGCATCCCCAAAGAGCATGTAGGTGTGCTCGAGGTGGAAGAGGGGGTTGGCGATCCCCGCGAAGCCCGGCGAGAGCGACCGCTTCATGACGATCACGTTCTTCGCGCGGTCGACGTCCAGGATCGGCATCCCGGCGATGACGGACTGGGGGTTCCGCGCCTCGGGGTTCACCACGTCGTTCGCTCCGACCACGAGGACGACGTCGGTCTGACCGAAGTCGTCGTTGATCTCGTCCAGGTCGTACAGGACGTCGTACGGGACGTCCGCCTCGGCCAGGAGGACGTTCATGTGGCCGGGCATGCGTCCGGCCACCGGGTGGATCGCGTAGCGGACGTCGACGCCTCGCTGCACCAGCTGGTCGGTGACCTTCTTCAGGTCGTGCTGCGCCTGCGCGACGGCGAGTCCGTAGCCGGGGACGATGACGACGCGGGAGGCGTACGCCAGGAGGAGAGCCGCCCCCTCCTCGTCCACCGTCCGAACCGGGTCGGTGTCCCGTCCGCTCTTGCCGCCCGATGCCGCGTCCCCTCCGAAGGCGCCGAAGATGACGTTGGCGAGCGTCCGGTTCATCGCCTTGCACATCAGGACGGTCAGGAAGAGTCCCGCCGCACCGACCAGCGCACCGGACAGAATCAGGATTCGGTTTCCGACCACGAATCCCGCCGCGGAGGCCGCGAGCCCCGAGTACGAGTTGAGGAGCGAGATGACGACGGGCATGTCCGCCCCGCCGATCGGGATCACCAGGAGGACGCCAAGGAGGAGCGCCAGACCGGTGAAGAGCCAGAAGAGCGCCGTCGGCTCGAGGCCGGCGAGCCCGGCGGTGGAGTCGAGCGTCAGCGCGACCCCCATCGCGACGATCACCAGCGCGATCAGCGCGCTGACCACCTTCTGCGCGGGGAAGGTGATCGGGTTCCCCGAGATCCTCCCGGCCAGCTTGCCGAAGGCGACGAGGGAGCCGGAGAAGGTCACCGCGCCGACGACCATGGAGAGGGCGATCGCCCCCGCGGACACGACGTCGAGCCGGGTGCCGGTCCCCGCGGCCCGCACGAACTCGGCGGCCGCAAGGGCGCTGGAGGCCGCTCCCCCCATCCCGTTGAAGAAGCCCACCAGCTCCGGCATCGCCGTCATCTTCACCGTGCGGGCGAGGACCGCGCCGAGCACACCGCCGATGGCGATGCCGATCAGGATCGAGGTGAAGTCGAGCGTCGGGTGGATCGGGTCCGCGAGGGTAACGGCAACCGCCACCAGCATCGCGATCCCCGCCAGCTGGTTCCCCCGCCGCGCGGTCGCGGGGGACTGCATCCGCTTGAGCCCCGTGACGAAGAGGACCGCCGAGACCAGGTAGGCCAGCTCGACCCAGGTGGTGCCGTTCATCGGTCACCCCCGGACGGGCGATCCGCGCTTCGGAACATGGCCAGCATCCGGTCCGTGACCATGGAGCCGCCGACCACGTTGACGGTGGCGAAGGCGACCGCGGCGATCCCGAGGATGCGCGCCAGACTTCCTTCGGCGCCCCCAGCCACGACGACCGCCCCCACCAGGACGATCCCGGAGATCGCGTTCGCCCCGGACATCAGCGGGGTGTGGAGGGTCGGGGGGACCCGTCCGATGACTTCGCGCCCCGCCAGCGTCGCGAGCACGAAGACGTAGAGGCCGATGATGAACTCGCCGGTCATGCCGCACCTCCGGCCGCGGAAGCCTCCGACGCGCCGGCTTCGGATTCCGAGGGTTCGGGTTCCAGCGCGGGCAGCCCGAGGAGGTCGCGGACCCTCGAGTTCCGCACCTCGCCGTCGTGGACCAGGCAGGAGGGGCCGACGACGTCGTTCTCCAGATCGACGCCGAAGGTGCCCTCGTCGTCGAACATGTCGGTCAGGAAGGCGGAGACGTTGCGGGCGTACATGCTGCTCGCGTGAAAGGGGAGGAGGGCGGCGAGGTTCGACGGCCCGAGGATCGTGACCTCCGTGTGGCGGACGGTCTCGCCGGGGGCGCTGAGTTCGCAGTTGCCGCCGCTGTTCGCGGCGAGACCGACGATGACCGAGCCCGGCTTCATCGACTCCACCATCTCCCGGGTGATGAGGCGGGGGGCCTCCCGTCCCGGGATCTGGGCGGTGGTGATGACCAGGTCGGCGTCCCGGATGTGCTCGGCGATGAGCTCGAGCTCTCGTTCGTGCTGCTCCTCGGAGAGTTCGCCGGCGTACCCGCCCTCGCCCTCGGCCGAGATGTCCTCCGCCTCGAGGAAGGTCGCGCCGAGGCTCTCCACCTGCTCGCGGGCTGCGGGGCGAACGTCGAACGCCTCGACTCGGGCCCCCAGCCGTCGTGCGGTCGCGATCGCCTGCAGCCCGGCGACGCCGGCGCCGAGGATGAGCGCCTTGGCGGGCCGGATCGTCCCGGCCGCGGTGGTCAGCATCGGCAGGAAGCGGGGGAGGTGGTCGGCGGCCATCAGGACGGCCTTGTACCCGGCGACGGAGGCCTGCGAGGAGAGGGCGTCCATCCGCTGCGCACGCGTCGAGCGCGGCACGAGCTCCATCGCGAAGGCGGAGACCCCGGCGTCCGAGAGGGCACGTGCGGTCTCCGGGCTCCCGAGGGGGTCGAGGAAGCCGAGCAGGACGCGACCGGGGGAGAAGAGGGAACGGTCGAGCTCACCCGAGCCGTTTCGGGGCGGCTGGACGAAGACGATCGCGTCCGATCCGTCCGCGGCCTCCGCGGCGCCGGAGACGATCCGTGCGCCCGCCGTCTCGAACTCCCCGTCCCGGATGGCCGCGCCGAGACCCGCTCCGGACTCCACAGCCACCTCGGCTCCGAGTTCGGTCAGCTTCTTCACGACCTCGGGGACGAGGGCGACTCTCGCCTCGCCGTCTGCGGTCTCCTTCAGCACTGCGACCTTCATTCGTTCTCCCCCTGATCCTGGACGGAGCGGACGACCATTCCCGCGGAAGGGTACGCGCTTCGGCCGTTTACGCCATCCCCCCGCCCGACGGACCAGGTGAGCGTGGGGCATGTTCACCCGCGTTTTGTCCGCCTCGATCGAGGGTCTGGAGCCCGTCGTGGTCACCGTGGAGGTCTCGCTGACCTCGGGTCTTCCGTCGCTGACCGTCGTCGGCCTGCCGCAGAACGCGGTGCGGGAAGGGCGCGAGCGGGTCGTGTCGGCGCTCCGCCACCACGGCGTCGCGCTGCCCCCCCGGCGGATCACGATCAACCTCGCCCCGGCCGACGTGCGGAAGCAGGGGAGCGGCCTCGACCTCGCCCTGGCGGTCGCCCTCGCTTCGGCGGCGGGTCGGTTGGAGGCGGGCCGGGTGGAGCGGACCGGGTTCCTCGGTGAACTCGGGCTCGACGGGGAGATCCGACCGGTGCGCGGGATTCTCTCGCGGGTGATCGGACTCGTGGAGTACGGGTGTTCCGAGGTCGTCGTGCCGGAGGAGAACCTCGAAGAGGCGCGTGCGGCCGCGGGGGAGCGCGTCTGGGCTGCGGGGACCCTGGGCCGGCTCTTCGATCGGCTTCGAGGAGGGCGGGGGGAGGACGAAGCCGGTCGTGGAGGCGTCGGGGCGGCGCCCCGGTCGATCCCGGCGCCCGTCTCCGGACCCGACCTGGAGGACGTCCGCGGGCAGGAGGAGGCGCGACGGGCCCTCGAGATCGCCGCAGCCGGCGGGCACAACCTCCTCCTGGTCGGGCCGCCGGGGGCGGGGAAGACCCTCCTGGCCTGCCGTCTGCCCGGGATCCTCCCGCCGCCCACCCGCGCGGAGCGGCTCGAGGCGACGCGGATCCACTCGGTGGCGGGGCTCCTGCCTCGAGGGAGTGGCCTCCTGCAGCACCGCCCCTTCCGCTCTCCGCACCACTCGGTCACCGAGGCGGGGTTGGGGGGTGGAGGGACGCCGATCCGTCCGGGAGAGGTGTCGCTCGCGCACCGCGGCGTGCTCTTCCTCGACGAACTCCCGGAGTTTCGGCGCTCGGTCCTCGAACTCCTCCGCGAACCCCTGGAATCGGGGGAGATCCTCCTCAGTCGGGCCGTCGGGTCGCTGCGCTTTCCGGCGGAGATCCTGCTCGTTGCCGCGATGAACCCCTGTCCGTGCGGGCGCTTCGGGGACGGGACGGACCGCTGTACCTGCCCGCCGCCGCTGCTGGAGCGGTATCGGGGCCGGGTCTCCGGACCCCTCCTCGATCGAATCGATCTCCACGTTCCGGTGCGACCGGTCCCGGTGGATCGGCTCACCGCCCCGACCTCGGCCGAGTCCAGTTCGGTCGTGGCGGCGCGGGTGATGCAGGCGCGGGCACGGGCCGAGGAGCGCACGCCCGGTCGTCCCAACGGGCGACTCACGCCTCGCGAACTCCGGGAGGTCGCCCGGATCGATCGCGCGGGGATCGACCTCTTCCAGCGGGCGCAGTCTCGACTGGGTCTCTCCGCCCGCGGCTTCCATCGAACGCTGCGCGTCGCGCGCACGATCGCCGACCTGGCGAGGGAGTCCGATGTCGCCCCGGGGCACGTGGCGGAGGCGCTCCACTACCGAGAGTTGGACCGGCCCGTGCGCTGACGAGTCTCCCCGGTGCCGTGGGAGGGGGCGGGGGGTCGAGAGGACGTCCGGTGGCGTTCAGCGATCGCGTGCGTCGCCTGGTCTCCGGAAGGCCTCTTCGGCCGACTGCACGGCCATCAGGAGCGCCGTCGCCCGCGCCTCCGCCTCCTCCGCCATCTCCGGGCGCCCGGTCTCCCGGTAGAGGCGCGCGATGCTCCGCCATCCGTTGGGGTTCGCCGGATTCGCCTCGAGCGAGCGCTGGAGGAAGAACTCGGCGTCCTCGTGGAAGCCCGCGTTCATCAGGACCCCGGCCCCCTTGTTCCACTCGTTCGACGGATCGGGCGTGAGGCGCGGGGTCATCGAGAGTGCCCCTCCCACGAGGAGGAGGGCGGCGAGGACGCCGGCCGCGCGGTAGGAGCGGGAGCGGAGGTCGAGAATCAGAGCATGGATTCCAATGCCCGCCAGGATCAGCAGGGTGGGGGCGACCAGGATGCGCAGACGCGCGATGTAGAAAAACAGAACGACGCTTCCGAATCCCGCAATGAAGGGGATCCAGAGGAGGAGGTCGTCCCGGCGGACTCCGCGAACGGCGACCCCGGCGAGTGCGAGTCCGAAGAGGAGGGCGAAGCCCGGCAGGGTGCGCAGCAGGGGAGACCAGTGCTCCTGGTACTCGAAGCTGCTGTACGTCGTCGCCTCGAAATCGTTGACGGAGAGGAGAATGCGGTCGGCGAGCAGGCGCACCTCACGCCCTGGATCCGAGGCCATCGATCTCAGCGCTCGACGGAGGTACCACCCCGAGACCTCGGTGTCCTCCATGGGGCGACCGATCTCCTCCTCGGCGAGCGCCTTCATCGACTCGAAGATGTCCCCGTCCAGGGTCAGGGGGAGTGCGTACTGCGGCTGCGCCTGCGGGTTGTGGCCGATGTAGAAGTTGTGCCCCGCCCCCGTGGTCAGCGGTACGAAGCGCCCGGAGGAGACGGCGTTGAGGATCGGGATCGGCGCGATCCCGAGGAGGAGGCCCGAGGCGAGGAGCGCGGAGGCGCGACCGGCCCGCATCCGCCCGGGCTCCGACGTCGGCGGCGCACCGGTCGACGAGCCGGCCGAACCGCGCGGGCTCGAAGCGTCCCGATCGTTCGCGCGATCGCGGGACGTGAGCAGGGGCACCCACGGGAGCAGGACCGCACCGAGGAGGAGGTTGGGCCGGGTCCCGACGGCCAGCCCGATCGACGTGGCACCGGCCAGGAGGAGCGCCGCGGACCGGATGCCCGATGCCACGGCTCCCCGATTCGCCTCTTCCCCCTCTCCCGCGCCCCCTCCGTCGCCGGCGCCCGTCGCGGCTCCTCTCCACCCGACATCGATCGCCAGGAGTCCCGCGACCAGGAGGAGGAGGGTGAAGGGGACGGGAGCCAGCTCGACCGAGAAGTGGATGAGCGGAGCGTACAGGGCGGCGAGGAGTCCGGTCGCCCACCCGGGACCGGCGCCGAACCGCCGACGCGCGAGGAGGGCGAGCAGCCCGCAGGTCAGCGCGTCCGCTCCCGCCCCGGCGAAGCGCACCGCGCCGACATCCGCCTCCCCGGCCACCCCGAAGACGGCGGCCACGATCCAGGGGTAGAGCGGGCTCGAGATGGTGAAGGGACGACCGTCCAGCGGGAGCCACTCCCCGGCGGCGATCCGCTCGCCGAGGAGGAGGTAGGGGAGGTTCCCGCCGAGCGGATTCCAGAAGAGCGGATCGGCCTGCTGGAGCCACCACTGCCCCCATCGCAGCGCGAAGGCGACCGCCGTGACGACCAGCGCCATTCGCAGCGGCGCACGATCGGGCGGGGAGTTCGGAGAGGTGTCGAGCATGGCGGCCGGAGGGCGCGGTCGAGGGTGCGCGAAGGTCGACGCTGGGGGTCGATTCGGGCAAGCCGCCGGCCCCGATTGATCCCCCGGGATCCCCGGGCGATCTTCGGCGATGTCCGCGTCCGAGTCCGCCCGGGGGACCGGCACCCCCACGCCGCTGGCGCTCGCCGCCGGCTTCGCGGCGATCTACCTGATCTGGGGCTCCACCTTCCTCGGGATCAAGATCGCGATCGAGACCATCCCGCCCTTCCTCATGGGTGGGATGCGCTTCCTGACTGCCGGCCTCCTCCTCTTCGGATGGGCGCGCCTGCGCGGCGCACCCCCGCCGAATCGCGTCGAGGTGCGCGACGCCGCGATCGTGGGAGCGCTCCTCCTCTGGCTGGGGCACGGTGCGCTGATCTGGGCCGAGCAGTGGGTCGCATCGGGGCTCGCCTCGATCCTGGTCGCGACCGTCCCGATCTGGATGGTCCTCCTCGCCTGGGGCGTCGGCGAGGGCGACCGACCGACCGCCGCGACCTGGCTCGCGCTCGGAGTCGGCCTCGCGGGCGTCGCACTCCTCGGGACGGGGGAGGAGCTGGCGGTCGGCGTGCGCGGAATCGAGGGACGGATCGGCGCCGTCGCGATCCTGGCCGGGTGCGTGGTCTGGGCCGGAGGCTCCATCTTCTCGCGCAGGGCCCGGCTTCCGGCGACCCCCCGGGTGGCGACGGCGGTGCAGATGATCTCGGGGGGTGCCCTCCTCGCCGCGACCGGGACGCTCGTCGGCGAGTGGGGGGACTTCGATCCGGGGGCGGTGACGGCGCGCTCGTGGCTCGCCCTCTCCTACCTCATCGTCTTCGGCTCGCTCGTCGCCTTCTCCTCCTACGTCTGGCTCCTGCGCGTCTCGACGCCCGCTCGGGTTTCCACCTACGCCTACGTGAACCCGGTCGTGGCCCTCCTCCTTGGGTGGGGGCTCGCGGGCGAACCGCTCGGTGCGCGGACCCTCCTCGCCGCGGCGCTCGTCCTGATGTCGGTCGCGGCCCTGAACCGACCGTCCCGCTCTCGCTAGCTTTCCGCATGGGTCTGGTCCACTACCTCGATCACGCCGCCACCTCGGCGATCCGACCACCCGAGGTGGTCGAGGCGATGCGACGCTATCTCGACGAGGTCGGGGCGACGCCGGGGCGGGGCGGGCACCGTCTCGCGGTCGAGGCCGGACGCATCGTGCTCGACGCCCGGACGCGCATCCGCGACCTCCTGGGGCGCACCGGCGATCCCGGGCGGGTCGTCTTCGGGCCGAACGCCACCTGGGGGATGAACACCGCCCTCCACGGCCTGCTCGGAGCCGGAGACGTGCTCGTCCACACCGTCTTCGATCACAACGCGGCGCTCCGCCCGGGGTGGGCGCTCGCCCAGAGCTTCGGAATCGAGCTTCGGATCGTGCCGGGGGACGCGTCGGGCGCACTCGATCTCGACGCCTTTCGGCGTGCGCTCGACGGGGCGACGCTCGTAACCCTGAACGCCGCCTCGAACGTTCTCGGGTCTACGCTCCCGATCGCGCCGCTCGTCGAAGAGGTGCACGCCGCGGGCGCCCTCGCCCTCGTCGACTCCGCGCAGGTCCTGGGGCACCTCCCCTTCGACTTCGGCGACGCCGACCTGATCGCCTTCACCGGTCACAAGGGCCTCCTCGGCCCCCAGGGGACCGGGGGGCTGTGGATCCGGCCCGGCCTCGAGGTGGTCGGATCGCATCAGGGGGGAACGGGTGGGGCGTCGCACGAACGGGCGATGCCGACCCGCCTCCCGGACGCCCTCGAACCGGGCACGCTCAACGGCCCCGGCCTCGCCGGCCTCGCCGCGGGCGCCCGCCGGCTCGCCGAGCACGGCCTCGACCGACTCCACCGGGAGACCGCGGCGCTCAAGGCGCGGCTGATCGAGGGCGTCGACGCCCTCCCCGGCGTGCGCCGGCTGACCCCGCACGCCCCCGACGGCGTGGGGATCGTGACCGTCGCCATCGCCGACGGCGACCCGGCCGACGTGGCTCGTCGTCTCGACCGTGACCACGGCGTCCTGACGCGGGCCGGACTCCACTGCGCCCCGGAGGCCCATCGGCTCCTCGGCACCCTCGAAACGGGGGGGTTGCGCCTGTCCGTAGGTTGGGGCTCGACGAGTCGGGACATCGACGCCGCCGTGGAGGCGCTCGATCGATGCACCGCACCCGTCCAACGGTTCACATCCTGATCGGCGGCGTCGACCTCGATCCTCCTTCGCCCGGCTTCACCCCCCTGCTACAGATGCGCCTGTTCATTTCGATCAGTCTCCCCAAGAAGGAGAAGGACCGGATCCACCGGTCCGCCCGTCCGCTCCGTGAGCGAGAGGTCCCCGTTCGCTGGACCGAGTCCGAGAACTACCACATCACCCTCAAGTACCTGGGTGTGGTTCGGCCGGAGAAGGTCGACCTGATTCAGGGGGTGATGCAGCGCGTCGGCGAGGCGACTTCGCCCTTCCCGGCCTCCATCGACGGCTTCGGAGCCTTCCCGACCATCCGGCGGCCGGAGACGCTCTGGGCCGGGATCGCCGCCACCCCGGAGCTCCGCTGCCTGAAGCAGGATCTGGAGTGGGGACTCGCGGAGCTCGGCTTCGAGCGGGAGACGCGCGCCTTCCACCCGCACATCACCCTCGGACGGGCGACCGGAGAGGGCGGGGCGGGGGCCTTCCGCGGCGTCGACGACCTGGTGGCGGAGATGGCCCACTCCGGCGAATTCACCGTTCGCGCGATCGACCTCGTCCAGTCGCGAAACACGAAGGCGGGACCCCTCTACTCCGTACTGCGTACGACTCGTCTGAGCGCAGGCTGATCTCTCGGGGACTCGATGACCGGTTGTTTGAAGCGTCTGATCGGAGCCACCGGCACCGTGGTGGTTCTCGGTGTGGTGGCGTACGCGGGGTGGCGGTGGGGCGGTGGGCTGTTCGAACGCGCGGAGAGCCTCGTCGCGGGCGACGCATCCGCCGAGATGGCGGGGCCCATGCCGACCCCGGAGATCGCGGAGGCGACGCTCGAGCGGATCGAGGCCTTCCGCTCGGGGGAGACCGGCGACGACCGACTCCGCCTGGAGGGGATCGAGATCTCCTCGGTGGTCCGCTACTCCCTCCCGGGCATCGTCCCGGCGGGCGTGACCGACCCCCGCGTCGAGATGGAGGGTGAGGACGTCTTTCTGGAGGCGCGCGTCGCCGTCGTGGACTTCCCCGATCTCCCCGCCCTCGAGGAGGTGATGGGGCTCCTCCCCGACACCGTCCGCATCGAGATGCGGGCCCGGATCACCCCCTTCAGCGCCGACTATGCGGCGCTGACGGTCCGGCGCGTCGAGGCGTCTCGCATTCCGCTCCCCTCGCGCATGATCCCGGGGATCCTCCGGGCGCTCGGCCGCGAAGAGAAGGAGGGCCTCTCCTCGGACCAGATGGCGCTCCCACTCCCGTACGGCATCTCCTCGGCCTACGTGGACGAGGGACGGCTCGTCCTCACCTCGGATCGCTGACATGGCCCGCATTCTGATCGTCGACGACGAGGCCTCGATTCGAGAGGCGCTCCGACAGCTCTTCGACTACGAGGGGCACGAGGTCGAGGTGGCGGGCGATGGCATCGAGGCGCTCCGGATGGTCGGAGAGGTCGCCCCCGATCTGATCTTCCTGGACGTGAAGATGCCGGGACTCGATGGCCTCGAGGTCCTCGGTCGGATCCGCGAGCGGCAGCCCGACGCGCTCGTCGTCATGATCTCCGGCCACGGCACGATCGACACCGCGGTGGAGGCGACCCGGAAGGGCGCCTACGACTTCCTGCAGAAGCCGCTCGACTCCGACCGCCTCCTCGTCACCCTCCGGAATGCGCTCGAGATGCGCGGGCTCTCGGCGAGGGTGGAGGCGCTGCAGTCGGAGGTGAGCACCCGTCACGAGATCGTCGGGGACTCGCACGCGATCCGTCAGGTGGTGGAGCGCGTCGAACGGGTGGCCCCGACCGATGCGCGGGTCCTCGTCACCGGAGAGAACGGAACGGGGAAGGAGCTCGTCGCGCGCGCGCTGCACGCGCTTTCCAGCCGCGCCGGCGCAGGCTTCGTCGAGGTGAACTGCGCGGCGATCCCGGGAGAGTTGATCGAGTCCGAGCTCTTCGGCCACATCAAGGGCTCCTTCACCGGGGCGGTCGCGGACCGACCCGGGAAGTTCGAGCAGGCGGACGGCGGCACCCTCTTCATGGACGAGGTGGGCGACATGTCGCTCGCCGCGCAGGCGAAGGTGCTCCGAGCCCTCGAGCAGGGCGTGATCACCCGCGTCGGCGGGCAGAAGGCGATCCGGGTCGACGTCCGCGTCCTGGCCGCGACGAACAAGGACCTCCTGGAGGAGATCGAGGAGGGCAACTTCCGCGAGGACCTCTACTATCGGCTGAACGTCGTCCCCATCCACGTCCCGCCGCTTCGCGAACGCCGCGAGGACATCCCCATGCTGATCCAGCACTTCGCCGCCCGGCATCGCCGCGGGCGGGACGAAGAGCGCCGGACCTTCTCCGCCGAGGCGGTCGCGAGGCTCGCCGGGCTGGACTGGCCCGGGAACGTTCGGGAGCTGCGAAACACGATCGAGCGGCTCCTGATCCTCTCCGCCGGGCCCGAGGTGACGGCGGCGGACGTCGACCTGCTGGTCTCGGGAGGATCGTCGAGCGGGGGACTCGGGGTGGCCTTCGACGGCGGCACCACCTTCGCCGAGTTCAAGGACCGGGCGGAGCGCGCCTTCATCCTGCAGAAGCTGCGCGAGTACGACTGGAACGTCTCCGAGACGGCCCGGATCCTCGAGATGCCCCGCTCGAACCTGTACAAGAAGATCGAGAAGTACGGGCTGGTCCGAGAGGGCTGACCGTCTCGCTCGGCCCCCGTTTCGATCAGCCCCCGTCCCGCAGGTCGATCATCGCCCCATTCGGCAGCGCGTAGAGACCGTTCATCGTCTCGTAGTCGGCCGCGGTCGTCCGGGAGGCGGTGTTGGTCGCGTACATCACGTCGCGCGGGTTGTTCGAATGCGGGAGTCCGAGGGCGTGCCCCATCTCGTGCGCCGCGGTGAGCCGAACCTGCGCCGGGTCGATCGGGCGCCCGGAGCCGGGCGAGTGCGTGACGAGTTCGAGGGCGAAGACCGTCATCCGCGGGCCGTTGGGTCCACGCGTCCACTGCGTCGAGGCTCGCCCGAGCTGGTTCCCGCCGAGGCTGCGCGACCAGCGGACCTCGAAGTCGGCCTCTCCCCGCTCCGTGCGGAGCACGCGGATGGGGAAGGGAGTGCCGGACCAGGCGAGGATTCCCGCCACCGCCGAACTCTGCAGCGCCCGGCGTCGCGAAGGCTCGGCGGACTGTGGCTCCAGGACACGCACCCGGATTTCGCGGGTGTTCTCCGGCCAGCGCACGATCCTCGGCTCGTTCCGCTCCTCCAGCCCGGAGCAGAGGTACCCGGCGTCGCGGCAGACGTCGGAGCCGAGCCAGGTCTCCTGGGCCGCCTGCCCGGTCGGCTGCGCGAAGCCCTCGAGACCGGGCTCGTCATCGCAGGTACCCGTGTAGACGCACTCTTCGTCCGGAGTGCCCGGCATCGCATCCCGAGCGCGCGACATGAACTGCATCGCGACGGCGAAGAGGCCCACGACGACCAGAAGGGAGAGTGCGAAGGAGGTGGGGTTCCGGGCCATGAAGAGCGCCGTGCGTTCCGAGTTGAGGAAATCCTCAAGCGATCGTAGGGCCGACCGATACTCGCCTTCAAGGGCTGGATTCAGCGGACAGCTCCGAGGAATGGCACGATGTACGGAGGCGAGCGCAGACGATGAGTGGAATCCAGGGTGCGTGGCCGGGGGGACCCCGCCGCGAGGCGAACCGCGTCGATCCCGGCCGCGAGTGGCAGCTGGAATCCCTCGAGGATCGGGCGGATCGCGTAGCCCGGGGTCGTCGGAGCCGTCGCGAGCGCCGTCGCGGCCGCGTCGTCTGGACGAC
>JANQLR010000390.1 GCA_028280525.1 Longimicrobiales bacterium
GGCGGGCAGGCGTCCGGCGACGCCGGCGAGGCGCGCCCGAGAGGTACAGACCGGCCCGCAGCTTCCCGCAGCGCCCCCCCGCGGCGTCTTCACCCGCCCCCTCACGAGATCGGCCTCTGCTGCCCGAACTCGAACTCCGGCGTCTCGGCACCGAGGAGGTGCGTCACGAAGTAGTCCCATCGGCGGCGCATCATGTACGGCTCGTAGGCGAAGCCGTGGCGTCGGTTCGTCATGTAGATGAAGTCGAAGTCCTTGTTCGCCTCGATGAGCGCATCGACGACGACCAGCGTGTTGTAGGGCGGGACGTTGTCGTCCATCGACCCGTGGGCGAGGAGGAGCCTCCCCTTCAGACTCCCGGCGACGAGCTGGTTGGCCTGGTTGTCGTAGTTCGTGGTGCCGTCGTCGTACTCCTCCAGGAGCCCCTGCCACTTCTCGCCCCAGTCGTCCTCGTAGTTGCGGTTGTCGTGGTTGCCCGCCTGCGACACGGCCACGTCGTAGAAGTCGGGGTAGCGGAGGATCCCGGCGGTCGAGGCGAAGCCGCCCCCGGAGTGCCCCCAGATCCCGACGCGGTCTAGGTCGATGAAGTCGTGGCGCTCCGCGAGCTGCTCGATCGTGGTGATCTGATCGGGCAACCCGTTGTCTCCCATGTTGCCGTAGTAGGCGTCGTGGAAGGACTTCGACCGCTGGGGCGTGCCCATCGCGTCGACCTCGATGACGATGAAGCCGAGCTCGGCGATCGCCTGGTGGTCGCGCCGTGCGGGCGAGAAGGCGCGGCTCCCGACCGACCCGGTCTGCGGCCCCGGGTAGAGGTAGTTCACGACCGGGTACTTCATCCCCTCCATCATGTCGGAGGGGGTGTACATGAGGCCGTGCAGGTCGGTCACGCCGTCGCGTGCCTTCGTGCTGAAGGGGATCGGCGCCTTCCACCCGGACGCCGTCAGGCGGGAGATGTCCGCCTCCTCCAGCTCGACGGCAATCGACCCGTCCGCCCTGCGCGCGACGATGACCTGCGGCTCGGTCGGGGTGGAGCGGGTGTCGACGAAGGCGGAGCCGTCGGGGGAGAGGGCGATCTGGTGGTGCCCGGGCTCCGGCGTGAGGAGCTCGACCTCCCCGGTGTCGATGTGGACCCGGTAGAAGTAGTGGAAGTAGGGGTCGCCGGCCTCGCGGTGATTCCCCACGAAGTAGACCATCCGGTTCTCGGCATCGACGCGGCGCACCTGCAGGACGTTCCACTCGCCCTCGGTCACGGCGCGCTTCATCTCACCCGACTCGAGGTCGTGGAGGTAGAGGTGTCCCCAGTTGGATCGCTGCGACCACCAGAGGAACTCGTTCGAGTCCCAGAGCACGCTCCAGTTGACGTTGTCGTACCCGGACTCGAAGAAGGTCTCGACGCTCTCGGTGTAGACGTCGCGGACGGCGCCGGTCGTCGCGTCGCTCACGCGGAGCGTCGCCACCTTGTGGTCGCGCGAGGAGGAGACGAAGGCGAGGCGCTCGCCGTCCTCCGACCAGTCGACGTCGCTGAAGGTGCCGTTGCAGTAGATGTGGTCGCAGATCGTCGATCGGTGCGCGTCCCGTTCCATGTCGAGGAAGAGGACTTCGCCCGGGTTCTCGGTGTCGATCACCGCCCGCTCGATCATGAAGGGGAGCGAGTCCTCGGGCAGCGGATAGTTGAACTGCATCAGCTCCGGCGCCCCGACATTCGTCGACACGAGGTACATCTGGCTGACGCCCCGGCCGTCGTGACGGAAGGTCGCGACCCGGCGGGAGTCGGGGGACCAGCGCACGACCGGGACGGGCGAGCGGACCCACCCCGCGTCGTTCGTCGCGTAGCCGTAGTTCTCCACCCCGTCGGTGGTGAGCGCCGTCTCCACCCCGGTCTCGACATCGACCAGCCACAGGTCGTCGTCGCGACGGAATACGGCCTTCGTGCCGTCGGGGGAGCGGACGTACTCGCGGCCGAGTCCGGAGGTCTCGCGGTCCCCGGTTCGCCGACACTCTCCGCCGCTCGCGCCGCACTCGTACCGTCCGCTCTGGAAGTCGAAGGCGACTCGATCGTCCTCGAAGTCCAGCCCGGAGAGCGACAGCTCGGCTCCGTTCAGCTCTCGACCGACGAGCGCCGAAAGCGACGCCGCGACCGCGCCGTGGTCGAAGGCGGGGGCGCGGGTGCCCGACCCGGGATCGACGCGCAGGAACTCCCACCCTTCCTCACGCTCTGCGCGGTACCAGAAGGTCGATCCATCCCCAATCCAACCGGGGCGCACCGAGGCGTTCCGCACCAGGGGGGCCTTGAAGGACCGGAGCATCCGCTCCGCCGCCCGATAGTCGTCGATCGAGAGCGACTCCGGAGCATACGGCGTCTGAGCGTGCACCCCGCCGGAGAGCGGCAGGGCGACGACGGCGGCGAGGAGGGCGAGGGTTCGCATCGCAGGATGCGCGGGGACGGGATGGCTCATTCGTACGACGGGATCGAAGGTCGAGGCCCGGCGGGACCGGGTTCCGGGCCCCGCAAGATGTCCCGTGAACCGCGATCCCGAAATGTCGCAGCGGGCCGGCGGCGACGACGCTCGCGCCACCGCCGCGGGCCCCCGCGGTCACCCGAGCCGGCGGGTGCACGGATCCCCCCCTTTCGGGTATCCTCCTCCCATGCACGGCCCGATCCGATCTCTCCTCCCCTTCGCGGCAGCCGCCGCGGCCGGGGCCCTCCTCCTGGCGACCGCCCCCGCCGGGGCGGCGTGGGGTTCGTGGGGTGCGCTCGCGCTCCCGGTCTCCGTCGGGACCGCGCTCCTCCTTCGCCTGCACCGGGATGCGCATGCGCACGGCGCCGCGCTGGCACGGGATCGTCGGCGCGTCGACGAGATCCTCCGCCGCATCCCGGCGCTCGTCTCGGTGCAGGATCCCGAGGGCGAGTTCGTCTCCGTCAATCCCGCCCTCGTGGCGCACTACGGCGCCGCGCACGCCTCGCAGATCGTGGGCAACCAGCCCCGCGCCACCTCGCTCCACGCGGTCGACACCGCCTTCCTGCAGGTCCTGGAGACCGAGGTCCCGGTCGACCTGGTCCACGAGTCCACCGCGCGGGACGGCACCGTGAGCACCTTCAACTCCTCGCTCGTGCCCTTCCGACTCGACGACGGGCGTCCCGGCATCCTTCACGTCGCGACGGACATCACCGAGATGCGCGCCCTCTACCGCAGCCTTTCGGACGCGCTGGCTCGAGCCCTCTCCGACTTCATCCCCATCTGTGCCGGCTGCCGGCAGGTGCGACTCGACCCCGAGGCGGGTGGAGGGTCCGACGCGAGGGAGCCGGAGTGGTCGCCGCTGGAGCGGTACGTCGCCGACCGTACGGCTGCGCGTTTCTCGCACACCTTCTGTCCCGACTGCGCGATGCGGCTCTACGGAGAGCACCTCTTCGAGGACGGCGGTGAGGGCGACGCGGCGGGTTCCTCGACGGACCCGCGCGAGAACGCTCCGTGAACCTCCGGGAGATCCGGATCCTCTACGGGCGGGAGCTGAGGTCTGCGCTGCGGGAGCGAACGATCGTCTTCAACACGATCCTCCTCCCGGTCTTCCTGTACCCGGTGATTCTCTGGGCGATGTTCACCGCCCTCACCTTCATCCAGGGTCGGAACGAGGGCTTCACCTCGCGCGTCGCGCTCGTCGCGGCGCTCCCCTCCCCCCACCCGGTGCTCGCGGAGTCGCTTCGCGCCGACGCGAACCTCTCCTTCTGGAACGGAGAGACGACGTCGGCGGGGGGCTTCGTCGGGATCTCCGGGGACCGGGCCGCGATCCCGGTCGTCGACTCCGCGGCGGCGCACGCACTCCTCCGCAACCGCGAGCTCGACGCCGTCCTCCTCTTCACCGAGCCGGACGGCGAGGCCGCCGCCCTCGCCGGAAACTTCGAGGCCCGCATCCTCTTCGACCGCGCCATCGACCGGAGCCGCCGCGCGCGCGACCGGGTCAGCGGCCGGATCGACGACTACCGGGCCGGGTGGCTGGCGAGGGAGGCGGAGCGGATGGGGCTCAGCGAGGCGGAGCAGGTCCGCTTCGCCGTGCGTCAGGACGACGTCAGCACCGGGGAGGATCTCGGGGCCTTCCTCCTGGGGCAGATGATCTCCCTCTTCCTGGTGATCATGGTCGCGCTCGGGTGCTTCGTCCCCTCCGTCGACACCACGGCGGGCGAGCGGGAACGATCGACCTGGGAGACGCTGATGACGGTGGGGGCGGCGCGGAGGAGCGTCGTGGTGGCGAAGTACCTGCACGTGGCCACCCTCGGCATCCTCGCGGGGTCGTTGAACGTGATCGCCCTCTTCATCTCGATCGGGGCCGTCCTCCGGCCACTCCTCTCCGGCGTCGGCGCGGCGGCCGACACGATCTCCTTCCAGATCCCGCTCGCCGCGTGGCCGATGATGATCGTCGGCGCGGTCGCGCTCGCCCTCTTCTTCTCGGCGGCAATGATGATCCTGGCCGCCTTCGCCCGCTCCTTCAAGGACGGTCAGGCCATGGTCCAGCCGGTCTACTGGATGGTCTTCCTCCCCCTCCTCCTGGGGAGCCAGACCGATGCGACGCTGACGCCCGCGCTCGCCTCGATTCCGGTCGCGAACGTCTCGATGATGATCCGGGACGCGGTGAACGGCGTCTTCCTCTGGCCCCTGATCGCCCAGACGCTCGCAGTGACGCTGGGGACCATCGTGCTCTGTCTCGTGTCGGCGCGCGCGATCCTCGGGTTCGAGGAGCTCATGACCGGCGCGTACGACGGCAGCTTCTGGCGCTTCCTCAAGGACCGCGCATGGCGTGGTCGAAGGGCGAAGGCATGACCCCCCGCCCCGCCGTCGACGTCCGCGATCTCCGGAAATCGTTCTGGGACGAGGGGCGCGGCGAGGTGCGCGCGGTCGACGGGCTCTCCTTCACCTGTCACCCGGGAGAGGTCTTCGGGCTGCTCGGGGCCAATGGGGCCGGGAAGACGACGACGCTCCGCATGCTCTCGACCGTCCTCCGCCCCACCGGGGGGAGCGCCCGGGTCATGGGACACGAGGTGCAGGAAGCCCCGGAGAGGGTGCGGCGGTCGCTCGGCTTCTACTCGGCCTCCACCGCCCTCTACCCGCGGCTGAACGGGCGGGAGACGCTCGAGTTCTTCGCGCGGATCAACGGGTACCCGGAGGAGCGGGTGCGAGGCCGGGTCCAGTCGCTGATCGACCGCTTCGGCATCGGCGAGTACGAGAAGGCCCGCGTCGAGAAGCTCTCCAGCGGGATGAAGCAGAAGGTCTCGATCGCCCGCACGATCGCGCACGATCCGCCCGTCCTGATCTTCGACGAACCCACGGTCGGCCTCGACGTGCTGAACGCGCTCGAGATGGTGCAGGTGATCCGGGAGCTGCGGGACGAGGGGAAGGCGATCCTCTTCTCGAGCCACATCATGAGCGAGGTCGAGAAGCTCTGCGACCGGATCGGGATCGTGCACCGCGGACGGCTCCTCGCGCTCGGCACCCTGGACGAACTCCGGGAGGCGACCGGTCTGCACTACCTCGAGGACATCTTCGTGAGCCACGTGACCGCCGCGGAGGGGCTCGCGGGATCGGAGCTCGTGGAGGGGGACGCAGGAGGCGAGGAGGGGGGGACAGGCGTGGAAGCTGCGGACTGACCCCCCGATGCGATCCGCCTTCCGCGCCCTCTACGCGAACGAGCTGCGCATGCTCCTGCGGGACACGCGCACCCTCCTGATCGCCGTCGGTGCCCCGATCCTCCTCTTCCCCCTCGTCGTCCTCCTCCTCTCGGCGGTCGAGAACCGGGAGGCGGAGCGGCTCGACACCGCAACGTACCGCTGGGTCCTCGCCGGAGAGGCGACCGACTGGGGGCGTCCCCTCGTCGATGAGGCGATCGCGCGCACCCGGGCGGACACGACGGTCCGCGTCGACTTCGAAGAGGTCGCCCTCGACGGGGCGGACCCGGACTCGCTCGTTCGGAGTGGAGCGGTCGCGCTCGCGGTCGAGCTCGTTCCCGCCCACCCGGACTCCACCCCCCGGATCCCCGCGGTCCGCCTCCTGTACCGGGCGCCGAGCGACTTCTCCCGCCGCGCGGCGAACACTCTGCGCGACCGGCTCCACGAGCTGCGCGACGCCGCGCGGGACTCCGTCTACCGGGCGGCCGGCTTCCCGGTTGCGCGCGATCAGGTGGCCCGGGTCGCGTCGTCCAACGTCGCCTCGGTCGCACGGGAGGCCGGGGCCTTCCTCGGGCTCGCCCTCACCCCCTTCCTCGTCCTGTTGATGCTCTCCGGCGGTTCGATCGTGGCGGCCGACGCGATCTCGGGGGAGAAGGAGCGCGGGACGCTCGAGACGCTCCTGACGAGCGCGGCCGACCGGGACGAGATCGTGCGCGCCAAGCTCGCCGCGGTGGTGACGGTGGGGATCGTGGTGGCGGGGGTGAACCTCGCGAACCTCATCGTCTACGCCACCCTGGGCCTCTTCGACCTGCCGACGCAGCTCGCCGTCGACCTGAGCCTTCCGGAGGTCGCACTCCTCGCCGCCCTCCTCCTCCCCCTCACCCTCCTCGTCGGCTCCGCCCTCCTCCTCCTCTCCGGTCTGGCGAAGAGCTACAAGGAGTACCAGACCTGGTTCTTCCCGGTCTTCCTGATCTTCCTCCTCCCCTCCCTCCTCCCCGCCCTCCCCGACCTCACCCTGCGCTCGCCGATCGTCGCCGTCCCGATCGCCGGGCTCGGCGTGGCGATCCGCGACCTCCTCGTCGGCGAGGCCGACCTCGCCTTCTCCCTCCTGGCCCTCGCCTCGACCGGCGCAGCCGCCGCCGGGCTCACTCGGGTGGCGGAGCGGACGCTCTCGAACGAGCGGCTGATCTCGAACGCCGGGCTCGACGAGGCCGATCTCGTCGGCGGACCCGCGCTCTTCCCCCGCCACGCGCTCCTCTGGTTCCTCGGCCTCTGGGTGGTCTTCTTCGTGAACGCCCTCTGGTTCGGTGAGCGACTCGGGGTCCGCGGCCAGCTCGTCGTGAACCTGGTCGTCATCTTCTTCGGGGGCTCGCTCCTCATCGCCCGCCGATACCGGCTCCCGCTCGTCGAGACCTTCCGGCTGCGCGCCCCGCGACCGGCCGCCCTCCTCGGCGCGATCGTCGGGGCACCGTCCGCCCTGGTTCTCGGGCTCTGGCTCTCGGAGACGGTGGTCCAGTTCCTCTTTCCCATGCCGGAGGCGATGCTCGAGGCGATGGCGGAGGGCATGGGCCTCGACCTCCCGCTCGGGCAACTCCTCCTCTTCGTCGCGGTCATGCCCGCGCTCTTCGAGGAGTTCGCCTTCCGGGGACTCCTCCTCCGCGGCCTTCGGGGGCTGCGCATGCCGACGTGGGCCGTCGTCGTCCTCGGGGGGACGATCTTCGGGCTCTTCCACGTCTCCCTCTTCCGCATCCCGCCGACGGCGTGGCTCGGGATGAACCTCGTCGTCGTGGTCGTCCTGACCGGCTCCCTCTGGCCCGCGGTGCTCTGGCACTTCCTCAACAACGCGCTGGTCATCGTGCCGACCAGCCTCGGGTGGATCGAGGCGGAGGGCGCGACGCTCCCGGGGTGGTCCCCGCTCGCAGCCCTCGGCGGCCTCGCGGTGGCGTACGGGCTGCTCTGGACCTCGCGTGAAGGTCCGCTCAGTCGAGCGGAACGTTCCCCACGTACTTGAGCCCCGACCCGGTGTTGAAGAGGACGACCTCGTCCGAGTCCCGGATCTCGCCGCGCGCGAGCAGCTCGACGGTGGCCGCCGCGACCGCCCCTCCCTCGGGCGCCGCGAAGATCCCCGAATCCGCGCCCAGGTGCATGACCCACTCCTCCATCGTGGAGTCGGTCACCGCGACGGCGGACCCACCCGATTCGCGCAGCGCCCGGAGAATCAGGAAGTCGCCGACCGCGCCGGGGACGCGCAGCCCCGAGGCGTAGGTGTACGCCCCTTCCCACGGCGTCGCGTGGTCCTCCCCGGCCTCGAAGGCGCGGACCATCGGCGCGCATCCGGCCGCCTGGACGGAGTACATCCGGGGCCGCTCGGAGCCGATCCACCCGAGCGCCTCCATCTCGCCGAAGGCCTTCCACATCCCGACCAGCCCGGTCCCGCCCCCGGTCGGGTAGACGATCGCATCGGGGAGCCGACCCCCGAGCTGTTCGAAGAGTTCGTACCCCATCGTCTTCTTGCCCTCGACGCGGTACGGCTCCTTGAGGGTGGAGACATCGAACCAGCCGTGCTCCTCCGCCCCCTGCTTCACGACCCTGCCGCAGTCGCTGATCAGCCCGTCCAGGAGCTGCAGGTGTGCACCGAGCGCCCGGATCTCGGCGAGGATCGGCGCGGGGGTGTCGGTCGGGACCACCACGTGCACCTCCATCCCGGCAGCCGCACCGTACGCCGCCGCCGCACCCCCCGCATTCCCCGCGGAGGGGATAGCGATCGCGGACGCCCCCAGCTCCTTCGCGCGCGAAACGGCCATCGCCAGCCCGCGCGCCTTGAAGGAGCCGGTCGGGTTCTGTCCCTCGTCCTTCACCAGGACCCGACGCACTCCGATCCGGTCTGCGAGGCGGGGCGTGTCGACCAGCGGCGTCCACCCCTCGCCCAGGGTGACGATGGCGGCCGGATCCCGGACCGGGAGGACCTCACGGTAGCGCCAGAGGTCGGCGCGTCGCCCCGCCAGCACCCCGGGTTGGAATCGGTCGCGAATCGCCTCGAGGTCGTAGCGGGCGTAGAGCGGCTTCCCGATGTCGGAGAGGCGCTGAAGGGTCTCGCTCTCGTAGTGCGTACCCGAAGCGGTGCACTCCAGGTGGGTCGCGCCGGGCATCCGGTCCATCGCCATGCCGTCTCCGGGATCGGGGGTCTTGGCGACCCGCCTCCCGGGCCGCCCGGGCCACCTTGGCGACCCGCGTCGCCGGGGACAAGGCGGAATGGGCGCGCGCGTCGAGGGAGGCGCCACGGGGAGCCCACAACCCGCCCCCGGTCGCGAATCGCCGCCCTCAGGCCGGAGGCGACCCTCCCCCACCGAGATACCGGTTCGGGATGGGGTTGTCCGGACGCTCGGAGTCCCACGCCACCGTCAGGATCCAGAAGCGCCCGCCGTGTTCCACGAGCTGGATCGAGTTGATTCCCCGGGCGAAGGGCGTGGCCGCCTCGCCCTCGTCCTGCCGATACGCCTCGTAGGTCGAGAAGACCTGGGTCAGGAGGCCGAAGCGGTCGACCTCCCGCGACAGTTCGGACTCCGTGAAGCCGATCTGGGCGAGCGCCGCCGCGTTCTGCTCCCAGTACTGCTCGGGCGTCCAGATGACGTAGCCGGTCGGGGAACCGCTCGTGGTCGGCAGGAGCCGCCCGTGCGGCGAGAAGAGGGAGCGGAAGCGGTCGAAGTCGCGCTCCTCTCCCACCGGACCCGAGATGACGTCGTAGAGGGCGGTGATGATCGCGTCGACGGAGGAGACGTCGGCCGGGTCCGCGTCGGGGACGTCGGGAATGGACGTTCCCTGTCCGTTGAGC
This sequence comes from Longimicrobiales bacterium, assembly GCA_028280525.1. Lineage (GTDB taxonomy): Bacteria > Gemmatimonadota > Gemmatimonadetes > Longimicrobiales > Gaopeijiaceae > Gaopeijia. Next base: position 9,486 of record JANQLR010000390.1, read on the forward strand.
CCGGATGGCCCGAGGAGGAGGAGTCCGGCGGCGGCGAGCGCCACCCCTGCGATCCCTGCCTCCGTCCGCACACGCTCCCGTCCCATCGCTCCCCTCCCGTCGTCGTCGTGGCCACGCCGCGGCGTCGGATCGCCGCACTCCCTCCGGGGTGAGAGACTAGAGCGCGGCCCGAGGGTTGGCCAGCCGACCCACTCGCCCGTGTCCGCCCATGTCCACCTTCGTCGCCGTCGACTGGTCCGGTGCCCGTGATCACGCGGAGGCCGCGATCTGGCTCGCCGAGGTCCGCGACGGTCGCCCCGTCCGGCTCGAGAGCGGACGCCGGCGGGAGGAGGTCACCGCCGAACTCCTCCGCGTCGCCGAGCGCGACCCCGAGGTGGTGGTCGGCCTCGATTTCGCCTTCGGCTTCCCCGCCTGGTTCTCCCGTTCGCTCGGCGCGGCGCGCGGGCCCGAGCTCTGGGCGATCGTCGCCCGCGAAGGGGAGCGGTGGCTCTCGGCCTGCCCGGACCCCTTCTGGGGACGGCCCGGCCGACGGCGGCCCGAGCTGGAGGCCCACTTCCGGAAGTCCGAACTCGAGGTGTCGAGCATCGGCGGGATCGCCCCGAAGAGCGCCTTCCAGATCGGGGGCGCGGGGGCGGTCGGGACCGGCTCGATCCGTGGCATGCCCGAGCTGCTTCGTCTTCGGAAGGCCGGCTTCTCCATCTGGCCCTTCGATCCACCGGACCGGCCCGTCGCCCTCGAGATCTACCCCCGACTCCTCACCGGCCCCGTCGTGAAGTCGGACCCGCGAGCGCGCGCCGAATGGGTCGATCGGCACCATCCCGAGCTGCCGGAGCGGATGCGCGACGTCATGACCGCCTCCGAGGACGCCTTCGACGCCGCCGCCTCCGCCCTGTCGATGTGGTCCTGTCGCGATCGGCTCGCCACGTTGCGGATCGTCGACGACCCCGTCGTCCGCCTCGAAGGCGCGATCTGGGAGCCCTTTCCCCGAGAGTAGACCGCATGGAGCTGCAGGAGATGATCGCCGGCCCGACCGGCCCCGTCCTGATCTTCCTCCTCCGCGTGGCGGACGTCTCGCTCGCGACCGTGAGGTCGCTCCTCATCGCGCGGCGCCGCGAGCTCGTCCCGGTCATCGGGTTCGTGGAGATGATCGTTTGGGTCTTCGCCGTCGGCGCGACGGTCCAGAACCTCACGAGCATCTGGCACCTCCTCGCCTTCGCCGGGGGGTTCGCCGTCGGAAACTGGCTCGGGATCCTCATCGAGGAGCGGATCGCCCTCGGGCTCGCGAGCGTCCGCGTCATCCTGCAGCAGGCGGGGCACGAGATCGCCGACTTCCTCCGGGCCGCCGGCTTCGGCGTCACCGAGATCGCCGGGATGGGGAAGGACGGCCCGGTCCAGATCCTCGACCTCGTCCTCCCCCGTCGCGAGATGACGCGCTGCGTCGCCATCATCGAGGAGGAGGCTCCGAACGCCTTCGTGATCGTGGAGGAGCCGCGCGGGGTGAGCCACGGCTACCTCGGGATGAAGATGGGCCGGCGCTGAGGTGATGGGGGACTGCGACCAGTGGATCCTCCCTGAACACGAGCTCCGGGTCGTCCGGGCCCACCGGCCGATCACGGTGGAGGTGATCCGGTCCCGGGACCTCGACGGCCCTCAGTCTCCGCTCAGCACCTCCATCGGGTCGACCCCGGCCGCGCGCCGCGCCGGGAGCCAGCTCGCGACCCCGGCGACGACGACGAGAAGGAGGACCGCGGCCAGGTAGACCCCTTCCTCCCGCGGGCCCACCTGGAAGAGGAGGCCCTCCATGCGAGGTGCGAGGAGGAGGGCGACGACGACGCCCGCGCCCGCGCCGCAGACGACCGGCAGGAGCCCGTCGCGGACGACGAGGCCCTCGACCTGCCCCGCCTCGGCGCCGAGCGCGATGCGGACGCCGATCTCCCGGCGGCGGGCGGTGACGGCCTGCGCGACCACGGCCCAGAGTCCGGCCGCGGAGAGGAGAACGGCGAGGCCCGCGAAGCTGCCGAGGAGCCACACCAGGAGCCGGGTGTCGGCGACGTCCTCGCGCCGGAGCTCCTCTCCGGTGACCACCTGCCAGAAGGGAATGTCGGAGTCGAGCGACTGCATCACCTCCCGCGCCCGGTCGATGACGCTCCCGGCCTCGGGGTCCGTGCGGATGTAGAGGGCGGCGGACGGACTCGGCCAGTGCCCGAAGCTCAGGTAGACCTCCGGCATCAGCCCCTCGACCGGGCTCGAGTACAGGACGTCCTCGACGACGCCGACGACGCGGACCGGAGGGTCCGAGGCGGTCATCTGCAGTCGCATCCGGAACTCTCGGTCGATCGGGTCGACGCCCGGGAAGAGCTCGTCCGCCGCGCGTTGCGAGAGGATGACGGTCCAGCTCCGCTCCTCGTACTCGGCCTCCGTGAAGGTCCGACCCGCGACCAGGCGCGTCCCCAGCGTCGCGAAGGCCCGGCCCTCCACCACCCGGATCCCGGCCATGGTCTCCCCCCCTTCGGGTGCCGGCACCCCGTCGATTTCGGTGAGCGGGGTCGTCATCAGGTGGCCGGCGAGGGGAGGGACCGTCCCGATCGCGACCGATTCGACCCCCGGGAGCGCAGCGACGCGATCACGGAACTCGCGGTGGAAGCTCCGCCAGCTCGCGGGATCGTCGTATCTAGATCCCACGCCACCGAGCGAGTAGCGAACCACCGTCAGGCCGTCGGGGTCGAAGCCGGTCTGCGCCCCGTGGAGTCGGAAGAGCGTCCCGAGCATCAGACCGGCGCCGACCAGCAGCACGACCGAGAGCCCGACCTGACCCCCGACGATCCAGCGCTGCCCCATCGTCCGCCCGGCCGTCCGTCCGCCCGACCCCTGGCGGAGCGCCGGGAGGAGTTCCACCGAGCTCTGCACCACCGCGGGCCCGACTCCGAAGAAGAAGCCGGCAATCAGCGCGGCGCCGAGTCCGAAGGCGACCACCCCCGGATCGACCGTGATGCTCCCGCGGGCCCCGGAGGCGAGCCCTCCGGCTCCGCCTGCGAAGAGCGATCCGGGAAGCGCGGAGCGCAGTCCCTCCAGCGAGAGCCAGGAGAGCGCCAGCCCGACCGCCCCCGCGCCGCTCGCGAGGACCAGAGTCTCGATCGCGCGCTCCCTGACGAGTCGTCCCCGCCCGGCCCCGAGTGCCAGTCGAAGCGCAATCTCCCTCGCCTCCCTGCGCCCTCGGGCGAGGAGGAGTGCGGCGAGGTTGGCGACGGAGATCAGGAGTACGAGACCCGCGGCCGCCATCGCGACCCAGACGAAGGTCCGCGTCTCCGGCGAGGTCCACACCTCCACGAGTGGCGTCGCCGCGAGCCGCAGAGAGCCTGCGGCAGAGGGCTGAGCGGCCCCGATCTCCTCCACGACGCCCGCGGTCCGGTCCTCGGCCGTGGCCGGCGCGACCCCGGGACGGAGTCGAGCCACGGCGTCCATCCACTGGGCCTCGCGCGCAAGAACCGTCCATCGGCCCAGCGTCCGCCCCGACTGTTCGGCCGGGAGCCAGAACCGTGCACCGGCGGTCAGCCCGGCAAAGCCCGGCGGCGCAACGCCGACCACCGTGAAGGTCGTCCCGTCCGCGGTGAGGGTCCGGCCGAGGACCGCCGGGTCTCCGCCGAAGCGGGTGGTCCAGAGCCCGTGGGAGAGGATGGCGACCGGGTTCGCGTCCGCATTGGCGTCCACCTCGAGAAAGAGCCGACCGAGTGCGGGAGCCACGCCCAGCGCTTCGAAGTACCCGAGGGAGACGAACTCGTAGGGCATCGACTCCGCCTCTCCCGGCTCCGTGACGGAGGCGGAACGGAGGGCGTACCCCGCGAGGTGGGAGTAGACGTCGGTCGTGCCGTCCCGGTAGTCGACGAGCTTCGGGTACGACCAGCGCAGCAGCGTCGTATCGGCGGGATCCTCCTGCACCTCCGCGAAGCGCGGCAGGACGAGCTGCTCCGGTTGCGGGAAGGGGGGCCGAGTCAGGACGGCCGACTTCAGGATGGAGAAGACCGTCGCGTTGGCACCCACGCCCAGCGCCAGGAGGAGAACCGCCGTCCCGGCCCACCCCGGCGCCCGGCGCAGTCTGCGGAGTGCGATCCGTACCTCTCGAAGTCCCTGCTCCATCCCTCCCCCTCCCGTCGTCACCATGAATTCCCTGCGCCGCTCCCGTCCGGCGTCGACCCACAGGTCGACCGCGACACGGACCAGATGGCGAACGCGGCTCCACCCCCTTCGCACCTCGAGTCCGGCGAGGACGCTCTCCTCCACCTCCGCCCCGACCCTCTCCCGCCACCCCCGCGGATAGCGGGAGAGGAGCCAACGGATCACCCCGTGCGACAGCCGCCCCACCCTCACCGCTCCCCGGGGGCGAACTCCTGTCGCCGGGCGAGCTCCACCAGCCGGGACATCCGCTCCGACTCGGCGCGTGCGACCGCTCGACCGAAGGCCGTGACCCGGTAGTAGCGACGCGACGGACCACCGCTCGACTCCCCGGCGGGCGGCGCCACCTCCTCCAGCAGCTCGAGCTCGACCATTCGGCTCAGCGCGGAGTAGAGCGAGCCGGGGAGGAGGGTGTCCCGACCCTCGGTCATCGCCTCGTACGCCTGGATGATCCCGTACCCGTGCATCACCTCTCCCCCGAGCGCGACGAGGACGTGGAAGTGCAGCGTCCCGAGCGGGAGGAGGTCGTGGGGCGTGCGGGTCATGTCACTGGAGTACGAGGAGCAACTAGATTGCACTTCACTATAGTGGCCAGGAATATTCTGGCAAGTGTCCCGGGCGGACGGCCGTCCCCTACTCCGCCGCCATCGCCCCCGCCGGATCGATCGAGGTCGCCCGCCACGCCGGCACCCACGCGGCCAGAAGCCCTGCGACCGCCAGCACGAGGGCGACGATGGCGAAGACGACCGGGTTCACCGCGGGCACACCGAAGAGCACCGACTCCAGAAACCGCCCGGCGAGGAGCGCCGCGCCGATCCCCAGGACCAGCCCCACCCCGACCAGTCGCGAGGCCTGCGTCACGACCATCGTCACCAGGTCGCGCCGCTGAGCCCCGAGCGCTGCCCGGATCCCGATCTCCCGGCTCCGGCGCGCCACCCCGAAGGCGAGGACGCCGTAGAGCCCGAGCGAGGCCACGAGCAGCGCGAGGATGCCGAAGGCGGAGAAGAGGGCCGCGCCGGTTCTCCACGGGCTCCGCATCCGCTCGATCCGGGACGCCATCGGGATCACGTTCACGAAGCGGATCTCGCTCGACAGCCCCGCGAGCCGCTCACGGACCGGCTGGACGAAGTCGTTCGGGTCGCCGTCGACGCGCAGGAGCAGCCCCCAGAGCCGCTCCGAATCGGACGCCATCGGCCACGTCACGGACCAGATCCCCTCGTCTCCGAGCCCACGGACCATCAGGTCCTCGTAGACGCCGACCACCGGCCGGCACGGCTCGGACGATTCGCCCTCCTCGCGGGACTCGAGGGCGACGCACTCCCCGAGCGGGTCGAGGCCGGGCCAGGCACCCTCCGCGAAGGACCGGCTGACCATCAGCGGGAAGGCTTCGCCGGAGGCGTAGTCGGCGGCATCGAAGGCGCGCCCGCGGATCACGCGCAGCCCCGCGGCTTCCACGTATCCCTCGGTGCCGTTGTAGGTGAAGGGCCCCCCGTTCAGGAGGTTGGGCACCGAATCGAGTCGACTGGGCCGCAGACTCTGCATCTCGTCCCACCCGTAGAGCGGTCGAGAGCTCGAGGAGAGGACCGCCCGCTCTACGCCCGGCATCGCGGCGAGCATCGGGAGCGCCTCGCGCATCAGCTGACCGCCGCGCTCCCAGGCTTCCGGGCTGCGCTCGCGGAGTTCGAGCTCTGCGACGAGGAGCGATTCGTAGTCGTAGCCCACGTCGACCTCGACGGCCTTCCGGAGGCTCTGCACGAAGAGCCCGGCGCCGATCAGGAGGACGGTGGAGAGGCCGACCTGACCGAGCGTCAGGGCGGTTCGGGCCCCTCCGCCCCGGCCGGTCGAGCCCCGTCGGGACTTCCGCAGCACGTCGCCCGGCGCCGTCTGCAGCGCCTGGACCGCCGGCAGCACGCCCGCGATCCCCGTCGTCGCGAGGACGACGACCCCGAGAAAGGCGACCAGCCGCGGCCCGATCACCGCCTCCGGGAGTGGGATCCCGGGCAGAAGGAGTTCGTAGAGCGCCACGCTGCTCCACCGAGACACCAGGACGGCCGCCGCTCCTCCGGCGACGGCGAGCACGAGCGACTCGGCGAGGGCCCGTGAGATCAGACGCCGTCGGCTCACGCCGAAGGCCAGTCGAACCGCCCGGTCCCGCTGCCGGTCGATCCCCCGCGCGAGCATGAGGTTCGTGACGTTCGCGCAGGCGATCAGGAGAACGAGGAGGCTGACTCCCGCGAGCCAGAGGGTGATCGAGCTGTTCTGCGTCGCATTCGGTCCGAGCGCCATCAGGAAGGCGCCGGTCCGGATCCTCGCCCCGATCTCGTCGCGACCGAGCTGACCGCCGCTCTCGAGGAAGGCGTCGACCGCGGCCGTGTGCGCCGCCGTCAGCTGCACCTCCGCCTCGCCGTCGGTGACCCCGTCCGCCAGTCGAACGATCACCCGGAACCACCACGCCCCTCTCGACTCGAGCGGCGCCCACCCGCCGGTCTCGAGTGCGACGCTCGTGCGCAGGGGGACCCAGAGGTCCACGCCGCCGAGCTCCGCACCGGTGAACCCGGCGGGCGCGATCCCGACGACCTCGTAGACGTCGGCTCCCAGCGTCACCGTCCGGCCGATCGCGTCGGGGTTGCGCCCGAACTCGCGGTCCCAGAAGCCGTGACTCAGGACCGCGACCGGGGGCGCGCCCTCGAGGTCGTCGTCCCCGTCGAAGAACCGACCTAGCGCGGGCTGGACGCCGAGGAGCGGGAAGAAGTCCGCCGTGGCCGCCTGCACGATCGCCCGCTGCGCGTCCACGCCCGACCCCATCGTCATGCGCCGGCGGGGCCGATAGGCGGCCGACCCGGCCAGGACCGGGAGATCGCGAACCGCTTCGTAGTCGGGGAAGGAGTAGGCCAGCGGACCGTTCTCCGACCGCTGCCCGAGACCCGCCGTCTGCAGGAAGCGAAGGGATTCGTGATCCCGAACGTGCTCGGGCGGACTCAGCAGGACCCGGTCCACGGCGCCGAACATCGTGGCGTTGGCGCCGAGTCCGAGCGCCAGCGTCAGGACGACGGCCAGCGCGAAGCCGGGCGAGGTCCGGAAGATGCGGAGCGCGGCCCGGAGATCCACCGCGAGGTCACGTAGGAGGGACGATCCGTTCCCGCCCGTCGGCATGACCCCGCCCCCGACCTCGGCCTCGGGCGTCGGCCGACCCAGGTAGCGGGCC
>JANQLR010000393.1 GCA_028280525.1 Longimicrobiales bacterium
CCTCGGAGAGGTCGTCGTGGTCGGTGTTGCGCGGGAGTCGGCGACGGGCCACGACCGGGATCGACTTGCCGTCCTCGAGCGCGTGGGGGGTCGGCTCGAGGCCCAGGGCGGAGGCTTCGTCGACGATCGCTCCCAGGAGGCGCTCGATGGAGCTGCGGATGAGTTCCCGCGAGCGCTCCATGGACTGCCCGAAGGCCTCCATCTCGTTGGGTGAGAGCCACTCGTCGATGCCGTAGGACTCGAGGCGGCCGATGAGGTGCGCCAGGCTGTAGCCGGCCTTGGCGAAGCCGCGCAGGGAGGCGACGAGCTCCGTGAACGGGTTGTAGGTGCGGTTGTAGCGCGCGCCGTAGTCGTCGAGGAACGACTCGAGGGTCTCCGCTTCCGTCACCAGCAGGAAGTAGTGGCGCTTGGCCCACCGAACGTCCGCAGCGCGAACCGTATTCGCCAGCGCGAAGAACGCCTCGGACTGGGTCTGGAGGATCCCCGCGAACTGGCGCTCGCGGACCACTTTCTCGAAGGAAGCCTCGGTCATGCAGGGGTCCCGGGGGAGGTAGAGGAGCCGGTTGGTTGGGAGCCCGAGCCCAACCTATCAGACGGGTCGAGAACCGTCATCACGGGGGACGTCGCGGAGGCTCCGGGGCTTCCCCGATCCGGGCCGTTCCGGGCGTCGGCGGCGAGGGTCCGAAGTTCCTTCCAGGGAGCGAGATGCGATCGTCCGCGGAAGCGCCCTCGGAATGCCGACTGGCCTCAAGAGCGGGTGCCGCGGGGGTCGATCTCAGGGGCCGAAACGGGGCTGCGGCCCCGGCCCGTCCTGTCCCCGAGCCCCGGAGGCTGCCATTTCCGCGGAACGCTGTCTGGAGACCTATCTCCAGGAGATCAACGAGGTCCCTCTTCTCGACGCCGACGAGGAGAAGAGCCTCGCGGTCCGGATCCAGAGTGGAGATCCGGCCGCGCGCGAGCATCTGATCCGCGCCAACCTCAGGCTCGTGGTGTCCATCGCCAAGATGTACACGGACCGCGGGCTGACCCTGCAAGACCTCATCGCCGAGGGGAACATCGGTCTGATGAAGGCGGCCGAGAAGTTCGACCCGGATGCGGGCTGTCGCTTCTCGACCTACGGCTCGTGGTGGATCAAGCAGTCGATCCGCCGCGCCCTCACGAACACCGTCGCGAACGTGCGAGTCCCCGGCTACATGTCGGAGATGATCTCGAAGTGGCGCTCGGTGAGCCGCGAGCTCGCCTACCGCCTCGGCCGCCAGCCGAACCTCGAGGAGGTCGCCCAGGAGCTGGGCATCCCGCGCGAGAGCTGGAACCTGCTGAAGCAGACCATCGTGTCGTCGGCTTCGGGCTCGCAGGTGTCGCTGGACGCCCTCTCGATGCACAGCGACACCGTCGAGGACGAGAAGACCCAGGCCCCGGACGACGAGATCCAGGAGGCCGACCTGCTCGCCAAGATGCGCGACACCCTCGACGAGATCGACGAGCGCGAGGCCACGATCCTGCGGCTGCGCTACGGCCTGGGGGAGGGCGAGGAGCCCCTGACCCTCAAGGAGATCGGCAAGATCGTCGGCCTCACCCGCGAGCGCGTGCGCCAGATCGAGCGCGAGGCCCTGCGCAAGCTGGGCAAGGCCATCGACACCTGACGCCGGGCCCCCGCAGTACGGTGTCGCACACCTCGCGGAAGAACGCCGCAGGGCAGTGCCGCACCACGTGCAGGCGGACGGGTCCCTCCGAGTAGGCGGCATCCCTCGCAGCGAGGCCCTCCTTCCTCCTGCGCGCCGCCGCTCGACGAGGAGCGGTCGACGGAAACGGCTGGGAGCCCCGGTTCGTGCGGCGCTCTCGTGCGGCGTTCTTCCGCGAGGTGTGCGACACCGTATTGTGGGGGGGTGCGGGGGCGGGGGCGGGGGGG
>JANQLR010000397.1 GCA_028280525.1 Longimicrobiales bacterium
ACTGGGAGAGTGGGCTCGCGTGGGTCGCGGAGTGCGACGCCCCGGGCCGGGCCCCGGTGGCCCCCGCGACGCAGGATCTGCAGGCGATCGCCGCCGCCCGCGTTCTCCTCAGCGCCGGGCAGTCCAGAGAGGCGATCCAACGGTTCCGGTCCGCCGTCGAAGCGACGCGTCAGGCTCCGCGCGGCCTGGCTGTCGCGATCCTCGCTACGTGGGCGAGGTTGCAGCTGGAAGGTGGCTCGGAGGACGAGGCCGTTGCTGCACTGGGCGATGCCGTACGCCTGGCGAGCGTCCATGGCCACATCCGGTCGATCGTGGACGCCGGCGCCGAGCTCGCGCCGCTGCTGGCGCCTCTCCACGAGGCGAACGTGACGGCCGAACCGGGCCTCCCCGTGACGCACCTGAGGCGAATCGAGCGGGCCTTCGCGGAGGGTCGAGGGGTCGGCGTGCACACGCCGGCCGGGCCGCCTCGCCGCCCCGGCCCTCGTCTCTCACCCGACGTTCACCTCACCCCCCGCGAGACTGAGGTCCTCGGATTGGTCGCGGAGGGCCTGTCGAACAAGGGCATCGCGCGCCGTCTCGGGACACGAGTCGGGACGGTGAAGAAGCAGGTCTCCACCATCCTCCGGAAGACCGGCGCGCACAATCGGACGCACGCCGCCACCCTCGCGCGGTCGCTGAGACTCACGGCCACGCGAGAGTGAACTGCGGGTCGCGGCCGGTCAGCTCGGCGACCAGTGCGCCGACAGCACGAGCCGCCCGTCCACCGGTATGCGGCGAAGGTCGGTGCCGTCGGAGCGAACGATCCAGAGTTCGTTCGGCCCGTCGAGCTCCTCCCGAACGAAGGAGAGCCAGGCGCCGTCGGGGGACCAGGACACGGAGTGGACCCGGTCGGAGAGATCGAGGATCTCCCGACTCTCGGACCCATCCCGGCGGGTCGCGACGATCCTGCCCTCGGCTCCCCACGCCACCCACGCGCCGTCCGGTGACCATCCACCTCTGAGGTACCAGCCCTCCCAGGGGCCCAGCTGAGGCGTGAGGTGGGTCACCCTCGATTCGCTCGCCTCCACCACCGCGACCCGATACCCACCCCCGACGCCCGGCTCCTGCCAGTGCACGGCCAGGGCGGACCCGTCCGGGGCCCACTGGAAGCGCTGGACGTGGCCACCGAGAACGAGTCGATCATCCGTCCCGTCGGTCGCCACCGAGCGGAGGGTATACGCGCCCCCGGGGGCCGTGCGGAGGTAGGCGATGCGGTTCGAGACGGGAGACCACTGGGGCTCGTGGTCCCAGCCCGGCTGCGAGATCAACGGGCGAGTCTCCCGGGTGGCGACGTCGACCACCAGGATGTCGAGCGTGTTCACCTCGTCGACCCAGCGGTTGAAGACGAGACTGCGTCCGTCGGGAGACCAGTCGGGGAGGTGGGACGTCCCGGCATCCGAGGTTAGACGGGTTGCATTCGAGCCATCCGCGTCGACCCGCCAGATCTGGTCAGGCTCCACTCCCGCCTCCGCCGACTCGGTGTACACGAGGCGGCGGCCGTCCGGGCTCCACGGCGTGGTGCGCCAGCTGAAGCGCGTCCATACCGACGAGGGGACGATGTGGATGACCGTACTGTCCGCGGGGGTGACGACGAACAGCCCGCCCGTGGCGCGCACCGCGATGCGACCCGGTGGAGACCGGGACGACTCCGCAGGCGCCGTCACCTCGGACCCGCACGCGGCGAGCCCGGCGGTCCTCGCGCCGAGAGCGCGGATTCTTCTCCCACGATTCGCCATCGTCCGCCCGTCGTGTGGTGAGGCCACGTCCCCGCGGCCCCACATCCGCTGCTTGTCCCAGCCCCGCGCCCCGCAGACGTTGGCGCGATGCACACCCCTCCCTCGGCCCCGGCGACCCTGGGCCACGCCACTGGCCTGACGCGCCAGCTCGGCCTGCTCGGGCTGACCGCCACCGGCATCTGCTCGATGATGGGCGCCGCCATCAATATCATCCCCATCATGATCCAGCGGAACGTGCCGGGGATCGGGCCGCACGTGCTGAGCGCGTACCTCTTCGCCGCGGTGCCCGCCCTCTTCGCCGCGCTGGCCTACGCGATGCTCTCCTCGGCGATGCCGCGCGCGGGCGGCAGCTACGTCTACGCCAGCCGCAGCATCCATCCCTACCTCGGCTTCGTCGCGAGCTTCAGCCAGTGGTTCGGACTGTCGATCGCGATCGGCGTCGTCTCCTACGTGACGGTCCCCTTCGTCCGCGACGTCGCGGTGACGATGGAGTGGACCGGGATCGCGGCGGCCCTCGAGCTCCGATGGGTCCGCCTCTCTCTGGCGCTGGCCTTCCTCTGGACCTTCGTGGGCGTGAACCTCCGGGGCGTTCGGCTCTACGAACGTCTGCTGGTGCCGATGATGTTCATGATGTTCCTCCTCGGCGGCGTCGTGATCGTGGCCGGCTTCCTCTTCGACCACGCCGACTTCGCCGCCTCGGTGCTGGCTCGGGAGGGGGTGGCGATCCCGGACGCCGAGGCCCCCGCCTTCGCGTGGAACACCTTCCTCGCGGCGTCCGCGGTCCTCTTCAGCAGCTTCATCGGCTTCGACTCGATCGCGCAGGCCGGCGGCGAGGCGAAGAACCCGGGCCGGAGCCTCCCCCTGGCGATCGGGCTGGCCGTCCTCACGGTCGGGTCCTTCTACCTGCTCTTCACCGCGGCGATGTATCACGCGGTGCCGTGGGCCTTCATCGCCGAGCGGGCGCAGGAGCAGGACCTGACGGCCCCGGGCCTCCTCGGCTACCTGCTCTCTCCCTCGTGGACGGTGCTCATCGTCGCGGGTGCGGCGATCGCCCTGATCAACGACCTGCCCGCGATGCTCCTGGCCGTCTCGCGACTGATGTTCGCGTGGGCGGAGGACGGAATCTTCCCGAAGGCGGTCGCGCGGGTGCACCCGGAGCGCCACACGCCGACGATCGCGATCCTCCTGAGCGGGTGCATGGCGACGGTGGGCATCCTCGGCAGCCACTGGGCGGGCGACTTCTTCCTGGGCGTGGACATCCTGGTGACCTCGATGCTCGTGAACTTCCTCGTCATGTGCCTGTCGGTGCTCGTGCTGCCCACTCGGAATCCGGAGATCGCGCGGGACGTGCGGGTCCTTCCGGACCGTCGGCTCCAGCTCCCGGTCGGGGTGCTGGGCGTCCTTCTCCTCGGTCTCTTCCTGGTGGTCCACGTCATCAAGGACCTCAGCGCCGACCTCGGTGCGTGGTACTTCCACTCCACCTGGATCTGGCTCGGGGTCATGGGGCTGGCGACGCTGATCTACCTGTACGAGGTCGGGAAGCTGAAGCAGAGCGGCGTCGACCTCGACGCCCGCTTCCGAACCCTCCCGCCGGAGTAGGGGCCGGCTCACCCTGCCCCGCGACGAAACGGTCTCGGCGGCGACGGCCGCCACAACCCGAACAGGCCCAAGCATGTCCGTCGAACGCACCACCCTCGGTGGCGACCTGGAGATCTCCCGCATCCTGACCGGCCTCTGGCAGGTCGCGGACATGGAGCGCGGGGGTCGGACGCTCGACCCCGGAGCGTCGGCCGAGGCGATGCAGCCCTACGTCGATGCCGGCCTCACCACCTTCGACATGGCCGATCACTACGGCTCGTCGGAGGTGATCGCCGGGCACTTCCGCAGCGACCGCCCCGACTGTCCGGTCGAACTCCTGACCAAGTGGGTGCCCGATCCGGGCGTCTCCTCCAGGGAGGAGGTCCGTACGGCCGTCGAACGGGCGCTCGAGCGGACGGGGAGCGAGGTGATCGACCTCCTGCAGTTCCACGCGTGGCGATACTCGGACCCCGCGTGGCTGGACTGCATCTTCGAACTCGACGAACTCCGCAGAGAGGGTCTGATCCGGCACCTCGGGGTCACGAACTTCGACACGGCTCACCTGGCCATGCTGCTGCACACGGGCATCCCGGTCGTGAGCAACCAGGTGTGCCTCTCCCTCCTGGACCGCCGCGCCCGGCGGTCGATGCTCGACCTCTGCGTCGCGCACGACGTGAAGCTCCTCGCCTTCGGCACCGTGGCCGGGGGCCTCCTCACCGAGAGATGGCTCGGCGCCAACGACCCGGGCGACATCGACAGCCTCGAGACCTGGTCCCAGATGAAGTACGCCCGCTTCGTCGAAGCGGCCGGGGGGTGGGGGGTCTACCAGCGACTCCTCCGGGCGGTGAAGTCGGTCGCCGACCGGCACGGCGTGTCGATGGCGAACGTGGCGTGTCGGGCGGTCCTGGACGAGCCGGGGGTCGGGGGCGTGATCATTGGGGCCCGGCTGGGCGCGAGCGAGCACATCGAGGACAACCTGCGCCTCTTCTCCTTCGAGCTGGACGACGCGGACCACGCCGAGCTGGGCGACGCCCTGACCGCGCTCGAGCCCATCCCCGGGGACTGCGGGGACGAGTACCGGAAGCCGCCCTTCCTCACGGCGTCCGGGGACCTCAGCCACCACTTCGAGTCGGCGCCTCCACCGTACGCGGTGCACTCCGACGATCGGGGCGAGCGTGCGCTCTCCGGAACGATCTGGGAGGACATCGCGGGCTTCAGCCGCGCCGTCCGACGGGGCGATCGGATCCTGGTGTCCGGGACGACCGCCACGCACGGCGACCGGGTGATCGGGGGGAGCGACCCGGCCGCCCAGACGCACTTCATCCTCGACAAGATCGAGGGCGCGGTGCAGTCGCTGGGAGGTTCGCTCGACGACGTGGTACGGACGCGGATCTACATCCGACACGAGTCCGACTGGGAGCCGATCAGCCGCGCGCACGGAGAACGCTTCGGCGCCGTCGGACCGGCGAACACGCTCGTCCGCTCCGATCCGATCGGGGAGGAGTACCTCGTGGAGATCGAGGCGGAGGCGATCCTGTCGTGAAGGGGGGGGCGGGAGGCCTCGCGCCGCGAAGCGGGTCAGCGCGCCCCGAACCGCTGATACAGGAAGCTGTCCTCCTCCCACCGGATCTCCCCCATCTCGTTCGCGATGTGGTGCGTGACGAGGAAGACGGTGCGCAACTCGGTCCGGACTCCGTCCAGGTCGAGTGGCTGCGCGAGATCGTCGGTGGGACGGTGGTACCGCTCGGCGATCCAGGCGTCGAGCTCCCCCTGGGCATCGCGGGACGGGTCGACCGCCGAGCGAGCGCTCTGCACCCAGATGGCCGGGATGCCCTGTCGGACGAAGCTGTACTGGTCACTGCGGATGAAGAGGTTCTGCTCGGGCGTCGGGTCGGGGCTGACGGGGGTGCCGCTGCGCGCGACCGCGAAGTCGACGGCCTCCGACAGATTCGAGTGCTCGTAGCCGAAGGCGAGCATGTCGGAGGTGGCGGTGATCATCCCCATCACCCCGTCGATGTTCTGGTTGGCGACGACGCGCCCGTCGACGGTCGGGAAGCGGGCGAAGTACTCGGAGCCCAGCAGACCCGACTCCTCCGCGGTGACCCAGAGGAGGAGGATCGAGCGGCGCGGCGGCTCCATGCGCGTGAGGACCGAGGCGAGGGTGAGCAGCGCCGAGGAGCCGGACGCGTTGTCGAGCGTGCCGTTGTAGATCGAGTCGCCGCCGACCGGAATGCCGACCCCGAGGTGATCGAGGTGCGCGGTGAGCACGAGGACCTCGTCCCGCAGCTCCGGGTCGCTCCCCGGCAGAAGCGCGGCCACGTTCGGGCTCTCGAAGGGGTCGTGCAGGAAGCGCGCGCGCACCTCGGCCTCGGCCTCCAGGTCGAAGGAGGTCGGGGTGCCGGACCGAATGCTCGCGAGCACCCGGTCGAAGCTCCGCCCGACCCCGGCCGTCCAGCCGGCGGCGACCTCGGGGGAGACGGTGAGCGAGGCGGGAAGCTCGTCCCGTCCAGCGCCGCCCGCCGTGCCCGCCGCGGCGCCTGCCGGACCCCCCGCACCCTCGGGAACGACGTACCGGGTCCTCACCGGCGAGAGCGACCGACGGCCACCGCCACCCGTCCGCACGACGATCACGCCGGCGGCACCCCGCGCCAACAGCTCGGCGTCCCGGCTCGCGCCACTCGACAGGACCGTCTGCTCCAGCGAGCCGAAGTCGTCGGGCGCGCCGGGCACCACGACCACGAGCTTCCCCGCGACGTCGAGCCCGTCGAGGTCGTCGTAGCCCAGGTCCGGCGCGCTGATCCCGAAGCCGGCGAAGACGAGTGGCGCCCGCAGGTCGACCCGGTCGGTCGCGACGCGCGGAGAGATCGCGAAATCGGCGCCCGGTTCGAGCGGCACGTCCCCCACGCGGAAGGACGCGCTCTCGGGATCGACGCGAGATCGACGAAAGAGGATCGGCTGGAGCCAGTCGCCGTTCACCCCGCCCGGCTCCAGGCCGAGCGCGGTCGCCTCGCGGATCACGTACGCGGCGGCGGAGTCGTATCCGGCGGCCCCCGGCCTGCGCCCCTCCATCGCGTCTCCGGAGAGCGCCTCCAGATGCGCGAGGTAGCGGTCCAGGGAGAGGCTGTCCGCGGCCTCATCGAGGGTGAGTGGGGCCGGCTCCGGTGCACAGGCGGTCGCGGTCCCCGCAACGAGAAGAGCGAGCACCGCTCGGGACGACCGCCGGGCTCTCATCGTACCTGCGCCTCGGGTGAGTGGATCGGGTGGAACGGACCCGGGCAGTCTAGACCTTCGACTCCGGGTGGGGCCACCGGGGACGGCTACACCCGGTTGGGCACCCCTACCGGGTCCGCCAACCTCCCGGCCCGCCGACCCGTCACGACCCCGTCCTCACCGGCCCGGCTCAGTCGTCGCGCAGCGCGACCTGTGGCTGGAGTCGGCTGGCGCGGAAGGCGGGCACCCAGCTGGCCAGGAGTCCGACGCCACACAGCATGCCCACCACGCCGATCAGCGTCCTCGGGTCGGTGGGCTCGACCCCGAAGAGGAAGCTCGAGATCACCTGGCTGAGCCCGAGGGACGCCACGACGCCCACGACGACCCCCGTCACGACGAGGCCCGCCGCCCTCCGCAGCACCATCATCTGAACGAGGCGGCCCGAAGCTCCGAGCGCCATCCGCACACCGAGCTCCCGTGTCCGCTCGCGGACCGTGAAGGACATCACCCCGTAGATCCCGATGGCGGCGAGGAGGAGGGCCAGCCCCGCGAAGCTGGCCAGGAGCACCGCGTTGAAGCGCTGAACGGACACGGAATCGCTCAGCCGCGACTCGAGCGTTTCCACCCCGTTGAGCGCGAGGTCGCCGTCCATCTCCCAGATCACCTCCCGCAGCGCCGGTATGAAGCTCTCCGGATCGCCCGCGGTCTTCAGGATGAGACGTTGCCCGAAGCCGTACGCCGCCTGGCCGTACGGGAGGTAGGTCGTCGGGCCCGCATCCTGGGCGATGCCCGCGTTCATCACATTCCCGACCACGCCCACGATCGTGCGGGGGACATCTTCCAGGGTGCGGATCTGCTTCCCGAGCGGGTCCTCCCCGGGGAAGTGGACGTCGACGAAGGCCTGATCCACGACCGCCACGAGCTCGCTGTCGGCTCGGTCCCCGGCCTCGATCGGCCGCCCCTGGAGGAGGGGAATCCCGAGCGCCTCGAAGTAGCCGTCGCTGACGGTCCGCGAACGGGCGAGTGGAAGATCCGCGGTCCACGCGTCGTGCACGCCCTCGATGCGAACGTGGAACATCGGCCCGCCCCCCGGCGGGAGCCAGGGATTCAGGACGGCGGCTTCGACGCCGGGCATCTGCCGCGCTCGGTCGACGAGCCGCTCGTAGAAGAGGATGCGGTCCTGCGCCTCGGGATAGCGCGCGCTCGGCAGCGAGAACCCGGCCGTCACCACGTTCTCGACGTCCATCCCGGTCTCGACGTCCATGAGTCGGCCCACCGTCTGGAGCATCAGCCCGGCACCCGTCACCAGGATCATGGCGAGCGCCGTCTCGGTGACGACGAGGAACGACCGGAGCGCACCCCCCGCACCGCCCGCGCCACCGCGAGTTCCGCTGCGCAGCCCGCTGTTGAGATCCGAACGCCAGACGGAGACGGCCGGGAAGGCCCCGAAGAGGAGGGCGGCGCCGAAGGCGGTGAACACCGCGAACCCGAGGACGGCGAGGTCGATCTGGACCTCTCCCCCCGCCGGCACGACGATCGGACTCAACCCGAGGAGAAGTCGAATCGCGAGCCACGCCCCGAGCACCCCGATCAACGTCCCGCCGACCGAGAGGACGACGCTCTCGGTAAGGAGCTGCCGCACGATCCGGCCCTTCCCCGCCCCGAGCGCCGCCCGTACCGAGAGCTCCTGCGTGCGGCCGGAGGCCCGGACCAGGAGGAGGTTGGCCACGTTGACGCAGGCGATGAGGAGGACGAACCCGACGGCTCCGAAGAGGAGCCAGAGCATCCCGCGCACGCCCTGCGTCATCTGGTCGTGGAGTGGACGCGCGTTGGCCCTCCACCCCTCGTTCGACTCCGGGAAGTCCGTGCTCCGCAGATCGGCGATCCGCGCGATTTCTCGATCCACGTCGTCGACCGTGCGCCCGTCGGAGACGCGGGCCAGCACCGTCAGGAAGTGACGGTTCACGTCCTCGATCCAGGCATCGGGGATCACCAGCGGCGTCCACATCTGCGCCATCGTGGGGAAGGCGAAGCCCGCCGGCATCACCCCGATGATCTCGTGCGGGGTGCCCTCCATGTCGACGGTCTGGCCGATCACACCGCGGTCCTGACCCCAACGCGTGGTCCACAGGCCATGGGAGAGGACGACCTTGTGGTTCTCGCCCGGCTGCGTCTCGGACGCATCGAAGCCCCGTCCCAGGATCGGCGCCACGCCGAAGACGTCGAAGAACTCCGCCGAGACCTGGAAGGCCGGGATGTGCTCCGGCTGACCCGAGCCCGTGACGGCGTACTGCAGCTGGCGACCGCCGATGACCCCGTCGACGCTCTCCAGCCCGTCCCGCCACGCGAAGAAGTCCTGCGCCGAGGCCGGCGTCTGCGCGAACTCGCGGTTCGGGTCCTCCTCCCAGAGGATGACCAGCTGGTCGGGGTTCTCGTACGGGAGCGGCTTCAGGATCACGGCTCGCACGACCGAGAAGATGGCCGTGTTCGCCCCGATCCCGAGACCGAGGGTCAGGAGCGCGAGTGCCGCGAAGGCGGGGCGGCGCAGGAGCGCACGGATGGCGAAGCGGAGGTCGCTGAGGAGCGAATCGAAGCTCATGCGGTACCAGGCCTGGAGGAGGGCGTCGGCGAGGTGGATCGCGGATGACCCGGAAACCGTTGCCCGCGGCCGCGGCGTGAAGCTCTCGATGGCGTGCAACCCTCGAGCAGCTGGAACCGAACCCACTCGACACGGCGGGAAACGTCCGCATCCGGCCCGCGTATGGTCGCGCATCGCCGCACCTCCGCCGAGTCGCGCCTCCCCCGTGCTGCGCCCGTCGACAAGTCACCTTCCTCCCTCCGACGCCGGCAGAATCCCATCCGACGCTTCGCCTCCCTCCTCGTTGCCGCCCTCGCCCTGACCGCCTGCGGCGAGGACGCCCCCTCGCCGGTCACCCCCCCACCGCCGCCAGGACCCGACACCACGGCCCCGGGCACACCGACGCTCGTGCGCAACGTCGTGTTCAGCGACGTCGAGAGCCCCTGGGACATCGCCCTCGCGAGCGACGGGACGATGTTCTACACCGAGAGGTGCCGCGGCCTCTGGGTCGTCCGACCCGGCGGCTTGCGCACCCACCTCTTCGGCGCCGCCGGCGCCGCGACCGTCGCCGACGACTTCTTCTGCCAGGGTCAGAGCGGCATGCTGGGCGTCGCCCTGTCGCCCGACTTCGACACCAACCGCACGCTCTACCTGTTCATGTCGTCGACGCGGCGCACGGATCCCCGCACGAACCGCATCGTGCGCCTCCAGCTCGACGACACCTTCGCGGAGGTCGTCTCCCGGACGGATGTCGTGGACGACATCGCCTTCAAGGACGTGGCGACGTCCAACGGCGGGGCTGGCGCCCACAGCGGCGGTCGGATTCGTTTCGGGCCCGACGGCTACCTCTACGTGACGACGGGCGACAACCACGACGGCGCTCTGCCGCAGTCCCCGACGCGCCTGGGCGGCAAGGTGCTGCGCCTGCGCGAGGACGGCAGCGCCGCGCCCGGCAACGGTGCACCCGACGGTTTCGACCCGCGGATCTTCACCTACGGCCACCGCAACGTGCAGGGGATCGACTTTCGCCCCGGTACCGGCCAGCCGTACGTCGCGGAGCACGGCCCCAACCACACCGACGAGGTGACGGCGCTCGTCGCGGGTGGCAACGCGGGGTGGGACCCGCAGGACCGTCCCTCACTCACCTGTCCCGACGGCTACTGCGGCTACGCCGGCTCGCCGACGTCCATGCCGATGACGGACCTGGCTCGCTTCCCGGACGCCATGCGCCCGGCGTGGTCGAACCGCGGCGAGTCGGAGGGGATGGGTCCGGCGGCCTTCCTGCGAGGCGCGCAGTGGGGGAGCTGGGACGGTGCGCTCGCGATCGGCATCATGGGCGGGCGACGCCTGGTGGTGCTCACCCTCGACGACGCAGGCGACGCGACGGCCGCCGCCGCCGCGTCGCTCCCGGCGGAGCGCTACCGCGCGCTCACTCTCGGGCCCGACGGCGCTCTGTACGTGGCGGTCGATCGCGGCGAGATCTGGCGCGTTGCGCCGTCCGCGCCGTAGCGACTCGCGACCCGCTTCAGACACCGTCCGTCTCTTCGATCACCCAGTTCCCCAGGTCTGGATCCTCTTCTTCCTCACCCCTCACCCCCGGCGGTCGCGGAGCCCACCGGCTGTCGGCTCGGCCATCCGGTTTCGACCGGTGCGCCGACGAGGTTGCCCCACTCCGTCCAGGAGCCGTCGTAGTTCTTCACCGAGTCGAACCCGAGAAGGTGGCGAAGCACGAACCACGAGTGGCTGCTCCGCTCGCCGATCCGACAGTACGTGATGATCGGTTTCTCCCCGGTGATCCCGGCGTCGGCGTAGATCCGTTGGAGCTCGGACCGGCGCTTGAAGGTGCCGTCCGCATCCACCGTCATCGCCCAGGGGATGCTGCGCGCGCCGGGAATGTGCCCGCCCCGCTGGCAGGTCTCGGGCAGCCCCTCGGGAGCCAGGATCTCCCCCGAGTACTCCTCCGGACTGCGCACGTCCACGAGCTCCGCGGCGCCGAGCCGGGTCGACCGCCGAACCTCCTCGAGCAGCGCGCGCACGGATCCGTCCGCTGCGGGGATCGGATAGCGCGCAGCGGCCACCTCGGTGGGCTCGGTGCTGAGTTCCCGCCCCTCCGCGAGCCACTTGAGGCGGCCGCCATCCATGATCCGGACGTCGCGGTGGCCGTAGAGCTTCATCTGCCAGAATGCCCACGCGGCGAACCAGTTGTTGAAGTCGCCGTACAGGATCACGGTCGTCGACGGACGGATCCCGCTCGCCTCCATCAGGGAGGCGAACGAACCGGGCGAGAGGACGTCGCGCTGCACTGCATCGGCGAGCTGAGTCTTCCAACTCCACCCGATCGCACCGGGGATGTGTCCCGAGGCGTAGAGATCGTGGTCGACGTTCACCTCCACCAGGCGGATGTCCGCATCGGCCCGGTGATGGTCCACCCAGGCGGTTGTTACGAGAGCTGCAGGGTTGGCATATTCGGTCATTGGTCTTTCGAGTACGGGTGTGTTCGGGTTCGGGACGTGCCCGTGGGTTCGCGTTCACACCCTATAGCTCCAAAACGCCCGTGTTCGGGTCATCCGTATCCGTCCATGTCGGTACGTAGCGATACGACAGCGACATGCGGCCCCTGCAGGCCGCCGGAGGGCGACCTTTGAGTTCGTCCGAAGTGGGGCTGACGCAGCTCCTGAGGGCTTCTGCGGCAGGGGACTCCGATGCCTTCGACCAGGCCTTTCCCGCGGTGTACGACTCACTCCGCGCGGTGGCTCATCGAAGGCTCCTGGACGAGCGTGTGGATCACACGCTGTCCACGACCGAGCTCGTCCACGAGACGTACCTGAAGCTGGTCGACCTCAAGCGGATCGAGTACGCGGGACGCGCCCACTTCTTTGCGATGGCCGCCCAGGCGATGCGGAATATCCTCGTCACCCATGCCCGCCGTCGAAACGCGGCAAAGCGGGGAGGGGGCCAGGTGGACGCCTCGCTGGACGACATCGTGATCGTCAGCGACGAACGCTCGGATGACCTCGTCGACCTGGACGAAGCGCTCCGCCGGCTCGAGCAGATCAACGAGCGCCAGCATCGAGTCGTCGAGGGCCGATTCTTCGCGGGAATGACGAACGAGGAGTTGGCCGAGGTGATCGGTGTGTCGCCCGCCACGGTGAAGCGCGACTGGAACTTCGCGCGGGCGTGGCTGAACCGGGAACTCGGCACGGACGTCACGGGACGTTGAGCGACGCCCACGGGGACCCCACGCGCGACGCCGCCGAGTTTGGGCGGATGGACCCGGAGCCCGCGGCGGATCGCAGACGCCGGGTCGAAGCCCTCTTCGCGGATGCGCTGGAGGTTGCCGAAGAGGATCGGGTCGCGTGGCTCGACGAGAGGTGCGCCGGAGACGAGGCGCTGCGAGCCGAGGTCTCCTCGCTGCTGGAGGCGTCCAGCCGTCCCGGTCGACTCGACGTTCTCGGTCGGGAGATCGGGGCCGTCCTTCTGGGCGGGAGCGCTTCCGGGGTCGCCGAGGGTGAGCGGGTCGGTCCGTACCGGCTGATGCGCCTGCTCGGGTCCGGGGGCATGGGCTCCGTCTACCTCGCGGAACGCGAGGGCGCCGACTTCGAGCAGCGCGTCGCGATCAAGGTCGCACTGCGAGGTCCGGGATCGAGGGCGCGCGGCGAGAAGTTCCTCGACGAGCGAAAGATCCTGGCCGGGCTCGAACATCCCGGAATCGCCCGTTTCATCGACGGTGGCTGGATGGCACCGGCCCTCGGGAGCCCCGAAGGCCAGCCCTACATCGTCATGGAGTACGTCGAGGGGGAGCCGATCACCGCCTACGCGGACCGTGTGCGGCTCTCCGTGCCCGATCGACTCCGGTTGTTTCAGCAGGTGTGCGTGGCGGTCCACCACGCTCATCAGCATCTGGTGGTCCATCGCGACCTGAAGCCGTCGAATATCCTGGTGTCGCCCGATGGAGAGCCGAAGCTGCTCGACTTCGGTGTGGCTCGACTGCTGGGAGAAGACGAGGCGGACGCGCCTGCGACCCGAACGGGCGCCCGGATGCTGACTCCGGAGTACGCTGCGCCGGAGGTGGTGCTCGGTGACCCGGTCACCACCGCCTCGGACGTCTATTCGTTGGGCGTACTCCTCTACGAGCTGCTCTGCGGTCGCCGCCCCTTCGACCTCTCCTCCCTTGCGGCCGCCGATATCGAACGACTGGTGTCCACCGCGGAGCCCCGACCTCCGTCGACCGCAGTCGGGCAGCGGGGCGGAACGGACGACGACCGGGCGTCGGCCGAGGATGTGGCCCGGGTACGCGGAGAGACGCTCCCGCGACTCGAACGCCTGCTCCACGGCGACCTGGACGTCATCGTCCTGCGCGCAATGGCGAAGGACCCCGCGCGTCGATACTCCTCTGCAGCCGCCCTCTCGCGAGACGTTGCGAGGTTCCTCGACGGGCTTCCGATCGAAGCCCGCGGGGACTCTGCGACGTACCGGCTGCGGAGGTTCGTCGGAAGGAACCGCGCCGCGGTGGCCGCGGCGGGGCTGCTGGTCGTCTCTCTGCTCGGAGGGATCGTCGGCACGACGTGGCAGGCCCGACGTGCAGCGCGCTCCGCGGCGCTCGCGCGAGCCGAGGCCGACAAGGCGCGCCAGACCTCCGAACTCATCGCCGGACTCTTCGAGGAGGCCGATCCGGCGGTCGCGCTGGGCGACACGTTGACGGTGTTCGAGCTCCTCGGGGAGGGGACCCGCAGAGTCGAGCGCGATCTGATCGACGTACCGGACGTACAGGCCGAGCTGCTCGGCGTCCTGGGTCGATCGTACCTCGCGATCGGCGACTACCAGACCGCACGCAGACTCCTCACCCGCGCCGCAGCCCTTCGCGAGGGCGCCGCTGCGGAGGAGCGGATCGTCGCACTCCGGGATCTGGGGCGCCTGCATTTCGAGTTGAGCCAGTCCGCCCTGGCCGACTCCGTCCTCCAGGCGGCGCTTCGCGTCGGAGAGGATCTGGTCCCCGAGAAGCGGTATCTCGCCGCGGAGGTCCTCGAGCTGCTCGGCCTCACGCACGGCGATCGCGGATCATGGTCGGAGGCGGAGCAGTACTTCGAGAGGGCCCTCGCGATGCGGGAGGGCCTCCCCGGGGAGAAGGCGATGGACCTCACCACCGCGCTCGTCGGTCTCGGAGACGCCGCCGCGGATCGGGGAGATCGGGAACGCGTGGACAGCCTCTACCGAGGGGCGCTCGCCGCAGAGCGCGCGTTGAAGGGTGCAGAGCATCCGGACGTGGCCTCGATCCTCTACCGGATCGGCCGGAGCCGACTGATGCGCTCGGACTGGGTCGGTGGCGCCCAGGACATCGAGGAGGCTCTCCGCCTCTTCCGGTCCGTCTACGGGGAGGAGCACCGACGCACCGCGACCGCCCTGGTCGCGCTCGCCGCCGCGTACCACGAGACCGGAGAGTGGGAGCGGGCGGACTCGCTCTACGGCATCGTCATCCCTCTCCAGCGGCGGCTCTTCGGCGGAGACCACGTCGTGCTGGCGCACTCCCTTCACAACCGGGCCCTCCTCGCTGTGGATCTCACGGGCCGAGCGGATGTGGACGCCTACTTCGACGAGGCGCTGGAGATGCGGGTGCGCCTCTTCGGGCCGGATCACGTCTTCGTCTTCTCGACCCATCGCGCACGAGCGCTCGCGTATCAGAGGCTCGGAGACGAGGCCGCGGCAGAGGCGGCGTTCGAACTCGCACTCGCGGAGGGGGAGAGGATCCTGGGCCCCGAGGACGGCGCGGTCGGAGCGCTCTTCTACGACCGCGGGCTCTTCCTCCTGGAGCAGGGGAGGCACGAAGAGGCCGAGGCGCCCCTTCGACGCGCCGCCGCTCTCATGTCGAACCGGTTCGGGCCGGGGCATGCGCAGGTCGCACTCGCCGAGACCGAGTTGGGTCGTGCCCTCGTGGCCCAGCGGCGACTCGAGGAGGCGGAGGCGATGCTGCTTCGAGCCTACCCCGCCCTGATCGACGGATTCGGCGCGAATCCGGAGATCGTTGGGCGAGCCCGCGACACCATGGTCCTCCTCTACGAGGCGCTGAATCGCCCCGACCGAGCGGATGCCTACCGGAGCCCGCCCGCAGGCCCGAGGTAGTCGACGGACGCTGGAAGCAAGGCGGAACCCCCTGCCCCTCGCGACACCGATGACCCCTCTGGCCGTCTCTTCGCGCTACTGGCTGTAGGTGCACGGATCCCGATTGGATCGGCACTTCACATACAGATCAGATGGGAGAGCAGCAGATATGGGTACTCGTATTGGGCCGGCGGCAAGAGGCCGCGGCATTCGCTACACGCTGGTGGCACTGGTGGCGTTGGGGGCGTGCGACTCCGACCCCGCGGGACCGGGACCGGGGCCGGACGCGGTCGACCTCCGGGTCATGGGCGCGGCCATCAACTACTCAGGGGGCACGGCCCAACTGGCCGGTGAGCAGATCCAGCTGGTCGACGGGATCGATGGTCTCCAGGGCAGCTTTCACGGGGCGACGCGTCGGGTGGGGACCCTCGTGCTGGACCTGTGGAAGGGGGATTCCATCTCGAACGGTTCTCAGTCGACCCGCAGCTTCGATCGATTCGAGTTCGCGGTCGACTTCGAGGCGGGCGCGCACGAGGTCGACCTCACCACGACTCCCGCGATGTCGATGCTCCGACTCTCCATCCCCGACTTCGACGTCGAGATGGTCGACGACCCGTGCGTACTCGACGTGAGACTGCTGACCCAGGCGCCGAAGGCTCGCTCGGACCGGTTCATCTACCAGGGGTCCTTCCAGAACATCGTGGCCGGCGCATTCGTGCACGACGACGACTACCAGGGCGGGAACGTCTTCGACGACGGAGATCCTCGTACCACGTACGTCACCGCGTGCCAGACCGACGTCTGGGATCTCTCCGACGCCATCGTCTGCGGCGGGGATGATGACCGCACGCACTGCGTGTACCATCTCTGGGGCGACGCCATCGGGCTCACGGAAGCTCGAGGGCGACGCCGCCCCCCGATGCGGTGAGCGCCCCGGTCGCCCTCGTCCGGCGACTCGCCCCGGTTCCCCGCGGGGAAGCGGAGGCGAGTTCGCCGGCGCCGGGCCGAGTTCGGATCTCGCTGCTCGCGTTCCTGACCGCGGCCTTCGCGTGTGGTCGGGACGCCCCTCCGACCGCGCCACCCGCGACCGCTCCGGCGCCGCTCGAGGTTCGGGTGTCGCATCTCACCGCCACACCGTGGCCCGGGCTCCCGGACAGCCTGACCACCCTGGCGGATCCACGGGCGGGCTGGCCGGACGCGGGGAGCACCCTGACCTGGCGCGCGGTCCTGCACACCGTGGGCAGCGGGAGCGGCGAGGTCGAGGTGCGCTGGAGCGTCGACGGCACCCCCGTGAAGACGGAGACTCTCACGGTGGAGGACGGAGGCGGATTCGCGGATCTCGAGCGGCCGTGGAGCGAGGAACGGGAGTGGATCGAGGTGGAGCTCGCGGGGCACGCCGTGGACAGCGCTGCGGCCTCCCTTCGCGTGCCCAGCGACGGACTCACGATCGCCTTCTACCTGCACGATCGCGTCTGGCGACACATCGACCGAATCTACCCCGGCGGCGTTCCGGGGTGGGCATCGGCGAACGTCCGGCGGTGGAACGACATCCTCGAGGCGTATGCCCCGCCCGGGGGCGCGGATCCGGTCCGCGACCGCCTCCGACTCGACATCCTGCGGGTGCACGACGGGTACCTGCAGGGGAAGGCGGAGTCGGATCTGCGCTGGCTCTTCTGGGATGGCTCCGATCGTCGCTTCGCAAACTCGGGCTCCTCCCGAGAGCAGCTGGAGAACCAGACCATCGTTCTCCACGAGCTGATCCATCAGCGGGGAGTCGCGGACATCTACGCCTACGAGGTCCTTCTCGGGGTCATGGGTTCCCGATTCGACATCCTCGACCCGGACGGCTCGCCCGCCCTGGGCACCCCGCGCCTTCCCCTCCCGAGCAACACGGGGCCGATCCTCACCATCTGGCCGTACTTCGACTCGTGGCTGATGGGATCGGACTACTCCCTCTTCACTCGCGTCTCCGACGTCGGGGCCTTCGGGTTGAATCGCGTGGCCGGGCTGCGCCGCACGGTCGACGAGGATCAGTGGGGCAACGAGTTGAACGCCCTGCATCGCTGGAACGACTACCTGCAGCAGATGCCCGAGGAGGTCGAGGTGGTCGCGCGGAACGCCGGCGTACCGGTCCCGCACGCAATCGTCGAAGTCTTCCCGGATCTCGGGGTCGGCCCCTACGACGACGTATACGATCCGGAACCGGAGTGGGTCGGGACGGCGGACGACCAGGGGGTCGTGGTCGTGCCCGGATCGGTCTTCCGCCCGCGCCCCGACATCCGGCAGGGGGCATCGACCGCCGTGACCGCGATCGTCCGCGTGCGCGACGGCGAACGGTGGGGCTACGGCTTCATCCCCGGCTTCGACATCAGCCAGCAGGTGTATGCGGGCGCGACGGGACGCGCCCGTGTAGCGGTGCGGGTGACTCTTCGCTGAGGCGCGAGCCCGCGGACCGCACGGCCGCTTGCGTCTACCCAGCGGCCACGTCCAACCTCCGGCATCCGTCGATCCGCTCCGTGAACCGCCACCCCGGGACGAATGCGCCGCTCTCGACGCCGGCCACTCTCTCTGGCTATCGCCCTGATCTCCCTCGGCTGCGGAGAGCGGCGTCCACCGCCGGTCGAGGCCGCCCTTTCGGACTCCTTGGGAGTCCGCATCGCCGAGCTCCCCGAACTCGCGACCACCGCCGCGCCGACGTGGCGAACGAAGCGGGCGTACACCACGGACGATGCGGGCGTCCTCCTCCACGAAGCGCAGGCGGGGGCCTTCCTCCCGGACGGGTCTCTCCTGATCGCCAACAGCGGGTCTTCCGAGATCCTCCTCTTCGATCCGGATGGTGTGCTCGTGCGGACGATCGGACGCAGCGGCGAGGGCCCGGGTGAATACGGCTACATCAACTGGCTCGACGCGCGGGAGGACGGCTCCGTCCTGGTCTACGATGTGGGACTCGCCCGCCTGACGACGCTGAACGCCGACTACGAGGTGGAGGCGACCCGACCGCTCCATACGGGAGTCGGCTTCAAGTTCCTCCTCCCGCTCGCCTTCGACTCGGGCGGAACGGTTCTGGCCACGTACGGACGCAGCAACGTGTTCAACCTGGGGGAGTGGCGAGACACCGTTCCCCTCCTGTCGATCGGCCCCGGGGCGACCTCGCCGGATACGTTGGGTCTGTGGCCGGGCCAGGAGAAGGCGGCGGCCGATGTCCAGGCGGGCAAGCTCCGGCTCCCGGTCGGCTTCGGTCGCACCGCGATCGCGGCGGGTGGAGGGGGGCGCGTGGTCATCGCTTCGACCGACTCCCTGCTCATTACCGTACGCGCGATCGATGGGACACCCACGCTCATCGTTCGCGGTGCGGGAGACCCGACCCCCGTCAGCGAACGAGACCGCTCGGCGTGGCTCGAGGAGGTGACCGGCCTCGCCCCCATGGACTCCGAGGACTTCCTCCGCGAGTGGACCCGGGGCCCCGTACGCGAAACGTACCCGGCGTTCGGAGCGTTGGCGCTGGACGACGAGGCGAGGCTCTGGGTGGGGGAGGCCACGCGCCCCGGCGCCTCCACCCGATCGTGGGTCATCTTCGGGGCAGACGGCGTACCGGAAGGTCGAATCGAGCTCCCCACCTCGGCCCCGCATCCCCTGTTCGCGCGCCCCGAGGTGCTGGACATCCGCGAGGGCCGCATCGCCCTCCTGCTTCGGGATGAGTGGAACGAGCAGGTGGTCGTCGTTCTCTCCTATGCTTCAGTCGACTGACCTGTGGTCCGGCCGGCCGCGCTGTGGACTCACCGGAGACACGGAACGACCCCGCACTCGTATGCCACCGTCGAGAGGATCCACCGAATTCGAAGGGAGGGGAGGATGAGGAGCACCATCGCCAGAGCACTACTCGCCGCCGCGCTGCTCGTACTCGTGGGCGCATCCACCGCCGAGGCGCAGACCGAGGAGGAGCGCGTGCGCGAAGTCGTGACCTCCGCCTATGTGGAGGGCATTCACATCGAGCGCGACCCCGCAAAGGTCCGGGCGGGCTTCGACGAGAGCTTCGTCATGTCCGTCCGCTCCGAGGACGGGGTCGGCCACGTGACCCGAGACGAGTGGATCGAGCGGCTCCGGGTCGGTGAACGGAACCGGAGCGAGGTCACCCACGACTTCATCGACGTCACCGTGATCGGGAGCACGGCGAGCGTCCGCCTCGAACTCTTCATGGACGGTGCGCACGTCTTCACCGACGTCCTGGGGCTCTACCGGTTCGACGACGGCTGGAGGATCGTCAACAAGGTTTTCGAACGGCACTGAGCCCGGGGGCGTCGGGTGCTCGCTTCGTTTGGCCCAATGATCGCGCTCGTCCCTACGTATATGGGGATGACCACCGACGCGATGAGGGGGACCGATGAAGGGATGGCCCGCAGCCGCATTGTCGCTCCTGATTGGAGTCGGCCTCCTGACGGGATGCGAAGACCCGAGCGAGCCCGCCTTCCTTCAGCTGTCCTGGGAGGACTTCGACCAGAACCCCGAGCAGGGATGGCGGCCGATCGCCGCCGAGGGCGCGTTCGGGGAGGCGGCGGCGATGATCGAGCGGTACCTCGAGCACCACCCCGATCTTCCTCCCGGCCCGATGGCGTATTCCCGATTCCACGCCGGGCAGCTGCGCGCGATGAACGGGGAGACGGCCGTGGCCCTCGAGCACATGGATGCCGTCGACATCGAGAGCATCCCGCCCGAGTATCCTCCGACCCTTCCACTCCTGGTCGACGGCACCCGACACTTCCTGCGGGGCAACGCCGCGGAGGTGGAGCGGTGTCTCGAGGCTGCACGAGCCGTCGCACCCCGATCCGAGATGGACCGGGAGTTCGTCGGGGCCCTCGACCTCCTTTCGCGCAGCTCGGGGCTGACCTACGCGGAGGTCTACGCCCGCGCGATGGATGAGCGGAACCGGCCCCCTGGAGAAGGCCGGGAATCACCGACCGGCTGATCCCTTTCGGGTGGAGGCCGCCCCGCGGGTCCGCTTGCGTCATCCCCGCCGTGTGGGAGTTCCGCTCCGAAGGGAGGTCGCGTCGGGTCAGCCGCCTCCCAGCAGCGCCTCCGACGCCGTCTTCCGAAGACTGTTCAGGACCGCACGTGTGTTCGGCCCCGTCTCGTCGCCCCCGGCGGTGTTGAAGGCGGCGATGATCCCCCGGCGCGTCTCCGGATCGAACAGCACGAAGGAGAAGAAGCTCCGCTGACTCCCCGTGTGACCGACCCAGCCGTGGTCCGGATAGAGCCAGAAGGTCAGCCCCATCCTCTCCCGACCGAGCGTCATCTCTCCCACCGGCACCACCTCCTCCCACATCTCCTCGATCGAGCTGCGCGCCAGGACCCCGGCCGCCGCCGACCCCGGCTCGATCGCTCCGGTGAGGAAGGCGATCCATCGGGCCAGGTCGCCCACCGCACCGTTCAATCCCCCGTTCGATACGGTGATCCCCGTGTTGAAGTCTCCGTTGGCCATTGGCCGTCCCTCGACCACCCGGTAGTTCTCCGCGCGATGATCGGCGAGGTGCCACGGCGTGCCGTCGAAGTACGCGGTACGCATGCCGAGCGGCCGGAAGATGTTCTTCTCCACGTAGGCCTCGAAGATGTCGCCGGTGACCGCCTCGATCATGCGCCCCAGGAAGACGATGCCCGGGTTCGAGTACTGGAAGCGGCTCCCCGGCTCGAACTCCACCTCCGTCCACGGCATCATCGCGGCCAGATTCTCCCAGGCAGGCGGCTCCCAGGGCTGCCACGGCTCGCCACCGTCCCAGGGGAAGGTGGAGGAGCGGAATCCGGCGGAGTGGGAGAGAAGGTGACGGATCGTGATCCCCTCGATCGGACCGAACGGGTCGTGTGCCTCCCGCAACTCGGGGACGTAGTCGACGATGGGATCGTCGAGTTCCACGAGACCCCGGTCCCGAAGCTGCATCACGGCAACCCCGGTGAAGGTCTTCGTGATGGAGGCCCAGTGGTACAGCGTCTCGGCATCCACCGCCCGATCGCGTTCCAGGTCTGCCATCCCCAGGTACTGGGCGCGGGTGATCCGGCCGTCCTGCACGAGGGCGAGGGAGCTCCCCACGATCCCGTTGTCGGAAACCAGCCGGCGATGCTCCACCGCCACGCGATCCCAGTCGGCATCGCTCACGGCCTGGCCGTGCAGGGGTGCGGCGAGGAGGGTCAGGACCAGCGCGGTCCGCGCACACCCGGGCGAGGCCAGGCAACGAGAAGGCGGGTTGTCTACTCTGCGTCGCATCGCTACTCCCTCAGCACCTTGGAGGATTCGTGTTCGCGGACATGGATGGGGGGTAGTGGTAGTCGGTCGAGCCGGTTCTCGAAACAACCGGGTCAGGCACGCTGGGCGGGCTTCGCGGACGGCCGACTGCCCGGGCGCCCTCGGCCGTTGGCGCATCTCCGGTCGGCAGTACATCTTCCCCGCCGCATCCTCCCGACCGCATCCGAGCGGCGCTCTGCTACTGCCCCCCGCGCGCCGTCGTCCGACCACCCCGTCGTCCTTCGACTCCGTCCGGAGTCCCTCTTCCCCCGAAGTCCACCCGCACGAGAGTCGATGCTCGAGAAGCCGAACCGAGAGAAGGTCGAGGCGTGGAACCGAATCCTGCGCCCGTACTGGGGTGCGGACACCGGTCGTAGCGTCCGCCAGCTCGCCCTCACGACCGCACTCTTCGCGATCTCGTGGGCCGCGATGTACCGCAGCCTGGAGGTCGGCTACTGGCTGACGCTCCTCCTCGCTCCGGTCGCCACCGGCTTCATGATGCGCCTCTTCATGATCCAACACGACTGCGGGCATGGATCGTACTTCAGGTCGCGGCGGGCGCGGGACTGGACGGGTCGCGCCATCGGCGTGCTGCTCCTCACGCCGTACGAGTACTGGCGGAAGACGCACGCCTATCACCACGCACACTCGGGAGACCTGAGCCTCCGCGGGTTCGGCGACATCGACACCCTGACGGTGGCCGAGTACCGCGCCCTGTCGCCGGCGAAGCGCTTCGGGTATCGGGTCTATCGCAATCCGGCCGTCTTCCTCACCATCGGCCCGCTCTTCCACTTCATCGTGAAGCACCGCTTCCCGTGGGACATCCCCCGGGAATGGCGAGGCGCATGGCGCAGCGTGTGGTGGACCAATGCCGCGATCGCCGGCGTCGTCGCGGTCGCGTGGGCTACGATCGGCATCGGGCCCTTCCTAGCCGTTCAGCTGCCCATCACCGCCCTCGCCTGCGCACTCGGTGTCTTCCTCTTCTACGTCCAGCACCAGTTCGAACACACCTACTGGGCGTGGCACGACGACTGGGACTACTACGACGCGGCGATCAGCGGGAGTTCGTACCTGAAGCTCCCGCGCCTCCTGCAGTGGCTCACGGCGAGCATCGGGGTGCATCACGTCCACCACATGAGTGCACGCATTCCCAACTACCGGCTTCAGGAGGTCCACGACGAGAACCCCGAGTTCCACGACGTGACGATCCTGCGTCTCCGCGATACCTGGCGCCTGCTCTGGCTCAGCCTCTGGGACGAGGAGGCGGAGCGCCTCGTCGGATTCCGCGAGGTTCGGCGGGCGGCGTAGGCGAGCACGCCGGCACGGGCCACCGCCAGGCGACGGGGTCAGCCATCCTCCTGAAGCGCCATCGAAGGATCCACCCGAGCTGCGCTGACGGCCGGTCGCAGCGCTGCGACCGTCGCGGTCGCGAGGAGGAGGAGGGGGACACCCAGTAGGATGACCGGGTCGGAGGGCGCGACCTCGAAGAGGAGCGATCGGATC
>JANQLR010000399.1 GCA_028280525.1 Longimicrobiales bacterium
CCTCGGAGACCCCCGGGTGAACTGTACCCGGAACAACGGTCGCAACGACACCGAGGACCTCGACGGGGACGGGAACCTCGACACCGCCGAGCGCTCCCTTCGCTACGTCGTGCGGCTCGACGGCACCTCCCCCTTCCTCGTGCGGCGGGCGGAGGAGACCGGGACCTCCTTTCAGCTCTACCGCATCCCCATCCAGGGCGGGGGCGTCGCCGTGAACGGGCCCTTCACCGAGGCGGACCTGCGCGGGGTGAAGCAGCTGCGTCTGACCGTCGTCTCCGAGGAGCCGGCGAACATCACGCTGGCGCGGATGCGGATCCTGGGGTCGCGCTGGATCCGCCGGACCCGGGACGGGATCCTGCGCGGGATCATCGGAGACACGATCGCCCCGGCCGGCCGGGTCGAGGTGGGACCGGTCTCCCTCCTGGCGGACGAGCGCTACGTCTCGCCCCCGGGGGTCCTCGAGCAGCTCGCCGATCCGACCGCAGCGGTGGGCGGGCAGGGGCTGGAGTTCAACGAGCGGGCCCTCGCCGTCTCCGTCGAGGGGATCGAGCCGGGGGATCGAGCGGAGGTCTACACCCGCTTCCCGCAGCGTCCCCGCAACTTCCTCGCCTATCGGGAGGCCCGGCTGTGGGTCGTGCCGAGCGGAGGGGGGTGGGGGGAGGGGGAGGACGTCACCTTCTTCTTCAAGGTCGGAACCGACGCGGACAACTTCTACCTCTTCCAGACTCCGCTCCGGGCGCCGCCCCCCGACGGCTCGCTCTCCCCCGCCGACTGGCTCCCCGAGGTCGTGGTGGACTTCGACGAGTTCCTCGACCTCCGCCGTCGCGCCGAGGAGACGCTCGTCCTGCAGCCGCCCGGTCCCGGAGAGGGCCCGGTGACGATCTGGGCGCGCGACTCGACCTACGCCGTCGTCCTGAGCGACCGTGGGCGCGCCCCCGACCTCGCGAACGTCCGAGAGATCTCCTTCGGCGTCTGGAACCGGTCCGTGGTCCCCTTCGACGGAGAGGTGTGGATCAACGAGCTGCGTCTCGGGCGCGGGGTCCAGGACGCGGGGGTGGCCGGCGTCTTCGAGGCCTCTCTCCTGGCGGGGGACGTGGTCGAGACCCGGATGAGCCTGACGCGGCGGGGTGCGCAGTTCCAGCAGCTCGGCGAGGTGCCCTCCTTCCAGACGGACCAGGCGCTCTCCATCACCACCCTCGCCCGACTCGACCGCCTGATGCCCGCGTCGTGGGGGGTCGAGGTGCCTCTCTCCGTTGCGATCGACCGCTCCACGATCGACCCGACCTTTCTCAACAACTCCGACGTGCGCGCCGACCGCATCCGCAACCTGCGGGAGATCGGCGACCGGCAGAGCCGGGTCTCCGTGGGCTTCCGCAAGGCCACCCCGACCGCGAACCCGATCCTCGGCGCCTTCCTGGACGGCTTCGACGCCAACCTGTCGACCTACCGCTCCCGCTCCTCCTCCGTCGCGGCGCGCTTCGAGAGCGACGGCCTCGATGTGCGGGCCGGCTACACGCGGCGGCTCGAACCGCGAGAGATCGACGTCGTCCCCGACGGGCTGGAGGGGCTCGTGCGGCGACTCCTCCCCGGTCCGATCGGGGAGCAGCTCGCGGACGCGCGCCTCCGGTGGTCCCCCGAATCCTTCTCCGTGGGCGCCTCCTACCAGAACGAGGACAATCGCATCTTCCGCTTCGAGCGGATCATCGAGGGGCCGGTCGACTCTCTCGTCGCCCCCCTCCTGGCGCCGCGCGAGCAGCTCCGCTCCGTCGCGGAGCTCGTCCTCCGGCCCTTCGAGCGGCTCACCGCCGATCTCAGCTTCCTGTCGCAACGCGACCTCCTCGAACCGACGGAGGTGGTCGCGGACCCCCGGGTGCAGGCGCTCCTCGAGGCGGAGCGAACCCGGGTTGCAGGGGTGGTGAACGTGGGGTGGGAGACGCGGCGACTCCTGCGGACGCGGGTCGACTGGCGGCCCCGGCTCTGGAGCTGGCTGGAGCACGACGTCACCTGGACCACCCGCTACGAGGGGGAGCGGAATCCCTCCTTCATCCAGGGGATCGTCACGCCGGAGGGGGACAGCGCCCTCGCGCTGCAGCGATCTGCGCGCGGGGAGCGCAATCTGAGGGGCCGAGTCGCGCTCGACGTGGGCGGGCTCACCCGGGCGAGCCGCGCCGCGCCCGGGTCGCCGCTCGCGGCGGTCGGGTGGCTCCGTCCCGTCACGCTCGACTGGGAGGACGGGATCTTCTCGCGCTTCGACCGAGACGTCGTCGATCCCGATGCCCGCTTCCAGTTCGGGTGGCTGGGCCGGAACGGGTTTCGCACGCTCCAGGGGGATACCGCCGCCACGCTGGTCGATCGCAACGGGCAGCGGTGGAGCACCGGGGTGCGGGCGCCCGGCGTCACCCTCGATCTCGGCTACGGCCGGAGCGAGACCGCGACGCTCGACGTCCGGGCCGACCGCACGACGACGACGCGGGCGTGGCCGGAGCTGCGCGCCCGTGCGAACGGGGTGCGGCTGCCGAGGCGGTGGGCGGCCGTCGTGACTCGCCTCGACCTCTCCTCCGGAGTCACGCGAACGCGGCGGCGCACCGTCTTCGGCGCCGTCGCGCAGACGCGGGAGCAGGAGGATCTGACGATTCCGTGGGATCTCACCCTCGGGTGGGTCGGGAGCGTGGTGACCGGCTACCGGGGCACGGTCCAGCGAGGCGACGGCTTCGACCCCACCGGTGCGACCGAGCGGGATCGCACCAACCACGTCCTCTCCTTCCGCTCCGCCTTCCTCCCCCCCTTCGGACTCGGGGCGCGGGTCGAACGGCCGGTGCAGACCACCGTCTCCTGGTCGTACACGGCGGAGCGGGAGTGCCGGACTCCCGTGGCCAGCGAAGAGATGGGGTGCGTCCCCTTCGTCGATCAGCTCGCGCGCATCGTCAGCCTCACCCTCGGCACCAGCCTCGACGGCTTCGAGCTGGGGGTACAGGCGAGCTGGACCGATCGACAGTCCTTCATCGGCCAGCGCCGGGGTTCGACCCAGTTCCAGCTCGGGGTGTTCGGCCAGTTCCTGATCGAGGCTGGCCGGTTCGGCGCCCGCGAGCCGATCGGGTTCGCTCGCTGAAGGCCGCCCGGGCTTCCGCAGCGGCCGCTTCGCCCTCCGCCCCCGGGCTTCCGCAGCGCCCGCTTCGCCCTCCGCCCCCGGGCCGATCGATCCACGCCGGCGCGCGCCGTGGCTCCCGTCGCGCGCTTCGCCCTCCCACCCACGGGCCGATCCATCCATCCGGACGCCCGGTCCCGCCCGCCATCGTCCGGCATGGACGACGACCTCTCCACCCTCCGGACCCTCGCGATCGTCCTGGTGGTCAGCGGGGCGCTCCGCCTCGGCTGGCAGGCCCGGGCCGGGGGCGGACTCGAGCCCGGCAGCGAGACCGAGATCGCGGTGCTGCAGGACTCGGCCCGGGCAGTCGAGGAGGACGAGGCGCGGCGCGACACCCCGATCGGCCCCGAGGAGCGCCTCGACCCCAACACCGCGCCCGAGGCCGAGCTCGACCGACTCCCCGGGATCGGGCCGGCGCTCGCACGTCGGTGGATCGAGCACCGCTCGGAAGCGGGAGGCTTCTCCACACCGGAGGACCTGCTCGCCATCCCCGGCGTAGGACCGAAGAGTCTGGAGCGCATTCGGCCCCACCTCGCTCCGCGCCCCTGGGGGCGGACGGTCCGCTTGCCGGCCGCTCCGGGAGTCGAATAGCTTCCGTCGAACTACATTTGTTTCCGTCGATCCTCCTTGTCGACGGATGGAAACCCGCCGTATCGTGAGGATCGGCGGCGAGTTCCGCCTCATTCAGCACCGAGAAGGCTGTTGAAGAACTGGGGTGTGGCCGCGCGGAGGGGTCTTCGGTGCGTTCAGGCAAGGAAAGACGACGAATCGTAGCAGCGCTACGGTGAGGAGGAGAGACGCAGCATGAACCACCGAACCCCCCTCCGCCCAATGGGTTACGGCAGCATGGGGCCATCTTCGTCGTTGGATTGCGCTCGGTGGGGCGCATGGCCACGCCTTCGGCAACCCGCCTAGAATATGGCCCCATGTTGCCGTAACGCGGCTCGCCCCAGTTCTTCAACAGCCTTCTAGGAGGAACGCGACCGGATGGCGACCAACGTCGCGCAGGATCGCCTCGGAGACCTCTTCGTACGCGAAGGTCTCATCACGGAGCAGCAGCTTCAGGACGGGCTCAAGGAGGCCCGCGAACAGAAGGTGCGGCTGGGCTTTGCGCTGGTGAAGCTCGGCTTCGTGGCCGAGGAAGAGCTCACCAAGATGCTCGCGAAGCAGTACCGGGTCCGCGCCGTGGATCTGGAGCGCGTCGAGGTCGATCCGAAGATCATCAAGCTGGTCCCCGCCGCGGTCGCCCGGAAGCACCTCGTCCTCCCCCTGCGCCGCGTCGCGCGGTCGCTCACGCTCGCGATGGTCAACCCGACCGACATGAGCGCGATCGACGACCTCAAGTTCATCACGCGCTACGACATCGAGCCCGTGATCGTCGGGGAGTACACCCTCCACAAGCACCTGGACAAGTACTACGGGGTGGAGGAGGAGGAGGATCTGATGGACGACCTCCTCGACGACTTCCTCGAGGACGACCTCGAGTTCGTCGAGGAGGAGGAGGAGGACGTCTCCGTCGCGGCGCTTCAGGCCGAGGTGGACAACGCCCCGGTCGTGAAGTTCATCAACGGCCTCCTGACCGACGCGGTGATGAAGGGCGTCTCCGACATCCACATCGAGCCGTACGAGAAGGAGATCCGGGTCCGGTACCGGATCGACGGAGCGCTGCAGGAGGTCATGAAGCCGCCGGTCAAGATGAAGGCGGCCATCACTTCCCGCGTGAAGATCCTCTCGGACCTCAACATCGCCGAGCGGCGCGTCCCGCAGGACGGACGCATCAAGCTCCGCATGAAGAAGAAGGTCGTCGATTTCCGCGTCTCGACCCTCCCCGTGATTTTCGGGGAGAAGATCGTGATGCGAATCCTCGACAAGGGGAATCTGACCTTCGACCTGGCCAAGTTCGGCTTCGAGCCGAAGGCCGAGAAGGACTTCTTCAACGCCATTGCCCAGCCGTACGGGATGGTGCTCGTGACCGGCCCGACGGGGTCCGGGAAGACGACGACGCTCTACTCCGCGCTGTCGAAGATCAACACGATCGACACGAACATCATGACGGCCGAGGACCCGGTCGAGTACAACCTGCACGGGATCAACCAGACCCTCGTGCGGAACGAGATCGGGATGACCTTCGCCGCCGCGCTGAAGGCGTTCCTGCGGCAGGACCCGAACATCATCATGGTCGGTGAGATTCGAGACATCGAGACGGGCGGGATCGCGGTGAAGGCCGCGCTCACCGGCCACCTGGTGCTCTCGACCCTCCACACCAACGACTGCCCGTCGACGATCACCCGTCTGATCGACATGGGGCTCGAGCCCTTCAACGTCGCCTCCGCCCTCAACCTGCTGACGGCACAGCGGCTCGTGCGACGCGTGTGCTCCGGGTGCGAGACCCCCGCCGAGTACGAAGAGGAGTGGCTGCGGTACGCCAAGGTGCCGATGGAGTGGTACGAGGAGAACCGCGAGAACCTCCGGAAGGGGAGCGGCTGCGACAAGTGTGGCGGGACCGGGTACAAGGGGCGGCAGGGCCTCTACGAGGTCATGGCCATGTCGCCGACGCTCCGGAAGGCGATCATGCAGGAGAAGGGCACCGACGAGCTGCGTGAGATCGCGCAGAGCGAGGGGATGCTGACGCTGCGTGAGGACGGTCTCAAGAAGGTGGAGCGGGGCATCACCAGTCTGGACCAGGTGGTGAAGGAGACGACGGTCGCCGAATGACGCGACCGGCGATTCCGGCCGAGGCGCCCTGTCGGGCGAGGCGGCTCGAGTCGACACTCGGTTGGACAGCGCACATCGTGGCCCGGACGTCGCCCGTCCCGGCCTGAACCCGAGCTACAGGTCACACACCGATATGAACCAGCCGCAGGCGCCCGGCGCCCCCGCTCAGCAGAAGGCACCCCCCGAGCTGTCGCTCCGCCTCCTCCTGCAGGAGATGATCCAGCGCGGGGCGTCGGATCTGCACATCACCGTGGGAGAGCGTCCCAAGATCCGCGTAGACGGCGACCTCGTGAACTCCGGGTATCCCCGTCCGCTGCAGCCCAAGGACACCCTCGCCCTCGCCTACTCGATCCTCACCGAGAACCAGAAGAAGCGCTTCGAGACCGAGGACGAACTCGACTTCTCCTTCGGCGTGCAGAACCTCTCGCGCTTCCGCGGCAACGTGTACAAGCAGCGCGGCTGCGTCGCGATGGCGATCCGGCAGATCCCCTACGAGATCCATACGGTCGAGAAACTCGGTCTGCCCCACATCATCAACAAGTTCGCCGAGCGGCCCCGCGGGCTCGTCCTCGTCACCGGCCCGACCGGGTCCGGAAAGTCGACGACGCTCGCCGCGATGGTCGACAAGATCAACAAGGACCGAAAGGGCCACATCATCACGATCGAGGACCCGATCGAGTTCATCCACCGGCACCAGAACTGCGTGGTGAACCAGCGGGAGGTCGGGGCGGACACGCAGTCCTTCTCGGCTGCGCTGAAGTACGCGCTGCG
The DNA here is from genome assembly GCA_028280525.1 of Longimicrobiales bacterium. Classification (GTDB taxonomy): domain Bacteria; phylum Gemmatimonadota; class Gemmatimonadetes; order Longimicrobiales; family Gaopeijiaceae; genus Gaopeijia. The sequence goes on from JANQLR010000399.1 coordinate 6,632, forward strand.
TCAGGATCCCGACGTCATTCTCATCGGTGAGATGCGAGACCTGGAGACGATCGGCGCCGCGCACACCATCGCGGAGACCGGACAC
>JANQLR010000401.1 GCA_028280525.1 Longimicrobiales bacterium
GCCGTCGAGCCGTCGTCGAGGTCGACCCACCTCCCCGCCGGCAGCGTCATCGACTCCGCGCTCCCCCCGTTGTTGAAGACGGCGGGGGCCTCGTCCTCACCCGGTTCGCCCCGCAGGAAGGCGAGGAGCCTGCCGGAGCCGTCGACGGTGCGGAAGACCGGGGAGGTCACCGCCGTCGAGGCCTGCCGCAGCGCGCCGAGCCGCGCGTAGTACGACACGAGTTCGGCGTCGCACGCCTCCCACTGGATCGGGTAGCGCGCGGTGTGGTCCCCCTCGGATCTCCCGAGGAAGCCACACTCGTCGCCCTGGAAGGTCATCGGCATCCCGGGGAGCGCGTAGAGGACGGCCACCGCGAGGCGATGACGCGCGCGCACCTCCGCACTCGCCGATCCCCCGAGGTCCCCGCCGCCGAGCATCGTCGCCAGACGGTCGGTGTCGTGGGAGGTGATGAGGTTGAAGGCCATCGCCGCCGAGGCCTCCGGGTAGAGGGCGTACTGCTCCGCCATCCGCCGCGCGGCGGTTGGACCGGGCATCTCGCCGCGGGCGAAGGGGAGGACGCCGCCCTGACCGAGGGCGTAGTTCATCAGCGCGTCGAACTCGTCCCCCTGCAGCCAGCTTTCGTCCTGCTCCCAGATCTCCCCGACGAGGTAGACGTCGGGGCGGACCGCCTTCACCGCGGCTCGCCACTCCGGGAAGAAGCCGCTGCGGTTGTCGATGTCGCCGGGCACGTCGACGCGGATCCCGTCGAAGCCGAACTCGGTCCACGTCGTCGCGACCTCCAGAAGGTGGTCGCGGACCGCCGCGACCTCAGTCTCGAGCTCCGGGAGGGAGCCGAAGCCCCACCACCCGCTGTAGTGGTCGCCGTTCCCTGCCTGGACCTGCCCGCCCGGCACCCTGAAGTCGAACCAGTCCCAGTACGGGCTGGTCTCGCCCCTCTCGACCGCGTCCCGGAAGGCCCCGTGCCCGATGCCGACGTGGTTCGGTACGAAGTCCCAGATCACCCGCATCCCGCGAGCGTGGGCGGCGCCGAGGAGGGAGCGCAGCACGATGGAGTCGCCGAAGCTCTCCGCGACGCGCAGATAGTCGGAGGTGTCGTACCCGTGCGCCGAGCCGGAGGCGAAGATCGGGTTGAGGTAGAGCACGTCCACCCCGCGCGCTTCCAGATCGGGGAGCCGGTCGAGGATCCCCTGGAGGTCTCCGCCGAAGTACTGGTGGCAGCAGTGGCTGTTGCCGACCGGGGCGTCCCACGACGCGGCCAGCTCCGGGGGCGTCCCGCTCACCCCCTCGCCCAGGAAGACGTACTCGTCGGTCGACAGCGCGAGGGAGTCGTTCGAGGGATCGCCGTTCCAGAAGCGTTCCGGGAAGATCTGGTACCCGACCGAGCCGGACACCCAGTCGACCGCCGCGAAGCGCTCCGCCGGGACCGACCACGGCCCGAAGACCGCCACCGAGTCCGGGGTCTCGACCACGATCTCGTAGCTCGCCACCCCCGCCTCGACCGAGGCGCGCCAGCGGGACTCCTCCCCGAGGTCGAGCTGGCGGTGCATCGGGATCGAGTCGCCGTCAGCCACCAGGTGGGCGGATTCCACGCGCCCGCTCCGCGCGCGAAAGCGGATGGAGAGCCGGCCGGCCGCCTCGGAGAGGTCGGCGGGGGCGGTCGGCGAGTGCCGGAAGTCGAGGGGGACGCTCCCGGGATCGAGCCCCGGGCCCCGCCCTTCGTTCCCGTCGCCGATGCCCCCCGACGCGCCCGCATCGCTGCCGAGGCCGTCGACCGGATCGTCCCACTCGAATCGGGTCGGACCGTCGGGGAGGTCGGGGTTCACGCTCCAGGACCCGGGGACGAATCCGAACAGCCCCGCGACGCCGAGCGCGAAGAGAGCGCGGGGCGACTTCACCCGGCGGACCCCAGCCGCTCCGCCAGCTCGCCGTAGAGCCGGCAGAGCGATGTGGTCCCCCGCTCGTAGTTCTCGACCGTGAACCATTCGTCGGGCGCGTGCATGTTGCACCCCGGGAGCGCGAAGCCCACCAGGAGCGCGGGGCACCCGAGGATCCGCTCGAAATCCCCCACGATCGGAATCGACCCGCCCTCACCGACGATCACCGGCGCGCGCCCGAAGGCCTCCTCCAGCGCCACTGAGGCCGCCTCGAAGAGCGGCCCCGACGGGTCGGCCTTCCACGGGTTGCCGCCGTGCAGCTCCTTCACCTCGACGCGCACCCAGGGGGGGGCGACCTCGCGCAGGTGCGCCTCCATCAACTCGGCGACCCGCGCCGGCGACTGATCCGGGACGAGGCGGAAGGAGACCTTCGCCATCGCCTTTGCCGGGAGAACCGTCTTCGCCCCTTCGCCGGTCCACCCGGAGAGGAGGCCGTTCACCTCGCAGGTCGGACGGATCCAGAGGCGCTCGAGCGTCGAGTATCCGGCCTCGCCGTGCAGCCCCGGCGAACCGACCCCCGCCCGGAACTCCTCCTCGTCGAAGTCGAGGGCGCGGATGGCGCTCCGCGTCTCCTCCGACCACTCGACCACGTCGTCGTAGAAGCCGGGGATCGCGATCCGGCCCGCCGCGTCGTGCAGGGTGGTCAGCATCCGGGCGAGCTCGGTGGCCGGGTTGGGGACGGCGCCCCCGTACGCGCCCGAGTGCAGGTCCCCCTTCGCGGCCGAGACGTGCACCTCCACGTACGCGAGTCCGCGCAGCGAGAAGAGGAGGGAGGGCTGCCCCGGGGCGAACATCGCGGAGTCGGAGATGACGACGACGTCCGCCGCGAGCCGGTCCCGCATCCGCTCCACGAAGGGGACGAGGTTGGGCGAGCCGACCTCCTCCTCCCCCTCCGCGACCACGACGACGTTGGCCGGCAGCGAGCCCGTCGTCTCCAGGAGCGCCTGAATCGCCTTCACGTGCATGTAGAGCTGGCCCTTGTCGTCCGCCGAGCCCCGCGCGTAGACCCGGCCGTCTCGGATCTCCGGTTCGAACGCCGGCGAACTCCACAGCTCGAGCGGCTCGGCCGGCTGCACGTCGTAGTGGCCGTAGATCAGGATCGTCGGGGCGTCGGGCCCCGCCTCCCGCCACTCCCCCAGGACGACGGGGTGCCCGTCAGTGGGGAGGACCTCGGCCCCGAGCCCCGCCTCGCGCATCCGGTCGGCGAGCCAGTTGGCGGCCCGTGCGGTCTCTGCGTCGTGGTCGGACTTGGCGGAAACGGAGGGGATGCGGAGGAAGTCGAAGAGCTCTTCGAGGTTCCGCTCCCGATGCGCGTCGAGATAGGCGACGGTGTCGGTCATGGCAGGGTACGGCGAAGGGGGAATGACGATCCGCGGACATGATGTCACGGATCGGAGCCGGTCGCCATTCGAGGGTGGATTCCCGTGTACGATGTGCCATCTTTCGGACGGATCCGAACGACGGAAATGAATCCTCGGCGGGGTCTTCCCGTAGGATCCAACGAGGCGTGCAACGTTTTCACACGCTCGCACGTCAGATGTGGTACAACGGGGTGGATGGGATGTGGTGTGGTGAACCCCGTAGTGAATGCGACCTCCGGCGCTTTTCACCCGGAGGGGAGGGCCTGGTCAGCTCTTCCGCTACATGATTGAACCGCTTCGTGGAGCAGGTTTCCCGAATGCGGCGTTGGACGGAGGCGTCGTCGGTGAGCGATCACCGGCGGCGCCGTTCTCGTTCCGGTCGAGAGATGGGCCGTCGAGAGATGTGCTGCGGGAAGGGACGCCTCGGCTGTCCGGCATCGCAGCGCCCGAGCCGACGACTCCGCGGCGCGCACGGGCCCCGCATACGAGAAGAGGCCCCCGGTTCCTCACCGGGGGCCTCTCGTCGTCTCGAGCGGTGCCCCGGATCGGGGCGGGCGGTCGTCCGCCGGGGTGGCTCAGAGCCAGGCCTTCACTCCCACCCGGTAGACCCACGCCATGAAGAGGGCGAAGACGGCCGCGCTCCCCATCCCGCCGATCGAGAGGGCGGTGGGCTCGTAGAAGTGGAAGATGCCGACCCCGAGCATCCCGCCGATCACGGCGCCGAACGCCCCCATCGCGACGAGGACCGGGGTGTGCCCGGGCGCCTCCTCGGGGAGCTTGAGCGCGGCCTTCACGACGAGCGAGAGCACGGCACCCATGACGATCCAGATGCCGATCCCGATCCAGTTCTCCATCGAACGCATTCCTTATTGCATGTGGGTCCGGGCTCCAGGGACGTGCGAGCCACAGACGGCGATTCACCCCGGCCCCGCCGGATGGTTCCCTATTCGACGTCCTTCATCCGACGCTTGAGCTCCTCCAGCCGCGCGTCGAAGTCAACGATATCCCGCGACGGCGGTTCGTCCAGATCGATCGCGAACTCGGAGGACGTCGCGCGGCCGGCCTCCTCCCAGGCATCGGTCCGATTCTCGTTGTCGGAGATCGCGTCCTCCATCCGATCGAACTCGTCGAAGAGGTCGCGGGAGGCCCCGAGCGCCTCGCGGGCTCCGGTCCGCCCCGCCTCCGAGGCGAGCCCGTCCCGACGGGTGCGCGCCTCCTTCAGCTGCTTCATCATCTCGTCGATCTCGCGACGCAGGAGGGCAGCCTCTTCGCGGAGCGCACCGAGCTTCCGCTCGAGAACGCCGACCCTCTCCTCCACGCGTGCCGCGTACTCGTCGGCGACCGCAGCGGTCTCCTCGTCGCCGATCTCGCGGGCCATCCGGCCTCGGCGCCGCGTCGTCTCGAGCTCGGTCGTGTGCCTCTCGAGCATCGACGCCGTCTTGTCGATGTCCTCCTCGAGGCCCGACAGGCGCGACTTGGCGTTCGTGACCTCGTCGACCATCCCCTTCAACAGACGGTCGACGTTGCCCGACACCTCATCCCGCGACACTTCGTCACGGAAGTTCTGAACGGCTTCGCGAAAGGCCTGTCGGAGGTCTTCGAACATGGGTGTGCGAGTCGAGGGGGAGCTTCCCGGAAGCTAGGGCGATTCGTCGGAAACGAGAATCGCCCGCGCCCCCTCGGTGGGGACGCGGGCGACCATTTCGGCTCGAACGCCGGAGCGAATCAGGCCAGGAAGGGCTCGATGCGCTGGGCGAAGGAATTGCGGGCCCGGTGGAGACGGCTCTTCACCGTTCCGAGGTTCACCCCGGTGACCTCGGCGATCTCCTCGTAGCTCTTCCCCTCGATCTCGCGGAGACGGAAGACGAGCTGATGGTGCTCCGGGAGCTCGGAGACCATCTCCTCGACGAGCTGCTGGAGGTGACGCTTCCGGAACATGTCGTCCGGGCGCATCGAGGAGTCCTCGAACTGAAGCGGACGGTGATCGTCGTCCCAGTTGTTGGTGAGCTTCTGGAAGAGGACGAGCGGCGACCGGGAGCGGTTGCGGAGCTCGTTCTTGGAGAGGTTGCTCGCGATCGTGTAGACCCAGGTCGAGAACTTCTTCGACGTGTCGAACCGGTGCAGGTGACGGGTCACCCGGATGAAGGCCTCCTGAACGAGGTCCTGGGCCCGGTCGCCATCCCCGGTCTTGCGGGTGATGAAGTGCACCAGACGGTCGCGATACCGGGAGAAGAGCTCCTGGAAGGCCCCGTTCCGCCCCTGGAGATGTGCAGTCACGAGCTCTTCGTCGGTCATGACGTCGATGTCGAGCTCTGCGAGGTTCCGGCTGACTGCTGCAGACTGCGCGTCGAGCATGGTGGATCCCCCTGACGGGAAGAGCGACCTCGCCGCGGACGGCGATGGGTCGCTCACACGTCGGTAGCAAATGCGAATAATTCTCCAGAAGGCATTCGCAAGCTGGGGACCCTTGTCGGATCACGCAACCTTTTCAAAAACGATCAATCGATCAGCGTAGTCGTTTTTTGAGGGGTTCGAGCACGGAAGTCATTGAGAAACCGTGCATAACGACGCTCTCTGGAGGTGGAATGAGCGATTTCGAGCCCAGTGCGGCCTCCGCCGCGGCGTCCACCTCAGAGGTCACTTCCGCCTCGATCTCGCTGAGTTCTCCTTCAGCGACGCCCGCCTCGACCAGCCACGCCTCGTACATTCCGATCGGGTCGCGGGCCCCCCAGCTCTCGAAGAGCTCCGCCGGGAAGGCTTCGCGGGCCTCCCGCTCGTCGTGCGTGGCGTGTCCTCCCATGCGGAACGTCTCCGCCACGACAACCGCGGGGCCGCGTCCGGAGCGACATCGATCCACGGCGATCCGGGTCGCGGCGAGGACGTCGAGGACGTGGTTCCCGTCGCACTCGAGGCTCTCGATTCCGTATCCGCCCGCCCACGCCCTGAGGTCGCCGACGCCGTGCGTGGATTCGCGGGTGCCGAGGGCGACCTGGTTGTTCTGGAGAACGAAGACGATGGGGAGCCGGAGGACTGCGGCCAGGTTGAGTCCCTCGTGGCAGGCCGCCGTCTTCGTCGCGCCGTCCCCGATCCACGTCAGCGCGACCCGCTCTTCTCCGCGGGTGCGGAAGGCCAGGGCGACGCCCGCCATGACCTCGGCGTTCGTCCCCATGTGCGAGATCGGCTGGAGCACGTGGTGACCCAGGTCGCCGATGTGCAGGTCCCGGCCGCGGGAGGGGGAGTCGCTGGTGGCCAGATAGCCGCGGAAGCAGTCCGAGAGGGCCATTCCCATCATGGGGAGCGCGCCCGCATTCCGGATCATCGGACAGATCACGTCCCGCTCCGGGTCGAGCGCGGAGACGGCGCCGACCGTGACGGCCTCCTCTCCGGTCCCGAGCCAGGCCTTGGAGATGACGCCGGTCCGCACCCACCGCTTGAGCCCGATGTCGTGCAGTCGCGTCCGGAGGAGGTCGCGGTAGAGACGGAGGAGCTCGTCGTGGTCCAGCTCGGCCACGATCGATGCACGGGCCGAATCCTGGCGGAGCCGATTCCGGTAGCTCTCGAGGAGCGACGGGTCGGCGGTCCAGTCGAGGTACTCGGGGGGATCGTAGGCCGGGTAGCGCTTCATGGAGGTGAAGCTAATGGGAGCGATTTGAATTTGTCGCCGCGCGAGCGAAATTAAGGGCCCTTCACTCGAGAGCTTCTTCGTCCGTGACCGATCCCTCCCCTCCCACCCCGGACCCTGCGGGCCGACCCCGGGTCAGCGCCCGCTTCGGTCTCGTGGTGCTCGAAATCCTGCAGCAGCAGGATGCTCCCGGCGAGGTGCTGGAGGACGAGAACGTCTCCGAGACGATGCCCCGCCGGCTGGGGCTGTCGGACGTGGTCCTCCGGCAGGTCGACTTCTACCGGAACGAGGTCCGGCGTCGCGGCCGCATGTCCGACGACCAGGTCCGCGACCTCATGCGCCTCGTCATCCGGCGACCCGACGCCGAGCAGGTCTTCTGGCGGGCGGGCCGGCGCATGGCGGGAGACGATGAGGTGACCCAGCCGAGCGCGATCCACCGGGTCATGCCGCAGGCGCTCGCCTTCGCGGTGGCTCGACGAAAGGTCCGGCGCGGGCTGCGGTCACTCTTCGGCCGGAGGGTGGGAGGATTCACCGC
>JANQLR010000415.1 GCA_028280525.1 Longimicrobiales bacterium
TGTCCGGGGGGATAGCGCGATTTCCTCGACCGCGATCCGGGCCGCCGTTTCCGAGGGCCGGCTGCGCGACGCGGCGGAGGGGCTGGGGCGGCCGTACTCGCTGACGGGGATCGTCGTGCGCGGCGAGCAGCGCGGACGCACCCTCGGTTTTCCGACGGCGAATCTGGGCGGCTTCGGCTCCGAGAAGCTCCTCCCGCCCTCCGGCGTCTACGCGGTCCGCGTCGAGACGCGGGCGGGCCGGTTCGGGGGAGGGCTGCACCTCGGTCCCCGCCCCACCTTTCAGGGTGCGCCCCCCTCCGTCGAGGTCTTCCTCCTCGACTTCGACGGCGACCTCTACGGCGACCGGGTCCGCGTCGACTTCATCGAACGGATTCGGGAGGTGGAGCGATTCGAGTCGGTCGACGCCCTCGTCGATCAGATGGAGAGCGACATCGCGAGGGCTCGCGAGATCCTGGAGGCGGAGCCCGAGCCGGACGACGGCTGGGAGCTGACCTTCGAGGAGGGCTTCGCCTGGATTCGCATCCGCCGGATGGACGTGGTTGCCTTCGAGGAGGCCTTCACCGCCTTCCTGGAGGATCCGAGGACCACCGGGGAGACCGGGACCCTCTGGGACCTGAGGGGCGTCCCGGTCGGGGAGTACCCCGCGGCTCGCATCCCGGCCTTCATCGAGCGCATGCGGAGCCTCACCGACGACGCCCCTGTGGACCGCGCGGGCGCACGGGTGGCGACGCTGGTGAAGTCCGGCGTCGACTTCGGGGTCGCCCGCATGGTCGACTCCCGGGCCAGGTCCGCCCTCCCGCAGCGGCTGTCGGTCTTCACCTCGGAATCGGAGGCGATCGACTACCTGCGGGGCGTGCCCGGGGAGTGAGGGGACCGCCGCGGCCGTCCCACGCGAACGGCGTATGCGGCGTCGAAACCGCGAACCACCTCAGACGGTGGTCTCGACTCTCTCCACGGGCTGGTCGACCGGCGTCGGATCCTTCACCCGCGCCAGGTGGGTCACTCCGGCAGCCACGATCACGCAGGCGGCAAGGACGCCCCACGTACCCCCGAGGGCGATGATCGAGGCCATGACGAAGGCGCCGCCCGCCGCGATGACGCCCGTCAGGAGCCAGCCCCCGAGGACCGTCAGGATCCCGGCGACCCGCTGATCCGCGTCGTGCGTCGTCCACACCCGGTCACCGAAGGCCGCGCCCATCGCCGACATGAAGGTGATGTAGGTCGTGGAGAGCGGCAGGCCGCTCGCCGTGCCCAGCGAGATGAGGAGCGAGGCGACGACGAGGTTGACGCTCGCCCGCAGGAGGTCGTACGGAGGATCGTCGGCCTGGGCGGGCGGCCGGACCACGACCCGCTCGTGCGCCGCCCTTCTCAGCGCCTGCGGGCTCATCGCCTGAAGGAGGCGGTGGCCCGCGAGCGCCCCCCGAACGATGCCCTGTGCAATCGGATTCGCCCTGAAGCGCTGTCCGGTGATCCCCTGCGCCGCCAGGCGAAGCTCGGTGTCCGAGACGCGGCGCGCCTTGTGGCTGGTCGCGAGCGCCGTGACCATGATCGCGCCCGCCAGGAGGAGGACCCAGGGCGGGGTGGAGACCGAACCGGAGAGGTCGACGCCGTCCACGAAGACGGCCTGTGCGGCGGCGACGCTCGGGCCGATGAAGTTCACCAGGTCGTTCCCGGCGAAGGCGAGGCCGAGCGCCCCGGTGCCCACCAGGATGATCCCGCCGAGAAGCCGCTTGGGGCGGTGGCTGAGGAAGACCCCCATCACCGCCGCGATCGTGAAGACGAGGAAGCCCAGGAGGGCCACGTTGTCGGAGATCCACGCCTGTGTCGCCCCGTCGAAGAGCCCGGAGCTCTTGAACCCCTTGTAGACGACGAAGTAGGAGAGTGCGGTGTAGGCGAGGCCGTTCCAGAGCCAACCCCAGCGCGGGAAGCTCGCCTCGAGATCGCGCCCGTAGATGAAGCGGATCGCGAACATCAGCATCGCGGAGAACGCGAAGGCGATGAGTACCGAAAGGAAGATCCCCGAGTAGATCCTCAGAACCGGGCCGGCGTTGATGACGGTGAAGGCCTCGCCGAGCCCGCCCGGGGTCATCCAGAGCGCGACGGCGATCGAGGCGCCCACCAGCTCCGAGACGATCGACACCGTGGTGGAGGTCGGCAGGCCGAGGGTGTTGAAGAGGTCGAGGAGGAGCACGTCCGCCGCCATCACCCCCAGGTAGAGCGCGAGGATCGCCATCAGCATCACGCCCCCATCCGCCCCGGTGAAGCGGCTGGGATCGAAGACGCCGCGGCGCGCCACCTCCATCAGGCCGTTGGAGGTCAGGGCGCCGAAGAGCACGCCCATGGCCGCGACCGTCAGGATGGTCCGGCGGGTCGCCACCCGGGAGCCGAAGGCCGAGTTCAGGAAGTTGACGGCGTCGTTCGTCACCCCGACCCAGAGGTCGAAGGCGGCGAGCAGGATGATCACGCCGAGTGCGACCGCGATGGTGGCGTCCACCGGGGCTCCGGAGGGGGGGTACGGGTTATGACGCAACGAACGGAACGTCGAGCCCCCCGCCGGTCAACGTGCGCTGTGCAACGCTTCCGTTACCGAACCGCGGTCGGCCCGTGAGGCGCCGCCGCGGCGATTGTCACGAAGTGCACGACCCGCTATCCTTTCAGGCTGGATATCCAACGCGAGGCCCGTCACGACCGTGCGGCCCGCACCGATGCTTCCCCTGCAGCGCAGACTCCTGAGGAGGCGAGACGATATGAGCATCGACAAGACCGCAGTTATCGAGAAGTACCGCACCCACGAAGGTGATGTGGGGAGCGCCCCGGTTCAGATCGCGATCCTCACGGAGCGCATCAACCACCTCCGGGACCACTTCTCCGCCCATAAGCACGACCACCACAGCCGGCGCGGCCTGCTGAAGATGGTCGGTCGACGTCGCCGACTCCTGAGCTACCTCAGGAACAAGGACGTCGAACAGTACCGTGCCCTGATCGCCGACCTCGGCCTGCGGCACTAGACACGACGCCAGGGCGGCGGAGACCGAGCGGTCTTCGCCGCCTTCGTCGTTCTCCCGGCGGAAACGGACCGCACATCGGGAGACCTCAGCCGGCCCGGGGAACGTGACCCGGAGCCACAATCGAACCCGCCCCCGGCCGCCCGTGTGTCGGAGGGCCAGCAAGCAGAGACAGAGAAGACATGATCCAGCGCATCGAGCGCCAGTTCGCAGGACGCCCCCTGACCCTCGAGATCGGCCGGATGGCCAAGCTCGCCGGGGGCTCGTGTCTCGTCCAGTACGGCGAGACCGTCAACCTGGTCACCGCGACCGCCCAGTCGAAGCCGACCCACCTCCCCTTCTTCCCGCTCACGGTCGAGTACCGCGAGAAGAGCTACGCCGCGGGCAAGATCCCCGGCGGCTTCTTCAAGCGTGAGGGCCGGCCCGGCGAGAACGAGATTCTCGCGGCCCGCCTCACCGACCGTCCGCTTCGGCCGATGTTCCCGAAGGGGTACATGCACGAGACGCAGATCGTCGCGAGCATCCTCAGCGCCGACCAGGAGAACAACGCCGACGTCCTCGCCCTCCTGGGCGCGAGCGTGGCGCTCAACATGTCGAACATCCCGTTCGACGACTACGTCGCCTCCGTGCGCGTGGGCCGCATCCAGGGCAACTGGATCTGGAACCCGACCTTCCAGCAGCTGGAGTACTCCGACCTCGACATGGTCGTGGCCGGGAACACCGACGCCATCCTCATGGTCGAGGGTGGGGCGCTCGAGGTGCCGGAGTCGGTGATGCTCGAGGGGATCCAGTTCGCGCACGACGGGATCCGTGAGCTCATCGACATCCAGAAGGAGCTCCTCAAGGGCCACACCGTCCCGAAGATGGAGTTCGTCCCGAAGCTCCCGGACGAGATGCTCCGACAGAAGGTCGAGGGGATGGCCACCGCCAAGGTCGAGGAGGCGCTGAACCTCCACGACAAGCAGGAGCGTTCGCAGGCGATGGCCACCGTGAAGGAGGACCTGGTCGCGATGCTCAAGGAGGAGGATGAGAAGTACGCCGAGCACGAGGGCGACATCTCCGACATCCTCGGCGCGATCGAGAAGCGCACGATGCGCCAGCAGATCCTCGAGAAGGGCGAGCGCGCCGACGGTCGCGGACTCGACGAGATCCGCCCGATCTCCTGCGAGGTGGGCGTCCTGCCGCGCACGCACGGCTCCGCCCTCTTCACCCGCGGACAGACGCAGGCGCTCGCGGTGACGACGCTCGGGACCTCGCGGGACGAGCAGCGCATCGACTCGATCGACCAGCGGGAAGAGGTCACGAAGTCGTTCATGCTCCACTACAACTTCCCGCCCTTCTCGGTCGGTGAGGCGCGTCCCTTCCGGGGCACGTCGCGCCGCGAGATGGGGCACGGGAATCTGGCGGAGCGGGCCATCCAGCCCCTCCTCCCGGAGTACGACGACTTCCCGTACACTCTCCGCGTCGTCTCCGACATCCTGGAGTCGAACGGTTCGTCCTCGATGGCGACCGTGTGCGGCACCTCGCTCGCCCTGATGGACGCGGGTGTGCCGATGAAGGCCGCCTGCGCCGGTGTGGCGATGGGGCTGATCAAGGAGGGCGACAGCGTCGCCGTCCTGACCGACATCCTCGGGCTCGAGGACGCGCTCGGCGACATGGACTTCAAGGTCGCCGGGACGCGGGACGGGGTCACCTCGATCCAGATGGACATCAAGATCAAGGGCCTCACCGTCGAGATCATGCGCGAGGCGCTCGAGCGCGCCCACAAGGGCCGCATGCACATCCTCGACCTGATGGACGAGGCGCTCCCGAGCCACCGCGACGACATCTCGCAGTGGGCCCCGCGCATCGCCACGATGCAGATCAACCCGTCGAAGATCGGCGAGGTCATCGGGCCGAAGGGGAAGACGATCCGCGCCATCCAGGAGGAGTCCGGCGCGACGATCGAGATCGACGACTCCGGCACGATCAAGATCGCGGCCGTCTCCGGCGAGGCCGGGGCGCGCGCTCGCGAGATGATCGAGGCGATCGTGAAGGAGCCCGAGGTCGGGCGCATCTACGAGGGTCCGGTGAAGAACACCACGACCTTCGGAGCCTTCATCGAGATCCTCCCGGGCACCGAGGGGCTCTGCCACATCTCGGAGCTCGCCGAGGGCCGTGTGGAGAAGACCGAGGATGTCCTCAAGAAGGGCGACATCACCCGGGTCAAGCTCCTCTCGATCGACGAGAAGGGCCGTCTGCGGCTGTCGCGGAAGGCCGCGCTCGCCGAGGAGGCCGAGGGCGCCGAGGGCGACTCCGAGGAGTCCGCCGCCGAGTAAGGCACGATCGGCTCCCGCGGGGGAGCTCGCGGCAGGATCGGGGGGCGGGGCCGGGAACGGTCGCGCCCCCCGCATGCGTTTCATCAGCCCATTCCACGGGCCACGACGAGCAGGTGCATGAACGAAGTTCCGACCGCGGGGCCCGACGCCGGCGTCCGCAGCACGATCCTCCCGAACGGGCTCCGCGTCGTCAGCGAGCGGCTCCCCGGAGCGCGCTCGGTCGCGCTCGGCTTCTGGGTGCGGCAGGGCGGGGCGCACGAAACCCCCGAACGGATGGGGGCGAGTCACCTCCTGGAGCACATGGTCTTCAAGGGGACGGAGCGCCGTACCCAGCGGGAGATCGCCCTCTCGCTGGAGTCGCTCGGGGGGCATCTCGACGCCTACACCTCGCGGGAGCATACGTCGTATCAGGCCCGCGTCCTCGACGCCCACCTCGACCGCGCCGTCGACGTTCTCGTCGACCTGACCTTCCACCCCCTCCTGCGGGCCTCCGATCTGGAGACCGAGCGCGAGGTGGTGCTGGAGGAGATCGCGACGGTCGAGGACACCCCGGACGACCTGGTCTTCGAGCTGCACGGGGAGGCGCTCTGGGGAACGCACGGGTACGGTCACCGGATCCTGGGGACCGAGGAGACGGTCGGCGGGATGTCCGCCGAGACGCTCGTGCAGCTCCACCGCGACAGGTACACGGCGTCGAACACCGTCCTGATCGCGGTGGGCCGGGTCGATCACGACGAGCTCGTCGAGCGGGTTGCGGGGGCGACGGAGGCGGTGGAGGAGGGTAGCCCGCGTCCGGGGATCGACTCGACGCTGGAGTCTCCCACCGGACGGCGCACCCGGCCGCGCGACACCGCACAGACCCACATCGTCACGGGTCGGACCACGGTCCCGCACCGCGACCCTCGTCGGTACCCCCTGATCCTCCTCTCCCAGGCCTTGGGCGGAGGGATGAGCTCCCGTCTCTTCCAGCGGATCCGCGAGGTGGAGGGACTCGCCTACGCCGTCTACAGCTTCCAGTCCTTCTACGGCGCGGGCGGGACCGAGGGCGTGTACCTGGGCACCCGGCCGGAGTTCGCGGCACGCGCCTCCGAGGCGGTGCGGGAAGAACTCGAACGGCTCGGTCGAGAGGGGCTGCCCGAGGAGGAGCTGGCTCGCATCCGCGAGCAGGTGAAGGGACAGACCGTCCTCTCTCTGGACTCCACGAGCGCACGGCTCTACCGCCTCGCCGGGTACGCGCTGCGAGGCGAGGAGGTGCTCACCCCGGACGAGGTGCTCCGCCGGATCGACGCCGTCGGGGCGGAGGAGGCGCGGGCCGTCGCGGCGGAGTTCTTCGACCCCGACGGGTGGCTCGAGCTGCACCTCGGACCCGGGGGTTGAGGGGGGCGGGTACGGGGGTCGCCTCGCCGATCCCCCCCCGGTGGCCGGTCTCGACCTCGCCGCCGGTGACGCCCGGCCATCGTTTCGCTAAGATCGGGGGCTTCTGAACGGTCTCAAGGGTGAGGACCGTCCAGTCACCACCGAACGAGATGCGACGAGATGCTGATCGGCGTTCCGAAGGAGATCAAGCGGAAGGAAAACCGGGTCGCCCTGACCCCGGCGGGCGTGGAGGCGCTCACCGCGGCGGGGCACCAGGTCGTGATCGAAACGTCGGCCGGCGACGCCTCCGGCTTCACCGACGACTTCTACGAGAACGCCGGCGCCACGATCCTCGCGACCGCGGCCGAGGTCTGGGCCCAGGCCGAGATGATCATGAAGGTGAAGGAACCCATCGAGCCCGAGTGGCCGCACATGCGGGCGGGCCAGCTCCTCTTCACCTACTTCCACTTCGCCGCCTCCGAGCCGCTCACGAAGGCGGTGATGGAGTCCGGCGCCATCGCCCTCGCGTACGAGACGGTCGAGCTGCCGTCCCGCGAACTCCCGCTCCTGACGCCGATGTCCGAGGTCGCGGGCCGGATGGCCGTGCAGGAGGGCGCGACCTACCTCGAGAAGCACAACGGCGGGTCGGGGATTCTCCTCGGCGGCGTCCCCGGCGTGCTTCCGGCGAAGGTGGTGATCCTCGGCGCAGGCGTGGTCGGGGTGAATGCCGCGAAGATGGCCGCCGGGCTCGGCGCGCGCGTCTCGCTCATGGACATCAACCTCTCCCGGCTTCGGTACCTCTCGGACGTCATGCCGGCGAACGTCGATCTCCTCTTTTCGACGCGCTACGCGGTCCGGAAGCAGATCCAGGACGCGGACCTCGTGATCGGGGCCGTTCTCCTGCCCGGCAAGAAGGCGCCGAATCTGGTCACCCGCGAGGATCTCTCCTCCATGCGCGACGGATCGGTCATCGTGGACGTGGCCGTCGATCAGGGCGGCTGCATCGAGACCATTCGGCCCACCACGCACGACGACCCGGTCTACACCGTGGACGGCGTCATCCACTACGGCGTCGCGAACATGCCCGGAGGGGTGCCGCGTACCTCCACCCTCGCGCTCACGAATGCGACGCTCCCGTACGCCCTGACGCTGGCGGGGAAGGGGTGGAAGGCAGCGTGCCGAGAGGACCGGGCGCTCGCGCTCGGCCTGAACGTCATCGAGGGGAAGGTCGTGTACGAGGGGGTGGCCGAGGCCTTCGGGATGGAGTGCCACGACGTGGACGGCTTCCTGGGGTGAGGCGCCCCGCGTGTGCGCCCTCTGATCGGGGGGTGGCTTCGCGGCAGGGACGGGGGGCCTGGGGCGGGACGCTCCAGGCCCCCTTCGCGCTTCAGCTCCGTTCGCCCCGTTCGGGGCGTCAGTCCGGAGGGAGAGCGGGCGGCGCCTGACCCGGTGGAAGCTCCGGGACCTCGCGGGCGAGCCTGACGCTTGCGGCGCTGAGGACGCCGCCGAGGGCGCCGAAGGTCGCGATTCCGGAGACCATCGCGGAGAGGGTGTCGGGATCGAGGCCGCCGAGGCCCGGGTCGGTGGCCAGGGCGACGGCCTGAACGACCGCCATGAGGCCGCCCCCGGCGAGGGCGCCCCATGCCCCGGCGCGGAGTGCGCCGAGCTCGGAGAGGGTACGGCGCCCCTCGGTCAGGGTGAGCAGAGTGGCGAAGCCGACGCCCAGACCGAGAAAGAGTCCGCCCATCGTCGTCACGCCCCACCCGAGCGAGGGGAGGAGGGGGGTGCCGAAGGCGAGGGTGGAGATCACTCCTCCGATCGCGCCGACACACGCCGCCGGCAGGGCCCAGAGACTTCCGAGTCCGAGCACCGCCTTCAGCCTTCGCCAGATCGCCATCGCTTCCTCCCGGCGTCGAGCGCCTGCACCCCGTCCGACCTCTCCGCGCAGATCCATGCTACCTCGCGACCCGCCCCAAGCTCAACCCGCATTGCCAACCCTCTCGTCCGCCCCTACCGCCTCGCGACTCCGCGGGCAACGCTCCGCGCCTCTCCCCGGTCCCAGAGTGCGGCGGCGCGACGGGCGCGCCCGGATCCGACCATGGAGAAGGCCGATGCGCGTTCGCGGGTGGGTGAGTGCACTGCTGGGGTTGGGGGTGGCCGTGGCGCCGGGTGCGGCGCAGGAGCCGATCGACTTCGACGCGCCGGGTGCGCTCGACGAGTGGACGGTGAGCCGGGGGGAGAACTACCGCTTCGAACGGGACGAGGCGGAGGCCCGCACCGGCCGGGCGAGCCTGCGGATGGAGCGCGCCGATGATGGCGAGCCCAACTTCCTGGGAGTGCTGACCCGCCGCTGGACCGTCGAGGGCGAGAACTGGGCGAGCATCTCGGGATGGATCCGGACGGTCGGCGCGGGCGAGGCGCGCTTCGGCCTCACCGCCGAGGCGGATGGAGAGGTGCTGCACTTCGACAACATGTTTCGGCGCGGGATCTCCGGTGACTCGGAGTGGACCAGGATCGAAACGGAGATTCCGCTTCCCGCCGGCACCACGGCGCTCGAGGCGCTCCTCTACCTCAACGGTCGGGGTACGGCCTGGATCGACGACGTCGAGGTCGAGCTGATCGACCGGTCGTCGATGGCGCCTCCGACCGAGGGGGTCGCGGAGTGGATGGAGGAGGTGCTCGGGCATCTCGAGACATCGGCGCTGCACCGGGACCGGGTGGACTGGGATGCCCTCCGTACCGAGGTGAGGGGATTCCTCGGGGGCCGGACGCGAATCGACGAGGCGCGGCCCGTCGCGATCTGGGCGATCCGTCGGCTCGAGGACGGGCACAGCTCCCTGATGACCCCCCGGGACACCGAGCGGTGGACCGGGACCTCGGAGGCGCCGGAGGACCGCTTCGATGGACCGTGGCCGGAGGGCGAACTCCTCGAGGAGGGGATCGGCTGGCTGCGCATCCCCTCGATGCCGAGCGCGGTGGAGGGGGATGTGACCGAGTACGCCGACCGACTTCTGGCCACGATCGAGGAGATGGCTCCAGAGGTCTCCGAGGGGTGGGTCGTCGATCTGCGAGCGAACTACGGCGGCAACATGTGGCCGATGCTGGCGGGGCTGAGTCCCCTCCTCGACTCCGATCACGTCGGGAGCTTCGTGGCTCCGGGCCGGGAACCTTCCCTCTGGTGGGCGCGGGACGGCGCGGCGGGCGTCAGCGGCGTGGAGGTGGCGCGGGGGACCCGAAGCGGACCTCGTCTGGGGGACGCCCGAGTGGCGGTTCTGCTCGGCGGGCGCACGGTCTCCTCCGGGGAGGCGACCGCAATCGCCTTCCGGGGTCGCCCGCGGACGATGCACTTCGGCACGCCGACGCGCGGTCTGTCCACCTCCAACTCCACGATTCCGCTCTCGGATGGGTCGACCCTCCTCCTCACGGCGGCGGTCTTCGCCGACCGCGACGGGACGGAGTACGGCGTTCCCGTCGAACCGGATTGGGCGGTGCTCGCTCCCACGGAGGGCGACGACGACCCGACGCTCGACCGGGCGATCCGGTGGCTTCGGGGCGAGAGCGGCTGACCCGCGACTGGACGCCGGAGGGGCCCGGGGTTCTCCTTCTCCCTCCGCCGTCCTCCGCCCTCCGCCGCGAACGCCCGTCATGTCCGCCGAACTCACCGTCCGCTTCCTCCGGCTCCCCACCAATCCGGACCTCCCCCTCCCGCACCGCGCCACCGACCAGGCGGCCGGGTACGACGTGCGCTCGGCGGAGGCGGACTTCGTGCTGGAGCCGGGGGAGATCCGACTGGTCGCGACCGGGCTGGTCATGCAGCTCCCCGACGGGATCGAGTGCCAGGTCCGGCCGCGGTCGGGGCTCGCGGTGAAGCACGGCGTCACCCTCCCGAACACCCCGGGGACGATCGACCCGGACTACCGCGGGGAGGTGAAGGTGCCGCTGATCAACCTGGGACGCGCTCCGGTGACGATCGAGCGGGGGGAACGGGTTGCGCAGATGGTCTTCGCCCGCTTCGAGGCGCTCCCGGTCGTCGAGGTGGAGGCGGTCGACGAGACGGCGCGAGGGGAGGGCGGTTTCGGCTCGACCGGGACGCGCTGAGGCGCTCCTCGAGCGCCGGGACCGCCCCGCCGCACGAATCGGGGAACATCCTTTTCCACAGCGCGTGGAAAACTCGGCATCATCCTTGCCGCTGTTGGGGTTCCCGAGTAGCTTCGGTTCCCTCGCGAGGGGCGTCGTCCGCCCGCCATCGCCCGCCATTTCCATCTGTTTGCGACCGCCCCGTACGTGTCCTCCTTCTCGCGCTGGCTCAACTCCGGCAGCCTGATTCCGGTCAACGACATCGCCGTCGATCTCGGGACCGCGAACACCCTCGTCTACGTGAAGGGGGAGGGAATCGTCCTCAACGAGCCCTCGGTGGTTGCCGTCGAGAAACAGGGCCGCCGGATCATGGGGATCGGGCTCGAGGCGAAGCGGATGCTCGGGCGCACCCCGGAGGGGATCGAGGCCGTACGGCCGCTGAAGGACGGGGTCATCGCCGACGTGGACGTGACGGAGATGATGCTCCGGCACTTCCTCAAGCAGGTGACCTCCAAGCGGATCTTCCGGATCAAGCCGCGCGTCGTGGTCGGCGTCCCCTCGGGGATCACCGAGCTCGAGCGCCGCGCCGTCCGCTCCTCGGCGATGGCCGCCGGGGCGAAGGCCGTCTACATGGTGGACGAGCCGATGGCCGCGGCGATCGGAGTCGGCCTCCCGGTCGACACCCCGACCGGGAACATGGTCATCGACATCGGGGGCGGGACGACGGAGATCGCGGTCATCGCCCTCTCGGGGATCGTCTCGAACACCTCGATTCGCGTGGGCGGGGACGAGCTCGACTCGTCGATCGTCACCTTCCTGCGCAAGAACTACAACCTCCTCATCGGGGAGCCGACCGCGGAGGCCATCAAGGTCCAGATCGGGTCGGCCTTCGACTACGGGGAGGAGCGGGACATGGAGGTGAAGGGGCGCGACCTCGTCTCCGGGATCCCGAAGACGGTGACGGTGCACTCGCAGGAGATTCGCGAGTGCATCCAGGAGCCGATTCAGGCGATCGTCGAAGCGGTGCGCCGGGCGCTGGAGATCACCCCGCCCGAGCTGTCGTCCGACATCGTGGACCGGGGGATCGTGATGACGGGGGGCGGGGCGCTGATCCGCGGACTCGACCGTCTCCTCTCGCACGAGACGAACCTCCCGATTCACGTCGACGAGGAGCCGCTCACCTGCGTCGTGCGCGGCGCCGGGCGGATCCTGGACGACATCGCCCGCTACCGCCCCGTCCTGGTGCAGTGAGGGGGCGGTGCCCCCGTACGCGCCGCCGGAGCCCGAAGGGCAGGGAGATCGCCGCGATCTGACGCTCGCGGGGATCGTCGTCCTCTTCGCCTTCTCGCTGGGACTCCTCGGGGATGGCTCCCAGGAGTTCATCGCCTCCCGCCTCCGCGGCAGCGTCCTCCTCCCCTTCGTTTCGCTCCAGCAGGGACTCGCCTCGGCGCGGGCGCGCGCCGTCCGCAACGAGGAGCTGCAGGCCCGTCTCGACTCGGTCGTGGCCGCCCTGACCTCGCGAACGACGCTCGAGGAGGAGAACCGGCGTCTGCGTGCGCTTCTGGGACTCTCCGAGCGACTCGGCCCCGCGTGGACCGCGGCCCAGGTGCTCCGCCCGGGGACGCAGGGTTCGCGGTCGACCTTCCTCCTCGACGTCGGGTCGGAGGACGGGGTGATCCAGCGGGCGCCGGTCCTGACCCGCGAGGGGCTCGCGGGGCTCGTGACCGAGGTCCAGGCGGGAGCCGCGACCGGGATGGACTGGACGCACCCCGACTTCCGCGCGAGCGCGATGACCGCGGACGGGCTGGTCTACGGCTTCATCCAGGCGCAGCCGGGCGCCTTCACGTAGGAGGACCGACTCCTCCTGACCGAGACCGAGTTCACGACGGACCTCGAGCCCGGCACCGAGATCGTGACCAGCGGGCTCGGCGGCGTCCTCCCCCGCGGGATCCCGATCGGGCGGATCGTCGAGCTCACCGAGACCGAGGGGCGGTGGCGGAAGAACTACCTCGTCGAGCCCTTCGTGCGGGTGGGGAGCC
>JANQLR010000113.1 GCA_028280525.1 Longimicrobiales bacterium
CCCTCGCGCACCGGGGCGTACCCCCAGGTGTAGGCAGAGCACTCGCTCGCGGTGGAGGGGACGTAGGCGTAGACCGTCGCGGTCGCGAATCGGCCCACCCGCTCGGTTCGGGCCCGCGACAGACGGGCCACCCTCGAGCTCCGCCCGTCCGCGCCCACGACCAGGTCGGCGACGACGTCGACCGCGCGCTTCGAGGCGTCGGCGACCCGCGCTCCGCGGATCCGCCCGTCCGGCGCGGTCAGCAGGTCGGTGAGGCGCAGCCCGTGGGCGACCTCCACGCCGGCCTGCCGGGCGGCGTCGACCAGGATCGGATCGAGCACGGTGCGCCGGGGAGCGTAGAGGGCGTCGACGCCGTCCCGGTCCCGGATCTCCACCTCGACCCGCTCCCCCGTGTAGTCGAAGATGGTCGACTCGATCCGCGACGCGCCGGACTCGACCACGGCGTCGAGGAGCCCCCAGCGGCGCAGCTGGACGACGGCGCCCCGCATCAGCGCGTGCGTCGACAGGGTATCGCGCTCCGGCGGCCGCGGGTCGATCAGGAGAACCCGCATCCCACCGCGGGCGAGCAGGAGCGCCGTCGAGGCGCCGGCGACGCGTCCCCCGGCGACGATCGCGTCGTAGTGGGAAGAGAGGCGGTCGAGGGTGAGGGTCTTCATGCGACCCCCCGTCCCGCGAGGCGCACGTCGCGGGCTCCGTGGCGGGTGCGGACCAGGTGCCGGGCGAGCTCTGCCGCGTCGGACGCGACCCCGACCAGGAAGGAGGAGGAGCGGCGGCGCTGGAAGTTCAGTCCCAGGGTGTAGAGCCCCGGAACCGGCGTGACGCCGCCCCGCTGGATGATCTCACCCCGTGCGTCGAGCACCGGGACCTTCAGCCACGGGTAGCTCCGGCCGAAGCCGGTGGCCCACAGCACGGTCCGGATCCCCTCGGCCCGAAAGTCGAGGTGCGTTCGTTCGTCCGGGAGGGGTACGGGCCGGAAGTCGTCGGGCTCCGCCACGAAGGCGCCGAAGCCCTCCCGGTCGATCCACTGATCGATGCGGGTGCGCAGCGAAGCCCACTTGAAGTCCGCGGCTGCCACGTTCTCGACCAGATCGTCGTCGAAGTGCATGCGACCCCCGTCGGCCCAGCTCGCCCGGCCGACGCACTCGATGCCGCGGGCCTGCAGGACGCCGAGATCCAGGCTGGCGTGATCGAGGGAGCCCACCAGCTGGAGCGACGGCTGCCCTCGCGACGCCTCGGGATCACGGACGCGCTCGGGGGTCTGGGCGAAGGAGCCCATTCTGTGGAGCCACTCCAGGACGTCCCGGTCGCGGTAGCGTCGGGGCATTCGCGTGTGTCGCCCGACGGAGACGACCACCCGGCGGCCCGCCCGGTGAAGCTCGTCCGCCAGCTGGATCCCGGTCGCCGAGGCCCCGACCACCAGGACGCCCCCGTCCGGGATGTCGGTCGGGGTACGGTACCGGGTCGGGGTGACCTGGAGGATCCCTCCATCGAGTCGACGACCGAAGGCGGGGATACGGGCGTGCTGACTGTGCCCCGTCGCCACGACCACGTTCCGGGCGTGAATGACCCCGGCGTTGGTTCGCACCCGGAAGCCGTCTCCGTGCGACTCCACCCGGAAGACGGTGGTCCCCTGGCGGATCGGCGCCAGGAAGGAGGAGGCGTACGCCTCCAGATAGGTGACCAGTTCGTCCTTGTGCATGAAGGCGTCCGGGTCCCCGAAGCCCCCGGGCCAACCGCCGATCCGGGAGAGCCAGCGCGGAGTCAGCAGGCGGAGGGACGCCCACCGTTCGCTCCTCCAGCGCTCGCCGATCCGGCCCCGCTCGAGGATCAGGTGATCGACGTCGAGATCGGTCAGGGCTCGACTCATCGCGAGGCCGGCCTGGCTACCGCCGATGATGAGGGTGTCCGTGCGATTCATGGTGCGATCCGATCGGAGCGGAGGGCCCCTGCGAACGGGGCCCTCCACGGTGGGCGCGGCGTCAGTCGACGTTGATCTCGACGGGGACGCCGTTGGTGATGATGTCGAAGACCGCCGACCGGCGACGGGACTGAGCGACGATCTCGGCGAGCTTCTCGGGAGAGGCGTCGCCCTCGATGTCGAAATCGACGGTGATCTTCTGGAAGCCGTTCCGGACCTCGTCCGAGAGTCCCAGGAGACCGCGCAGGTCGATCTGGCCGCGCACCGAAGCGGTCACGCGCTCGAGCGTCACACCGCGAGCCGCGGCGATGTTCGCGATGCCCGCCATCAGGCAGGAGGCCAGTGCGGTGAGCAGGATCTCGACCGGGGTCGCGCCGCGGTCGCCGCCCGTCAGAACCTTCGGGTGGTCCGCGTCGATCATCATCGGGCGGTCGTGGCTCTGCTCGTCGCCGGCGCCGAAGAAGGACTCGATCGTGGTCCGGGAGTGGGTGCCGTCGACCCACTGGCTCATGGCGCGGAACTCGAACTTCGCGAGCTCCGGCATCTCGCCGACGTGGTTGATCGTGGCGAAGAGAGCCGGAACGTCGACTCCGTTCATCGGCGGGCGCTCTACGGTGGTATTCGACATGGAATGTCTCCTTGGGTCTCGAGGGTGGATCCGACCCCGTTCGGGGTCCTCACCTACTCGAAGCGCAGCCCGCGCCTGAATCGGCTCATCGGATCCGGGGCGAGCGCGAACCTCGGGGCTTCCCCGCGGTCACCATCACCGACTTGACGCCCCAGGCCTCCGCGGTCCGCTGCGTCCCCGCGTTGCGGAAGGTGAAGCCCGGGACCACGGCGGTGCGCACCGTCTCGAAGCCCGCGGCTTCGACGATGCGGAACACCTCTCCCTCCAGGAGAGCGCCTCCGATTCAGGAGGCCCAGAGCTTCGGATCGTTCACGATGCTCGGCGACAGCTCACGGCCCGAGACGATGTCGGTGAGCGAGAGCCGGCCCCCGGGCCGGAGGACGCGAAACACCTCCCGGAAGACCTGCGGCTTGTCCATCGACAGGTTCACCACGCCGTTCGAGATGACCACGTCGACTTCGGTGTCGCCGATGGGGAGCGACTCCATCCTTCCGAGGTGCCCCTCGAAGGAGACCCCCGCCTGCGCGGCGTGGGTGCGGGCACGGTCGAGCATGGCCGGGTTCATGTCGATCCCGATCACCCGGGCTTCCGCGCCGGCCGCGTGCCCGGCGAGGAGTGCGTCGAGGCCCGCGCCGCAACCCACGTCGAGGACGGTCTCCCCGGGTCTGATCGCGGCGCGCAGGTGCGGATTCCCGACCCCCGCGAAGGCGGCGACAGCGCCCGCGGGAAGACGGTCGATCGCCTCCGGGTCGTACCCGAAGCGAAGGGCGGCGTCGCGACCGTGGTGGAAGTGGAAGTCGCCCTCCGGGTTCTCCACGACCTCCTCGTACATCTCGAGGATCGCATCGGTGAGGAGGTTGGCCGGCGACGAGGGATCCCCCGGGGGGTCGAGCCGCCGATCGGGGAGGTCGGGGGCGTGCGAGTCCGGTGTCTTCATGAGCCAGGCTCCGGTTCGGTCGAACGTTCGGTTCGATCCGAGAGGCGCAGCGCCCTCCGGAATCAGCTCATGGGCCTCCGAGGGTACGCCCCCTCGGCCCCGCGTCCCTCAGATCGTCGCCGCCACCGCCAGTGCGTGGCACCCCGTCCCCGCGAGGACGAAGAGGTGCCAGACCGGGTGCGCGTGCCGCCAGCGCTCGTTCAGGAAGAAGGGCGTCCCGGCCGTGTAGGCGACGCCACCGAGCACGAGCCAGACCAGCGCCACGAGCGGCAGCTCCCGCACGAGCGGTACCGCGGCGATGAGCACCAGCCACCCCATCAGAACGTAGACGCCGGTCGAGAGCACCCGGAAGCGTCCCATGTAGAAGGCCTGGAGGAGGGCGCCGACGACGGCCAGTCCCCAGATGACCCCGAACAGGCTCCACCCCCACCCGCCCCGGAGCTCGTCGATCATGAAGGGGGTGTAGGTGCCCGCGATGAGGAGGTAGATCGCGGCGAGGTCGAGGAACTGCAGCCGCTCCTTGCGGGCCGGCTCGCGGGCGGCGTGATAGACCGTCGACGCCAGGTAGAGGAGGATGGCGGAGGCGCCGAAGACGGAGACGCCGACCACCTCCCACGCGTCGCCCCGGAGCGAGGCGAAGACGACCAGGAGCACCGTCCCCACCACCGAGGCGGCCACGCCGGCCCCGTGGGTGAGGACGTTCAGCTGCTCGGCCGGGTCGACGCGGTCGCGGATCATGCCCGCAGTGTCGTAGGATCGGAGGCCGCGGGAAAGGTCGGACACCGAGGACGCCGTCCCCGCCGGAATCGCACGACGGAACGGTACGCCCCCCACGCACCGCAGGAGACGCCCATGCCCAAACCCGACGTGAGCGAGCAGCGCATCCCGGAGATCCTCGACGCCGCCGCGCAGGTCTTCAGCGAGCACGGGATCGATGGCGCCAGCATGGCGCAGATCGCGAAGGCCGCCGGCGTGAGCAAGGCGATGATCTACTACTACTTCGACGGGAAGGAGGCGCTGGTGACGGCGCTGGTCGAGAACCTCTTCGACGCGGATCAGGCGGGCCTCGAGGCGCTGATCGCGAGCGACACCCCCGCGCTGCAGAGGCTGGACCGGTACGTCGTGGACCTCGTCGACCTCCTGGAGTCGAACGCGGTCCTCTATCCGGTCTTCGCCGCCTTCAAGGCTCGCTCCGCCAGGGTGGGCGAGGTGCAGCGGACGATGGGCCGATACTTCACGCGCTACGTCGACGCCTTCGCCTCCATCATCCAGCAGGGGATCGACGCCGGCCAGATCCGTGCGGTCGAGCCGCGGGTGGCGGCGCTGACGCTGACCGCGGTGGTGGAGGGATCGATCCTGATGCGCCACACACTCGGCCGACCTCTCCCCGAGGTCCTCCCCCCGAGCGTGTCGCTCTTCCTCCAGGGTCTTGCGAGGTGATTTCTTCGGACCCTATACATAACCGACCAGTCAGTTATTTACATTGTCCAACGGACCCCATGTCCCGCATCGCCCCCACCATCGAGTGGAACCACCCGGCCCCACGGACCGCCCTCGATCGCTTCATCGGCCCCGGTGCGACTCCGGCCGAGGTCGGTCTTCAGTTCGGGCCCACTCTGATCGCCGCCCTCGGGCTCCCCCTCCTGGCCATTGCCGGAGGCTGGGGGTGGAGCGCCGCACAGCTGATCCTCGTCGGCGTCCTCGTCCTGGACATGGTGGGCGGCGTTCTCACGAATGCGACCAGCTCGGCCAAGCGATGGTACCACCGGGAGGGGCAGGGCGTCCGGCAGCACATGACCTTCGTCCTGCTGCACGTGACGCAGCCGACGCTGGTGGTGCTCTTCTTCGACCCCGGGAACTGGTCCTTCGTCGCCGGAACCTTCGGCTACGTGACGGTCGCCTCCCTCTTCGTCCTGGCCACCCCGCTCTACCTCCAGCGCCCCCTCGCCCTCCTCCTCATGCTCGGGGGCGTCCTGATCGGGATCTACGCCCTCGAGGTCCCGCCGTACTTCGAGTGGTTCGCCCCGCTCTACTTCACGAAGCTCCTGGTCAGCCACCTGCTTCGGGAGGAGCCGTACCGTCCCGCCGCGATCCGTGGCGAGGCGGACGCGCCCGCCGCCGTCGCGGAACTCTCCGGAAGGTGAACCGGGAGCGGGGCCGACCGACCCGTACGGTCGGTCTCCCCCAAGCTCAGCCGCCCACGCTCGCGAGCCGTGCCGCCGCCGTGGGGTGATCGGGGCGCAGTTCGAGGACCCGGCGATACTGTTCCGCCGCCCGCGGACCCTGCCCCGTGAAACGGAAGGCCTCCCCCAGGTTGTACTGCGCCACCGGATGGTCGGGGAAGCGCTCGGCGCCCATCTCGAGCAGCGCCACCCCGGTTCGCCAGTTCGCGGAGCTCAGCCAGGCGAATCCGAGCGTGCCGATCTCCGCCGTCGTGTCCTCCCCGGGGCGGGCGGCGTGGTACGCATCGAAGAGGCGTCGTACCGGCTCCGACCCCTCCGCGGGATCGATGTCGGCGAGCACGTCGGAGAGGGTGGTGAGGGTGATCTTCCGCATCGTCACCACCGACACGCCCTGCCCCAGCCCGGTGCCGACAGTGAAATCGTTCACCCAGAGCTCCTTCCCGTTCGGCGACACCCCGATCCCATTGGGACGGGTCAGAGTGGCCGAGAGGGCGGGGCCATCTTCCTCACCGGCCTGTCCGGTGCCGGCGAGGAGTTCGTAGGTCCCGTCTCGGCCGACGCGGTAGACCTGGTTGCCACGGAACTTGGTCAGGTAGAGGGAGCCGCGTGCGAAGGTGATGTGCCCATTCCCGCCGGCGCCCGGCACGTCCACCAGCTCGCTCGTCGTCCCGTCCGGCTCGATCCGGACCACCTTCGTGTTGCTGAAGTTCACGACGTAGAGGTCGCCTCGGTCGTCGAAGGTGATCCCGTTCGGACAGGAGAAGAGCTCGCTGCGCGCGAACTCGGTCACCGCCCCCTCCGGATCGATCCTGGAGACGGAGCCGGCGTTGCAGTTCACCACGAAGAGCTCCCCCGCAGGACTCGCCGCGATCCCCACCGGTCCGCTGAGCCCGGAGTCCGCGTGGACCTCCCACGCACCGGTTCGGTCGACGCGAGCGACGTAGTTCCCGTTGAAGCTCGACTGATAGAGGTAGCCGCGGGGCCCGATCGCGTTGCCGGAGGCGCCGTAGAAGCCGTCCGCGAACTTCTCGACATGGCCGTGCGGGTGGATGCGGAAGACGGCGTTCCGGAAGTCGGCGACGTACACGTAGCCGAGGGCGTCGACGACCACGCCGCCCACCGCCCCGAAGTCCGCTAGGGTGTCGCTCACGAAGACGGTCGACACGGTGTGCGGCGGGATCTCCTGCGCCTTCGCGCCGGGCGAGAACCCGAGGAGGACGATCACCGGGAGGAGGGCGAAGGGGCGCATGGCCGAGGCTCCTTGGCGGGGGCGGTGGACTCTGCAGGCTACGCCGGCCCTACGCGCGCCCTTACCGGGCCCGCGCTCTCCGTCCGCCCGTCGCGGCCGCCCCGCCGAGCCGCGCGGCGAGCCGTCCCGTGGGGGAGTATGTTGGCGAGAGCGGTGCGTCCCCCGCCCCCACCCACCCTGCCCCCCCGGGCACGCCTCTTCACCCGGACCCGGCTCCATCTCCATGCGACGCAACATCCTCCACCGCGGCGCCGAGAACCTCCGCTACGAGATTCGCGAGATCGTCGCCGCCGCAGATCACATCGCCTCGCTCGGTCGCGAGATGACGTGGGAGAACATCGGCGACCCGATCAACAAGGGGGAGTCGCCCCCGGGGTGGATCCGCGAGATCGTCGCCGGGCTCGTGCAGGAGCCGTCGACCTGGGGCTACTGCGATACCCGCGGCGTCCCCGAGGTCCGGGAGTTCGTGGCCGAGGGGGTGAACCGCCGGGGCGGCGTTCGGATCACCCCGGACGACGTCCTCTTCTTCAACGGACTCGGCGACGCGATCGCGAAGGTCTACGGCTACCTGAGCCGCGAGGCGCGCATCCTCGGCCCCTCCCCGGCGTACAGCACGCACTCCTCGGCCGAGGCGGCCCACTCCGGGTACAGCCACGTCACCTACGAGCTCGACCCCTACGACGGCTGGATGCCGGACGTCGAGGACATTCGCAACAAGGTGCGCTTCAACGACTCGATCGCGGGCATCCTCCTCCTTTCCCCCGACAACCCGACCGGCGCGGTGTACCCGAGGGCGATCCTCGAGGAGATCGCGGAGATCGCGCGGGAGCACGAGATCTTCATCATCGCCGACGAGATCTACGCGAACCTCGTCTACGAGGGAGAGGGTCTCCGGCTGAGTGAGTGGATCGGCGACGTGCCCGGGATCGCGATGCGGGGCGTGAGCAAGGAGTACCCGTGGCCCGGCGCGCGCTGCGGGTGGCTCGAGGTGCTGAACCGGGACCGGGACGAGATGTTCTCGCGCTACGTGGACAGCCTCCTCGCGGCAAAGCGGCTCGAGGTGTCGTCGACGACGCTGCCGCAGCGCTCGATCCCGGCGGTCATCGGCGACCCGAGGTACCCCAGTCACCTCCAGCGCCGGCGGGAGGTGTTCGCCGCCCGCGCCGACGAGATGATGCGGGCGTTCGAGGGATGCGAGCACGTCCTCGTGAACCGCCCGGGCGGGGCCTTCTACTTCACCGTCATGTTCCGGGACGGGGTGCTGAACGACCACCAGACGCTCCCGGTCCCCGACCCCGCCATCCGGTCCGCGGTGGAGGGGATGGTCCGAGGGGTCGATCCGGACAAGCGCTTCGTCTACTACCTGATGGCGGCGACGGGGCTCGTCGTGGTGCCGCTCACCGGCTTCCAGAGTCCGCACCACGGCTTTCGCGCGACTCTCCTGGAGGCGGACGACGAGAAGCGGGCGTGGGTGATGCGGACGCTGCGGGAGAGCATCGAGACGTACGTGGGGAGCTGAGGCGGGTCGAGGCCGGACCGGTCAGTCGGCCCGGAAGGCCGGCAGCGGTGCACGGACCACCCGGGGAACGTCGAGTTCGTCGCGTACGACGCTGTAGATGGCGCCGTGGCGAACCCAGATCGGCACCCCGAGCGCCGGCTCGAACCCGAGACGGACCGCGCCCAGGAACTCGCCTTGCCGATCGAAGACGTCGTACCTGGGCGGCTCCCCGGCGGGGGTCGACCGCTCGACCCAGAGCCTGCCCCCATCGTCGACGACGAGCCCGGCAAGGAGGGGCTTCTCGTCGGGCATGAGGTCCGCCACCGCCTCGAGCGCACGCAGATCGAGCGGACCCGCATCTTCGGAGCGCGCGTCCACGTACTCCGTCCGGTCCTCCTGCGTCACCGGAGCCGGCTCCTCGCTCACCTCGATCAGGAGGGTCGTGTCCCCCCGTGCGTCCAGGCGGGCGACGGAGTAGCGCGCTCCCTCCGTTCGCCAGAACCCGCCGTCGGGGTCGACCACCGTCGACGGTCGAGCAAAGAAGGGAATCCCGCGATGCGCGTACCCGCCGCCATCGGACTCGGCGCTGTGCGTGCGGTAGGCTCGTTCGCCGACGTAGATCGAGTCGCGCCGATCCGTCGCGGGGTCGAAGCGGATCATGTACTCCTGACCCACGCCCTCCTGAAGCCCGGTCGGGGGAGGCCAGACGGGCTCCTCGTCCGTCATCAGATCGAGCCTCCAGTGAACCCCGCCGAGGTCCACCGTCCCCGACCATATGTACCCGTACGAGAGGACCGGCATCGGCACCCGGAGGAGTTCGCCCCCTTCGGGCCGCAGCGCGATCATCTGCCATCGCGCGTGGTCCTGCACCCAGAGGATCGAGTCGCGCAGGAGGATCCCATTCGCCCGGAGCAGTTCGCCGGGCCCCTCACCCTCGCCCGCGACGCGTCGCAGGAACATCCCCGATGCATCGAAGGCGCGGATCTCGGCGGCCTGAGAATCGAGGACGTAGATCGTCCCGTCGGCGTCCGCATCGACTCCCCGCACGTCCCCGAACACCTCGAACGGCTCCCCCTCCATGACGCCGATGGTGAGGTCGACGGCGGCCGTCACCGGGGGTGTCCCCGAGAGATCGTCGTACCGAACCACGACCACGCCGTTCTCGAGCGTCTCCCGCGCGGGCGGGCCGCCGTCGCTCGCACCCTTCGTGCAGGCGAGGCTGGCCAGGAGAAGTGTGAGAGCCAGGAGACGGCGCATCGACGACATCGTCACGAGGAATCCGGATAGACTGCGAGCCTGTGCAGAGCTAGCAGGGCGCTCATGCCGGGACAAGGGCTCGCGCGCGACACATGCCGCTGATACGCTGAGGCCTGAAGCCCCCTCGACGATCAGGACTCGTCCCCCCGCATTCGCCCACGGCTCGGACTTCATCGTGCACCGATCCATCCTCGCCGGCCTCGCCCTGCTCCTCTTCTGCTGCCTCCCCGCCAGCGCCCAGACGACCGTCTCTCTCGAACTCGCGGGCGGAGGCGACCTCGGCCCGTGGTCGGGGGTCGGCGGCGCGGAGGTGACGGTCGAGCCGTGGTCGGGCCGTACCGCGCCGTACCTCGGCGTCGGCGTCGTTTCGATGGGGAACGACTGTCAGGAGAGCCTCCCCCCTTCATGCCGGTACCCGGAGACGCCGCTGATGACCGTGCGAGGGGGCGTCCGCTGGATCCCGGCTCCGGACGACCTGCCCTTCTACCTGGGCGCGGGCGTCGGCGCGGCGGTGTGGAACGGCATCGATCCCTCCGCCCACCTGGAGGCCGGGGTTCGGGTCCCGATCCGCGACGGCCTCGAGATCGAGTTCGGGACGATGGTGGATCGGATCTGGCCCTCCAGCCCGCGCGACGACGGCACCCGGGTGTCGTCGAGCCAATACAACCTCTTCCTCGCGTCGCTCGGCATGCGCTTCCAGCTCGGGAGCCCGAGCCGGATGCCATCGTGACCGCTCGCGGAGACCGGCCCGCCCCGAGCGGGCGCAGGTAGGGGTGGGGGGCGCGGCGAGTCGAAGCGTCCGCGACGCGGTCCGGGGGCTCCTCGCCTCCCCCGCGTACGCGATCGTCGCCGTTCTCTCGATCGGGGGCGCCGTCGCCCTCGGCACCTCCGCGGCCGCCGTGGCCGCCGCGATCTGGTTCACGGCCTCGCCCTTCGACGATCCGGGCACGCTGGTCCAGCTCTGGCAGACCTCCGGCCCGAACGACGACTCCCCGCGCGACTACCTCGCCCCCGATCGGGCGGAGCGGTGGGTGGCGGCGGGCGACTTCCGCACGGTCACCGGGCTCGCAGCGGCCAGCCTCGGTCCCACCCTGATCCGTCGCACCCCCCGGGGCGCCGAGCGTGTCGAGGGCTCCCTCGTTCTGGGCGACTGGTTCGGCGTCGTCGGGACCGCGCCCACCCGCGGCCGCACCCTCCTCCCCGAGGATCTCGAACCCGGCGCACCACCGGTCGCGGTCGTCAGCCACGCCCTCTGGCGCTTCGATCTCGGGGCGGGCGCCCTCGGAGAGATGGTCCTCAACGGGCAGGCCTTCACCGTCGTCGGGGTGATGCCGCCGACCTTCGAAGGAGGGCGAAAGGTGTGGATCCCCCTGGAGGCCGCTCCGGGAGGGGTGGGCGTCGCCGCGTATGTGGGGCTGGGGCGCCTCGCCGAAGGTGCGACCGAAGGGCAGGCCGCGGAGGAGATCCAGAGACGGGCGGCGCTCGAGGTCCGGTCGGACTCGCTCCGCTTCGGAACCGTAGGAGCGACCGCCCGGATGCACGGGCACTTCGGCAGCGCCGGCGATGGCCCCGCCCTCTGGCTCCTGATCGGGATCGTGGCCGCCGTCGTGATCCTGGCCATGAACAACCTGACCGTCCTCTCCCTCGTTCGAGCCCAGAGCCGGAGCGGCGGGATGGCGGTGCGGGCGGCGCTCGGGGCGGGGCGGATGGACCTCGGGCTCGGCCTCCTCATCGAGGGCGCGCTGGTCGGGGGCTTCGGCGTGATCCTCGGGCTCCCTCTCGCCTCCTGGGGGAAGGGATTCGCGGCGGGTCTCGCCAACGCTCCGGAGCTCTACCTCCCCTTCGACGGGCGCCTCGTAGTCGTGGCGCTCCTCCTCGGGGGCGGGGCGGCCGTGGTCGTGGGCGCGGTCCCGCTGCAGCGGCTCGGGGCGCTGAACCTCGGTGCGATCCTCAAGCGCCGATCCGGAGGCTCGATGAGTACTCGGGGAGAGCGGCGGATCCGGCAGACGCTCGTCGGTGCACAGATCGCGATCAGCGTCGTCCTGGTGGCCCTCGCCGGCGTGCTCGGGGTCGCGTACCGCAGCTTCGCGGAGCTCGACGTGGGGGTCGATGCACATGAAGTCGTCGAGGCTCGTCCCGACTGGGGGATCGGCGGGATGTCGGACGAGGAGGCGTGGACCCGCGCGCGCGCCATCGCCGACCGCGTCGGAGTGGACCCGACGCTGGAGGCGACGGCGTGGCGTTCGATCGGGATGGACTACCCGCCTCGTCCAGCCAGCTTCGCGGTCACCGACGGACCCGAGGTCGAACTCGGCGCCCTCGACGGCCTCTACCGATACCTCGAGGTCCTCCCGGGCTTCTTCACGACGCTCGGGGTCGAGATCGTCCAGGGTCGCCCGCTGACCCCGGGGGACGGGCGCGACGGTGCGGTCGCCGTCATCACGAAGCGCGGCGCCGACCTCTTCTGGCCCGGGCTGGACCCGATCGGTCGGAGGATTCGGCTCGGGAGCGAGGGCGCATGGATGACCATCGTCGGCGTCAGCGAGGACATCCGACAGATCAACGAGCTCGGGCGGGCGGTGGCGATGGCCGACCGGGTCCACATGCCCCTCCTCTTCCTCCCGCAGGGCCAGTTCCCCACGCTCCCTGCGGGCTGGCGGGAGTTCGAGTGTTGTAGCGGGATTCGCGTCGGCGCGCGCTCCGAAGCCTCCCCGGCGATCGCAGCGGAGCGACTCCGCCGAACCTTCGGCGAGGTCGCCCCGGACCTCCCGCTGGAGACGGTCGGGACGATCCGCGACATCCAGATGGCCGGCTACTACGGCCGCAACGTGGCCACGATGGGCCGGCTCGTCGGCTTCGGCGTCGGCGTGGCCCTCTTCCTGTCTCTCATCGGGATCGCGGGGATCGTCGTCGAGTCGGTCGTGCGCCGGACCCGTGAGGTGGGGGTTCGAGTCGCGCTCGGCGCCCGCCCCGTCCAGGTGAGCTGGACCGTGGCGCGGGAGAGCATGATCGCCACGGGGATCGGGCTCCTGGCGGGCGTGGCCGCCCTCCACCTGGGGCAGGGGGTCATCCGGAAGTTCGCCCTGCCCCCCGCGGCCACTCGGCTCGGGCCCGAGCTCTCGAGCCCCGGACTCCTCCTCGCCGCCGTCGCCCTGGTCGCCTCGATCGGGGCAGCCAGCCTCCTCCTCACCTCCCGACGCGCGCACGCGATCAACCCGATCGACGCACTGCGCGCCGAGTAGACGCATGGTCCCGTACCTCGCTGATCGACCGGGTCGCAACGGACCACGCCCCAGCTCCGGGACGCGGTGGGCCATCCTCCTCCTCGTCGCCGCGAGCGGATGCGCCGATGGGGACGCGGGCGCGGCCGGGCCGACCGTCCTTCGCTCGGACAGCGCCGGGGTCGAGATCGTGATGAACCGGGAGGAGACGCTCCCGCGCTGGCGGGTCGGGGAACCGACCGTTCGGATCGGCGTCCTCGAGGGGAGCCAGGAGTATGAGCTCTCGAGGGTCGCATACGGTCGGCGCCTCGCCGACGGCCGAATCGTGATCGGCGACGGCGGAAGTCGCGAGCTGCGCGTCTTCGACGCCAGCGGCACCTTCGAGCGCGCGATCGGTGGGCCCGGGGAAGGTCCGGGGGAGTTCGGGTTCCCCGGCAACATCTTCCCGCGCGGAGACACCCTTCGCGTCTGGGATCCTCGACTCCGGCGCCTGACCGACTTCGACGCGAGGGACGGCCGCTTCCTTCAGCTCCGATCCATCGGGGCGGACGTTCTGAACGCCAACATGGTGACGTTGCTCGAGGACGGATACGTCGTTCTGCAGAGCCCCCAGTTCGTCATTCCGGACACCGGGTTCGAGCTCAACTACTCCGAGTACGTCGGCATCCACCCGGATGGCGAGACGCGGGATACCCTTCCGCGCCAACCACACGCCCGGATGGGCCGCATCGCAGAGGGCCGGATGGTCGGTGGACCGACCTTCGGGTTCCGAGCCAGTGCGGCGGGCGACGAGACGGGGTACTGGGTCGGGATCGGAAACGAGCCCGAGGTGCGGCGCTTCGACGCAAGCGGGCTGCGCCGAATCATCCGGTGGCCGGACCACGAGCGCGACGTCGGGCCGGGAGACCTGGAGGCGTACATCGAAGACGAGGTGGCCCAGCTCCCTGCGGAGGCGCGGGCAGAACAGCGACGAACGGTCCACGCCATCGAAGTCGCCGACCGGTTCCCCGTCTTCCGTGAGATGCACGGCGCGACCGACGGCGCGGTCTGGGTGAAGCGGTTTCAGCGTCCCGGCGATGACGGGCCAGAGGAGTGGGAGGTGTTCGACTCGGACGGCGTCCGCGCCGCCGTGGTCGAGCTGCCGCGCGGAATTCGACTGCTCGAGGTGACCCGCGAGTCGGTCCTCGCCGTCCTGCGCGACGAGTTGGACGTGGAGCGGGTGCAGCTCCTCCCCATCGAGTCCGGCGACGACGACCGCTGAAGCTGGATCCCGGGCCCGCCGTTCCACCACGGCCTCTCCGATGGGCGTGCGGCCCTTCGTCCGACGTGTCACAGTTGGGTGAAGCGGGATGCGCCGGCGTCGCCCCCGATCGATTGTCGGATTCGGACGGGCAGCGGGCCCCCGGCCGCCCGCTGGCTCGCGCCACGTC
>JANQLR010000029.1 GCA_028280525.1 Longimicrobiales bacterium
TAGGTGGAGTTCGGCAGGTAGAGCTTGAAGGTCAGCGCCTCGCGCACCTCGAAGCCGGGATTCACCCCGGTGAGCGAGTCGAAGGAGCGGAGCATCAGCCCGGCGCCGACCGCCAGGACGAGAGCGAGCGCGGTCTCGACCACCACGAGCGCCGAACGCACTCCCTTCCGGGCGCGCGAGCCGGTGGTGCGGGTCGAAGCGCGGAGTCCTCCGGCAGCGGCGGACATGGCGTGCCGGGCGGGCGCGAGCCCGAAGACGACCCCGACGCCGGCGGTGAGCGCGACGGTGATCAGGAGCACGACCGGGTCCAGATCGATCTCGGCCAGTCGGGGAAGCTCTCCACCTCCGGCGGTCTGCAGGAGGCGGAGCCCCCCGGAGGCCAGCACGATCCCGAGCGCCGCCCCGGCCCCGGCGAGGAGCAGCCCCTCGATCAGGAACTGCTGCACCAGTCGTCCTCGACCGGCGCCGAGTGCGGCGCGCACCGAGACCTCCCGCTGGCGATCCTCGGCCCGCACGAGGAGGAGGTTGGCCACGTTGACGCAGGCGATGAGGAGCACGAAGCCGACCGCCCCCATCAGGACCCAGAGCGCGGTGCGGACGTCGCCGACCAGGTCGTCCTGCAGCCCCTCCACGAGGAGTGGATGGCGTTCGGGGTGAGGCAGGTGACCCCCTCCACCCGAGTCCTCCTCCCAGCGGTGAACCAGGTTGTCGATCTCGCGACGGGCATCCGCCGGCGTACGTCCATCCCGGAGCCGACCGATGACGCGCAGCCAGTGGGAGGCCCGCTGGTCGAGGTCGGTGGGATCGATCTGAGAGGGGAGCCAGATCTCGACCCCCGCGTCCTCCAGGTCGAAGTCCGCGGGAAGGACGCCGACGACCTCCACGGGGTCGCCGTCCACCTCGATGACGCGACCGATGATCTCCCGGTCCCCCCCGAACGAACGCTCCCACAGACCCCACGACAGGAGAGCCACGACCGGCCCTCCGGGAGCGTCCTCCGCGTCGTCGAAGACCCGTCCGATCGCGGCGTCGATGCCCAGGGTGGTGAAGAGGGAGGCCGTTGCGGCGGCCGAGGTCACCCGCTCCGGCTCATCGCCTCCCCCGATGCTCCGATCCCACGTCCGGTAGGCACCCAGCGACTCGAACACCGAACGACTCCGCTCGGTCAGCTCCCCGTACTCGGGCGGGGACATCCAGAATTCGTCGAACCCCAGGGCGGGGAATGCGGTGTGCACCAGCACCAGCTCGTGCGCCTCCGGGTACGGGAGCGGCTCGAGCAGCACCCCTCGCACCACGCTCACCACCGCCGTCGTGCTCCCGATCCCCAGACCGAGCGTCAGGATCGCCACGGCCGCGAAGCCGGGCCTCCGCCACAGCGACCGGAACGCCAGCCGTACCTCCCTCATCCACCCATCCATCCGCACACCCTCCAGTCGCATCTTCACCACGGCGAGGCCG
This sequence comes from Longimicrobiales bacterium, assembly GCA_028280525.1. GTDB lineage: Bacteria > Gemmatimonadota > Gemmatimonadetes > Longimicrobiales > Gaopeijiaceae > Gaopeijia. The sequence continues at coordinate 1,459 of JANQLR010000029.1, forward strand.
ATCCCCACCGCCAGACTCCACCGATCCGCCCGCCCCGCGCCGGCCTGCTCCAGCGCCTCCGCATCCGCGAGCCACTCCTCCCGCCAGCGGTCGCGCTCGTCGCGGGACAGCCCGTGGACCGCGATTCGGATCCACCGTCGGAGCATTCTCATCCCCCCTCGACCACTCGCTCGGGGCGAGTCGTCAGACCTCGCCGGGCGCCGAGGTCCGGCGCTCGAGGAACAGGCCGGTCGGGGCGAGCCGTTCCGCGACCGCCCCGGCCGCGCCATGACCGTGAGGGGTCAGGTCGTAGGTGCGACGACGCGGCCGCCCGGCGGCCTTGGCCGCCTCCTCTCCCTCCCACATCGACGAGACCGCCCCCTCCCCCTCCAGTCGACGCAGCACGGGATAGACCGTCCCGCTCGGGAGCCCGGTCGCCTCCATGATGGAGAAGCCGTGTCGGTGTCCGGCGGCCAGCGCCGCCAGGACGAGGGCCGTGCTCTGGGTCAGTCGAATCGGCGTCATAGGTTCGTCGTCCTCTACAGGTTGTCCTCTACATAGGGTACGGTAGTGCAACCCCAGAAGGTTCGCTATCCCGTCCGATGATGCGATTTTCAGAAAAGTTGAAACCCCACCCTGTGGATCATTGATGGACGAGGCAGTACCGATCGACGCGCGGGCGGAGCCTTCGGGCGCCCGGGGCGCAACCGCAGAGCCCGCGGCGGCCCCGACGACCGAGCCGGAGACCGGATCCGATGCTCCCCCGCTCCTCCTCGCCCGTCGCCCGCGCGTCGTGGTGGTCGGGGGTGGTTTCGGCGGCATCCACACCGTGCGCCAGCTCGCGAAGGCGGACTGCGAGGTGGTGCTCATCGACCGGAAGAACCACCACGTCTTCCAGCCGCTCCTCTATCAGGTGGCCACGGCGGCGCTCTCCCCGGCGGACATCGCAGGCCCGATCCGCGGCGTCTTCTCTCGGCAGAAGAACGTCCAGGTGGCCCTGGGCGAAGTCTCCCGCGTCGACCTGGAGAACCGCGTGGTCTACGTCGGCTCCCGTGCCGTCCGCTACGACTTCCTCGTCCTGGCTGCGGGGGTCACGCACACCTACTTCGGCAACCCGGACTGGGAGGTGGACGCCCCCGGCCTCAAGACGCTCGACGACGCGATCACGATCCGTCGGCGGATGCTGCTCGCCTTCGAACGGGCCGAGTTCGAGGAGGATGCGCAACGGCGGGGCGCGGAGCTGACCTTCGTAGTGGTGGGCGGGGGCCCGACCGGGGTCGAAATGGCCGGGGCGCTGCGCGAGATCGCGACCCGGACCGTGGTGCGCGACTTCCGGCGGGTCGACACGAGCTCCTCCAAGATCATCGTCGTCGAGGGAGCGGATCGGGTGCTCCCGGGGATGAGCGAGGCCGCCTCGAAGGCCGCACTCGAGGATCTCCGCTCGATGGGGGTCGAGGTCCGGCTGAACACCTTCGTCACCGAGGTCACCGAGGACGCGGTCTACGCCGGGGACGAGCGGATCCCGGCGAAGAACGTGATCTGGGCCGCCGGGGTGAAGGCGGTCGGGCTCGCCTCCACGCTCGGGGTCGAGCAGGACCGGCAGGGCCGCGTCGTGGTGCAGCAGGACTGCTCGGTGCCCGGCTACCCGGAGGTCTTCGTCGTCGGGGACCTGGCCTGCCTGACCGACCCCCGTACCGACCAGCCCGTCCCCGGCGTCGCTCAGGCGGCGATGCAGATGGGCGACTTCGTGGGGGCGATCGTGGCCCGGGAGGTCCCCCAGCGGGAGGTCGACGAATCGGGGCGCGGGCGCTTCCTCTACCGCGACAAGGGCAACATGGCCACGATCGGGCGCGCCCGCGCCGTCGCGGACATCGGTGGCCGCACCTACCGCGGCCTCTTCGCGTGGATCCTGTGGAGCATGATCCACGTCCTCTTCCTCATCGGCTACCGCAACAAGATCCTGGTCCTCGTGAACTGGATCTGGCAGTGGCTGCTGCAGGCGCGCGGAGCCCGGCTGATCACCGATGCCCTGCCGTCACACGTGCACGTGCGGCTGGACGCCCGCCAGCAGGTCCGGAAGCGGAAGAAGGGCTGACCCCCGGGCGGGTCAGGCGGCGGCCGTCTCCAGGGGCCGGTCGACGGCGCCGATCAGCGTCGGCACGTCGAAGGGCTTGGCGAGCGTCGCGTCCGCCCCGATGAGTCTGGCGTCCTCGAGCGGACCCTCGGGCGCCGAGGTCGCTCCTCCGCCGGAGATCGCGAGAATCGGCACCGGTCCGTGCCAGGAGCGAATGTCGACGATCGTCTCAATCCCCTCCTTCCCCGGCATGAGGATGTCGGTCACGACCAGGTCCACATCGCACCGCGCGAGGACCTCGAGCCCCTGCTCCCCGTCCTCGACCACCCGTACGCGGTGCCCGAAGGTCCGGAGGGTCCGCTCCACCATCGAGCGAACGAACGGGTCATCATCGATGACGAGGATTCTGGCCATGTCCGGAGCGTCGGGTCGGTGCGGCAGGAGCTTTAGCGGCGCCGGCCGGACCCCTCCGCACCGGCGTACCCGGTGAGTTCGACGTAGCCGCGCCCCGCCGGCGCCCCGCTCGCCCCGTCGGCCAGGTCGACCGCCCCCTCCCAGTAGCGCACCGTCACGTCCATCTCCTGGTCGCGCAGTACCGGGGTCACGCGCAGATCGATCTCCTCGCCCGGAACCCGCACGCGCCAGACGGAGGGGTACTCCGACCCGTCGATCGGGGAGGTCCACCCCTCCAGCACCTCGAGCGAGAAGTCGGGGGCGTCGAGGTGAGTCACGGCGCCGTCCTCGGCCACGACGACCCCCTTCGAGAGCGGTTCGGTCGAGCCGTCCCTTCCGCGCAGGCGGTACACCATCAGGTCCCGCCCGTCCTCGAGCTGGAGGGCAAACCAGTCCCACCCGGCCTGCGTCGAGTCGAGGGCGCTGGTGCTCCACTCCCGGTCCATCCACGACTGGCCCTCGACCGGGATCGTGTCGCCGTCCAGAACGACGACTCCGGAGGTGCGCAGCCGCGAGTAGGAGTAGTAGTACGAGGCGTTGCCGGGCTCGTCGCCCTTCTGACTCAGCCCGCGATCTCCCTGCAGGATGCGCGGCTTCGCGGGCTCGAGCCGAAGATCGACCTCGGCCCCTTCGTGGCGGGCCACCAGTCGGAGCGGGAAGACCGAGTCCCCGACCTGTTCGAGCGCCCAGTCGTCCATCCAGACGCGGAGCGGTTCGGAACGGGCCCCGGCGAGGCCGGCGGCACCCCGGGTGAAGCGCTCCCCCTCCCGAAAGCGCTCGTTTCGGACGTCCGCGACGGCGAAGTGGCCCATGTAGACCTGCCGCGTGGCCCATCCGCCGAGGGTGTCGACGGCGGGCGTCGGCGGGGCGAGAGCGGAGCGGAAGACGGTGAAGTGGACGCCGAAGCGCCGACCGTCCGCCGCGAAGAGGTTGTTGGTGACGTACCACCACTCGGTGCGGAAGTCCGGGTGGGCACCGTGGTCCACGGGGAAGACGAAGTCGCGCGGTTCGAGGGCGCGCGCGTAGCCGGCGGTGTCCGCACCCGCGAGCGCCTCGCCGAGCTCGATCGTCGAGCTCCCGGCGCGGACGGTCGAGGCGGAGTCGCCGCCGAACGCCCCGGCGAGGCGCAGGAGGAGGACCACGACGACCGCGCCGGCGATCGTCCACCAGCGGCCCGTGCCGGCCGGCTTCGACGGGGTCGTCATTCGTCCCTCAGCGCGACGGCGGGGGAGGTGCGGCTCATGCGCCACGCGGGCCAGAGCCCGGCCAGGAGCGCACCCGCGAGGGCGAGGAGGACGGCCTGCACGAAGACGGTGCTCCCGACCTCCATCTGCAGCGTCCACCCGAAGGAGCGCTTGTTGACCACGAAGATCATGATCACCGCGAGCAGGAAGCCGGCCGGGATGGCGAGGAGACCCGCGACGGTGCCGAGGAGCCCGGTCTGGGCCGTCACCAGCCCCCACACCTGTCCGGGGGTCAGCCCGTTCGCGCGCAGGACCCCGAGTTCGCGCGCGCGTTCGAGCTGGAGCGCCATCAGCGCGCTGAGCACCCCGATGAAGGCGACGACGAAGGCGAGCGCCCGCAGGACGCCGGTGATTGCGAAGGTGCGGTCGAAGACCTCGAGGGAGCCGTCGCGCAGGGTCCGGTTCGAGCGGATGACCGCGGTCTCCCCCTCCCCGACGAGCGCCTCCAGCCCGAGGACGGCGGCATCGAGGTCGGCCCCCTCCTTCAGGAAGATCCCGAGCGAGGTGATGCGGGCGTCGTCGAAGTGCCGATCGAAGGCGCGCCGCCCGATCATGACGCTCCCCCGCTCGGAGCCGTAGTCGGTGAAGATCCCCTCGATGGGGAGGGCGAGTTCGGAACGGGTCCCGGCCACACGGACGGTGTCGCCCAGCCCGAGCCCGGTTCGGTAGGCGAAGGGCTCCGAGACGATCGCCCCCTCGCCGGTGCGGAATCTGGCGAAGGCCGCCTCCCGCTCCCCCTCGATGAAGCCGAAAGACCGCTCGCCCCGCGGATCGAGTTCGAGGGCGACGAGGTTCAGAGGTCCGTCGTCGGAGGGGACGGTGACCCCGCGATAGGTCGAGTGCCCGTCGATCCCCTCGAAGGTGAGGAGACGGTCGACGAGGGCGCGCGGCAGGTCCCCCTGCGGTCGCGACGAGACGAGCGAGGGCGGCGAGATGTAGACGTCCGCCTGCAGCGTGTAGTCGAGCCAGCGGACGACGGTCGTGCGGAAGGAGGAGATCATGATGCCGAGCCCGACCGTCACCGAGACCGCGACCACGAGGGAGGCGATCGCGGGGGCGGTGCGCGAGAGCGTCTGCACCACGCCCCGGGCGGCCATCACGCCGAGGATCCCGATTCCACGACCGAGCACGGGCCGGAGCAGGCGGACCAGTCCGACGGTCGCGAGCGGGGTCAGGAGTGCGATCCCGAGGAGGGCGGCGGCGAGCCCGGCGAAGGAGATCAGGAGCGAGCGGGAGGGGATCGCGAGGAGGCCGCCCCCGAGGACGCCGAGGAGGAGACCCCCGCCGGCCGCTCTCGGGACGAGATCGCGGGCACGGTCCTCCACGACCGAGCGGGTGGTGCTCGCGCGGGGCGGGGCGTTGACTGCCTCGAGGACGGCGGGGAGCGTCGCGACGAGGGCCGCCGCCGTGCCGAGGAGGCCACCCTTGAGGAGGACGACCGGCGGTACGACGAGCCCCTCGACCGCGAGGACGAAGTAGAGGTCGTTGATCGTGCGGGTGACGAGCTGCACGAGCCCGCGGCCGAGGACGACCCCTCCGAGGAGCCCCAGCAGTGTCCCCGAGATCGCCGTCACCGCCGCCTCGCCGACCACCATGCGCACGATCTCGCCGCGGGTGACGCCGAGGGTGCGCAGCCCGCCCAGCAGCTCCCGGCGCTGCACGACCGAGAAGGTCATCGCGTTGTAGATCAGGAACATCCCGAAGACGAGCGCCAGGAGGGAGAGCGCCGTCAGGTTCAGGTTGAAGGCCGAGAGCATCCCGGCCATCTGCTGTGCGCGAGCCCCCGCGAGCTCGAGTCGGGCGCCGGTGGGGAGGATCGCGCGGACCGCCGCCTCGCGGGTCCGACCGGCCTCGCCCTCCGGGAGGATCAGATCGACGTGCGTGAGCCGGCCCTCCAGCCCGAAGAGGCGCTGCGCCGTCGACACGTCCGTCAGGAGGAGGGCGTTCAGGCCGCTGCTCCCCTCCGCGTCGGAGCGGAGGATGCCGGCGACGACCACCGCGTCCACGCTCCCGCCGACGCCCAGGGTGATCGAGTCGCCGAGAGCCAGCCCGTCCGCCATCGACTCCGGGAGGAGGACGGAATTCGGTTCGGTGAGGAAGCGCCCGACGTCGAGGTCGGGTCCGGTGACGCCGAGGTAGTCGCGGAAGGGCCGCTCGGAGAAGGGGTCGACACCCAGGACCCGGATCGCCCGGCCGGGGAAGCGATCGGCGCGGACGTACCCCTCCACGACCGGAGCCGAAGCGCGGATGCCGATCTCTCCCCGCAGCCGTCGAAAGAACTCCTCCGGCAACTCCCCGGTCGCGCCGACCACGCGGTGCGTGGCCCGCCCCGCGACCGTCTCGGTGGAGACCTCGAAGGCTGCGCGGGAGCTCTGGATCGCGAGATCGATCGCGACGACGACCGCCACCCCGAGGGCGACCCCGAGGACGGTGAGAGCGAGCTGTCCGGGGTGGCGGAGGAGGAAGCGGCGGGAGGCCCGCCCGAGGAGGCTCACGCCCGGCCCTCGACGAGCCGGCCGTGATCGAGGCGCAGGACGCGGTCCGCGCGCTCGGCGACCTCACGGGAGTGCGTGACCGCGAGGAGGGTGCGCCCCGTCTCGCGGACCAGCTCGTCGATCAGGCCGAGGACCCGCTCCCCGGTGTCCGGATCGAGGTTGCCGGTCGGCTCGTCGGCGAGGATCAGGTCCGGCTCGTGCACGAGCGCCCGTGCGATCGCGATCCGCTGCTGCTCACCCCCGGAGAGGCGATCGGGGAAGGCGTCCGCCCGCGAGGCGAGACCCACCCGGTCGAGGAGCTCGAGCGCCCGCGCCTGCGACCCCGAATCCACCCGCCCCTTGAGCTCGAGGGGGAGAAGGAGGTTCTCCAGGACGGTGAGCGTCGGGAGGAGGTTGAAGAACTGGAAGACGAAGCCGAGGTGGCGACGCCGGAAGAGAGTTCGGTCCCGCTCCGACAGGTCGTGCAGCGCCACCCCTGCCACCTCCAGCCGCCCCGAGGTCGGCGCATCGATCCCCGCCACCAGGTTCAGGAGCGTCGACTTCCCGCTCCCGGACGGTCCGAGGAGGGCGACGAACTCCCCGCGCCGGATCGAGGCGTCGAGACCGGAGAGGACGACGTGCTCGCGACCGGCCTCCTCGTACGACTTCGACAGCCCCTCGGCCAGGACGACGACCGGGGAGGGGGGCGCGTCGGACGGGGGGTCCGTCACGGTGGAGTGAGGACGCACGGGTGCTTCGGGAGACACGGCGAGGAGGGAGGGAGCTCAGGTACGGGGCGGCGTTTCGCCCGGGCTCCTCGGGTACCCTCGGTCGAGCGGAGGTTTCCCCCGACGCGCGGTCGGGTGGCCGACCTCGATGCCGCGTGGGCGGACGCGGCGCAGGCGGCACGCACCGCCCCGTGGTCGGCTCAGCCCTCCTCGGACATCCCCAGCTGCATCGGCAGCGTCGTGAGCTCGAGCACCTTGAACTTCCGGTCTCCCACGGGGAGGGTGATCGTCAGCTCCTCCCCCTCACGGGCGCCCATCAGGCCGCGACCGATCGGGGAGGCCATCGAGATCTGCCCGGAGTCGAGGTCCATGAAGTCCCCTGCGACGATGGTGAACACGACCTCCTCATCCATGCCGTAGTCCATCAGGCGGACCTTCGAGCCGAAGCCGCACCGGTCGGCGGGCATGGCGTTGACATCGATCTTCGACAGCTCGGAGACGCGGGTCTGAAGGTGACCGATCCGGGCCTGAACGAAGCTCTGTCGCTCCAGCGCCGACTTGTACTCGGCGTTCTCTCTCAGGTCGCCGAGCTCGACCGCCTTGTTGATGCGCTCGGGCAGCTCGACGTTCAGCTCGTGGGTGAGCTTGGCGATCTCTTCTTCGATGCGGTCTCTGATCTCGTCGAGCATGATCCGTCTCCAACGTCCTGCGACTGGGTGCGGCCCCGAGCGAACGCCGGGCCGGAAGCGACACGCCGCCCCGACATCCCTGCGTCGGAGCGGCGCGTGAACGGGTAGGATACACCCGGCCCGAATCGCCGCCAAGTGGGGACGGAGCCCCCCGCCGGGCACCGACGCGACCGCTACTCGGCGCGAAGCGCGTCTGCGGGTTGAATCGTCAGCGCCCGTCGCAGCGGTCGGATCGCGCTGGCCACCCCGACGACCGCGAGGAGCAGCCCGGGCGCCCCGAGGTGAAGGAGCGGTTCCACGCGCACCTCGAAGGGGAAGGACCGCACCACCCTGAGCACGACCATCCCGAAGGCGAGGCCGAGGAGGAGCCCCAGGCCCAGGCTCGCCGCAACGTGGCGGCCGACCGACCGCGCGATCCGGAAGGTGCTCGCCCCCAGCGCGATGCGAACACCGATCTCCCGAGTGCGACGGGCCACCCCGAAGCTCAGCACGGCGTAGAGCCCCGCCGCCGACAGGAGGAGCGCCATCGCACCGAGCGCGAGGAGCGAAGTCCCGATCCCGGTGAGCGCGCTCCGCTCGGCCCGGCTGGCGTCCGCGAGCAGACCGG
>JANQLR010000042.1 GCA_028280525.1 Longimicrobiales bacterium
CTGCATTAGATTCCGGAGTTCCAGATGACCCGGTGCGCCGGGTCCGAGTGCCGGATCTGCACCCGCCTGCCATGACCCCCGAAGCTCCCGCTCCCGAAGCCCCCGCCGACCTCGCCGGACTCGACTCGGAGCAGCTGCTCCGCTTCTACCGGACGATGGTGACCTCCCGCTTCATCGACGACCGGGAGATCGCCCTGAAGCGGCAGAACAAGATCTTCTTCCAGATCTCGGGCGCGGGACACGAGGCGATCGGCGTGGCCGTCGCGGAGCACATGGACCCGGCGAAGGACTGGTCCTTCTTCTACTACCGCGACCGGGCCTTCGCCCTGTCGCTCGGCCAGACCTCCCTCGACCACATGCTGCAGGCCGTCGCGGCCGAGGCGGACCCGGCCTCCGGCGGGCGGCAGATGCCGGCGCACTACGGGGACGCCCGCTACAACATCGCCAACACCTCGTCGCCCACCGGAACGCAGTTCCTGCAGGCGGTCGGCGCGGCCGAGGCGGGGTACCGCGCGACGCTGGTGGAGGAGATGAAGGAGCACCTCTCCTCCTTCGCCGAGGACGAGATCGTCGTCTGCACGACCGGAGACGGCACCACCTCGGAGGGGGAGTTCTGGGAGGCGCTCAACACCGCCTGCAACCTGAAGCTCCCCGTCCTCTTCATCGTCGAGGACAACGAGTACGCGATCTCCGTCCCGGTCGAGGTACAGACCGCCGGCGGGAGCATCTCCAAGCTCCTCACCGGCTTCCCCGGCCTGAAGATCGCCGAGTGCGACGGCACCGACGTGGTCGACACCTTCCGCACGGCGGGTGAGCTGGTCCGCTACTGCCGCGAGCGACAGGGTCCGGCCCTCCTGCACGCGCACTGCACCCGCCCGTACTCGCACTCGATGTCGGACGACGAGCGGAGCTACCGTCCGGAGCACGAGCGCGAGGCCCAGGCGCAGCGCGACCCCCTCCTCCGCACTCGGACCCTGCTGATCGAGAACGGCTTCGCGACCGCCGACGAGCTCGACGCGGTGGTGGAGGAGTGCAAGGCCGAGGTGGCGCGGGCCGCGGACGCGGCGCTGGAGCACCCGCAGCCACACCCGTCCACGGCGATGCGGGACCTCTTCAGCGAGGAGGTCGATCCGACCTCGGACGACTTCGCCACGGAGCCGGTCTACTCCGACGACCGCGCGCTCACCATGGTCGACCTCCTCAACTCGTGCATGCGCGACGAGATGGAGCGCGACCCGCGCATCGTCGTCTTCGGGGAGGACGTCGCCGACGCCTCCCGCGAGGAGGCGCTGGAGGAGGTGAAGGGGAAGGGCGGCGTCTTCAAGGTCACGCACGGCCTGCAGGCGAAGTTCGGCGGGGACCGCGTCTTCAACTCCCCCCTCGCCGAGGCGAACATCGTCGGGCGGGCGATCGGGATGGCGCTCCGCGGCCTTCGCCCCGTCGTCGAGATCCAGTTCTTCGACTACATCTGGCCGGCCTTCCACCAGATCCGGAACGAGCTGGCGACGATGCGCTACCGCTCGGCGGGGTCCTTCTCCTGCCCGGTGGTCATTCGGACCACGTACGGGGGCTACCTGCGGGGTGGAGCGATCTACCACTCGCAGACCGGTGCGACGCTCTTCACGCACACGCCGGGGCTGCGGGTCGTCCTGCCGTCGAATGCGGAGGATGCGGCCGGCCTCCTGCGCACCGCGATCCGGGGCGAGGACCCGGTCCTCTTCCTGGAGCACAAGCACCTGTACCGCCAGGTCTACAACAAGGGCCGCTATCCGGGCCCCGACTACATGATCCCCTTCGGCCAGGCGAACATCGTCCGGGAGGGGTCCGACCTGACGCTGGTCACCTGCGGGGCGCTCGTGAAGCGGTCGACCGATGCCGCGAACCAGCTCGAGAAGGAGACGGGGATCTCCGCCGAGGTGATCGACCTGCGGACGCTCAACCCGCTCGACATGGAGACGATCGCGACCTCGGTGCGGAAGACGAATCGGGTGATCGTCGTCCACGAGGACGCGACCAGCTTCGGCATCGGCGCGGAGATCTCGGCGCGGATCGCCGACGATCTCTTCCCCTGGCTCGACGCGCCCGTCAAGCGGATGGGGGCGATGGACACCTGGGTCGCCTACGCGCCCCAGCTCGAGGAGGTCATCCTCCCGCAGACGCCGCGGATCCGGGTCGCTCTGGAGGAACTCGCCCGCTGGTAGCCGCACACGCGCGGAGCTCCCCGGTCCCGGAAACCCCTCGTCCCCTCGTCGCGTAGGCCCGTTCGAACCCTACAGAGGCGAGGACGGCGATGATGCGGCTGTGGCAGGACCTCACGTTCGGTGTACGGATGCTCGTGAAGAGTCCCGTCTTCACCCTGACCGCGGTCGTGACTCTCGGCCTCGGGATCGGCCTCAACGCCGCCACCTTCTCGGCCATCCACGGCCTCCTCTTCCGCCCGCTCCCCGGAACGGAGCAGCCGGAGGAGCTCGTCCAGCTCTACCGCTCGTGGCCGGGGCTCGAGTACGGGAGTAACTCGGTCCCGCACTTCCAGGATCTGCGGGATCGCGCCGGCGACGCCTTCGAGTCGGTCGCGGCGTACAACTTCGCCCAGGTCGGGATCGCCTTCGACGGGGGAAGCGAACGGCTGATGGGCATTCTCGCCTCCGCGAACATCTTCGAACTCTACGGCGTGCGCCCCGCGGCCGGCCGCCTCTTCGACCCGGTCACGGAGAGTACCGGGAGGGGCGCGCACGCGGTCGCCGTCCTCGGACACGGCTACTGGCACTCCCGCTTCGGCGGAGACCCCTCCGTCGTCGGTCGGACGATCGAGGTGAACGGGCACACCTTCACCGTCATCGGCGTGGCCGAGGAGGGCTTCAACGGGCCCGTCGGCTTCGCGGCCTTCCCCCTCTACTTC